>JANOAV010000178.1:0-22587 GCA_031411295.1 Verrucomicrobiales bacterium | reverse complement strand
CTTCGCCGCTACGGCCTGCTGACGTCCGGGCATGGTTGGCCCCGTGGTGCAATTCTTCATAGAGCGCTGCTGGTGGTTCCTTCGGCCCTTCGCTCCTTCCCCTTTTCCGGGGACCTCTTCGCTACTACGGCCTCTGCTGACTTCTCCTGTGCTCTCGCACAAGAGATCTCCCCGGGTAAGGACCTGAACTTTCCCCGCATTCCATCTGGCTCTACCCTCTGTGTCTTGATGAGCTTCGGGCTTCGCGTTTACTCGGACGCTCGCCGCCCACAGCAGGCCTCGCTGCCAGTTCGTATTCCTATGGTCGCAGGTTTGCCTTCCCCTTCTTTCATCCTGCGCCTCGCGGCCTCGGACTTGGGGTTCGGCTACGGTTGCTCTCATCAGCTCCGAGGTCATCGTTTCATGTTCATTAGTTCAGGCCCATGCCGGGCACACTGGTCCGCACAGACTTCTGTGCGGTGAGCTTCCAGAAGGCTTGGCCATTGGACCGCACAGAGGACTGTGCGGTCCACCTTCTGGGCGTCCCGGCCACGAAGTTTGCTCAACTCATTGAGCATGAGGGAGTTCTGAGGTGCCTGCTGCTGCTTCGGAACTCCCTCTTTCCTGTCCGGAGGGAGAAATTAGTCCCTGCGGGCAACAAATTAGGAGCTTCGGGGGAGTAATTGGGAGTTCGGAACCCCTAAAAGGTCCCAGCGGGGACCTAATTGGTTGCTCAAAGCACCCAATTACTCGCTCCGAGGTCCTAAATTCTCCCTCAGAGGTATTAATTAATCTCTCGGAACTCCCAATTAGTCCATCCGATCTACTAAAAAGTCCCTCGGAGGTATTAAAAGGTCCCTCCGAACTCCGATTTGGGTGCTCCGAACTCCCAATTGGATGCTCAGAACTCCGGCAAGCCACTTCTACTAGCAGGAATTCCAGCATGTCCTGCCACGATCATCAATCCTAAATCATTAAATCCTAAATTTCCCATGCCCTTCGATCCCTCACTCCCCGCCACTGATGCCCCGCTGCAATCCGCCGTAATTCGCGATCAGCTCCAAGCACTCTTCAATCTCATCAATGCCGTGCCCGCTGGTCCAGCCGGACCCGAGGGCCCGACAGGTCCGCAAGGCCCGCAAGGTCCGGCATTTGCCAATGTGACGGTGGATTCCGTCACGACGGTGAGCCCTACGACTCCAGCCAGCGCTTCCGTTTTCTTCGATGGCTCGTTTGTCCACTTCAGCTTCAACATTCCCGTGGGTCAGGACGGACTGACCGGCCCGCAGGGCGACGTTTCCTTCATCCAACTCACCGATGCCATCAATACCACGTCCGCCAGTAGCAATGGGGTGAGTCTGCTGCTCCCAGCCAACCCCAGTCCAACAGCTATGGATGTGGCTGCCAAGCTGGATGAGTTGATTCAAGCGCTGCGGCGGTAATTCCAGCTAAAAAGTCTGCGCATTGGTTCCATCTACAGTAACAGCATGGGCCTGATCCGCCGCTCCCGGTGGGAATCCCTACCTTTCGACGAAAAAATTCCCACCGCGGAGGATTACGCCTGGTCCGTGGGTCAACTGGCGCGCGGGCATCGATGCGCGCGGATCAATACGGTCTTCAGCTACCAACGCAGCGGAACCTCACGGGATGAAGCGTTCGCCCGCGCAGTATTCAGCGTTGGATACCAACACCAACTCCCAGTGCGTTGGCTGGGTGCGAAGGCATCACTCCGTCAGCTCCTGACAACTTCGCCACGCAAGGTTGATCCAGCGGTAGGACCGCGATTGAAGGGTTGGCTAATGAGTCGATTTGTTCGCAGAAGTAAAAGCGCGGGTCAAGCAGTCAAGCGGACTGCGGCCACACGCGATGCGATTATGGGATGACAAGCACAGCTCGGTAGTAACTGTGGGTGGGCAGTGGGGCGCCATCGGTTGCGGTGGCCTCTGTGGTGGCGGCGGTCAGGGTTGCCAGCGTAGTCCATTGTGCAAGGTCCGAGGACCTTTGGAAACGATATTGCGCACCCGGTAGCGTGACCCAGGTCATGCTGAATCCCTGGGCATTGGAAACGTGGGAGGCTATCGCAGGCGTGGGTGGCGTGAAGGCATTGGTGGCTCCGAAGGTGGGTGCGTCCAGCGTGACGACGGTGCTGCCACTGCCGATCCAGCGGCCGTTGGAAACGTCACGGCTCTGGGAGGAGAAGGTTACGGTGTCGATCACGGTCGAGTCGGGGGCGGTTAGAGTGATACTGTCCCCGGAGGCACTGAGTTGGAAGGGCACGTGTAAATCAGGACGCGTGGCGGGGGCATTTTCCACTGTTTCGTTATCCGCCCAGATGATGAGGTAACCAGCCGCCGGTATGCTAAAACCTGATGGAATCGTAAAGGTAGTCCCGCTGTCCTCTATGCGCCATCCGGTGAGATTGACCGCGCTGGCCGTGGGATTATACAGCTCGATCCAATCATCCGATTTCCCATCCGCTGGATCCAAGGCACTGCCACCATTGCTGGCGAGCCATTCATTGATGCGGAGTGCCGGCCAGGCATTTACTCCCGTGAAATTTATCGTGACGGTGCCAGCGCCAATTTCGGCTCCGTTGTAATCCAGAGCCCGCACAACATAGGGATTGGAACCTGGAGTAGGCACCAAGGTAATACTCCAACTTGTGACCGTGGGCCACGCCACGGGAAACTCCACTCCGTTGATGGTTAGTTTTGCAACATTCACCGGAGCATTCCCGGTGATCGTCACGCTTGGGGTTGTCACGGTAACACTGGCTGCACTCGTGATGGCAAAGGTGGCTGCCACGGTATCTAACTGCGTTTGCAGGAACGTCCGGCGTTGGTCGATCCATTGGGGAATGCTCAAATTATAAGCACCACTGGCCACAAAGGGCGAGGTCAGCCCCAGATTGTTGGTCGCGAGGGCGTCATATTTCTTCTGGAGCTGCGGAGTCACCCCAGTGCCACTGAAAAAGGTGGCGAGCGCTTCATGCACGGTGCGCCAGTAGATGCGACGGAAGGCCGGATACGCTTGCAGGGCGTCCAATTTCGCATCTACCGTCGACGGAAACAGGGCCGCATTCGTGGGGTCATTAAAGACTCCCAGCCCCACGTCCATGTCCCAGGTGAATTGCGTCCAGCGCCCCACCTGTGGCTTGTAGAGATAGGTATTCTTGGTGTTGGGATTACCAAACGCATCCCAGAACGAACAAAGATCATGGAAGGCAAATGTCCGCATCCAGTTCTCGGTATCGACCACGGCCTCAATCCCCGCCTGATAATTCGTCGTGGCATTCACGGCATCAATCAGCGTAAACATATCTCCAAACTCATTGGCGGAACTAGCCGCCCGGGGGCGCCAATTCCAGCGATAGCGCGCCAGTTTGTGCTGCCCGCCGGAATCGTAATGTTGCAGCAGATTCGACACGCCCGCGCTGGTGGAGTTGGCATTGTCTGCCCCTTCATTCCAGTTGTTAGTCTTGTAAAGGTGGCCTCCGCCATCGTTCGGGAAATGCTGGTCGATAAACGTTTGGTCTGGTTGCTGCACATCATCGTAATTGGAACTGCGGCGCGTGCCGTTGAGGTAGCACTGGACGTAGCGACGATGCAGGTTAGGCAGACGCAGTTTCTCCGCCATCCAGAACATGAGTTGCTCCCGTTGATCCGTTACATCGCGCACCGGGAAATCGAGTGTAAAGTGATCCTCCGCCAACACGCGATTATCTGAAGGCAGCAGCAAATTATAGCCACAAAGGGTCCCCAGCGGGCCGTTGAAGCCGGGCGTGCTCGCTTCACTGCCGCCATACCACACTCCACAGCCATAGACCGCGCGGGTGCGACCATAGATGAATGTGGTATCCAGCGGTTCATTGCCGAACTTCTCGCGATTCGTCCAGCTCGTGATATTGGCCGAGGTCAGCCACATCCGATACGCTGCAAAATCTCCGCCCGGATCGGTTTCCCCGACGCGGACAAGACATTCGCGATTCGGAGCATCGGGCGGGAAACTGGCGCTCGCAGCAGCGGTGGCGGCATCCGTGGACTCCACGCGGAAGACGATAAGTGCCGTGGTGTTTTGCGCGGGAATGACTCCGGTGTAGACGCCATCGTTCGGGAAAATATCGCCACTAAGCCCGTCGTCACGCATGGTGACATTCGTGAATGCCGTGATCGCTTCCAGTCGCCACTTTAGGGTCACGGAAGCGATGCCATCGGGATCACTGACACGAGCAAAAACCCGTATTGGCACTCCCGTCGGCGGCAACAACGGGCGATGCGAAACCTCACGGATGGCCGGACCAGCATTGGACAGCGCGCGGCTATTGGCGGCACCTGGGGTGCCCAGATTCGTGGGCACCGGCAGAGTGGCTAATGTTTCCAGAAAGCCCCCGCGCAGTCGGAGAATCAGCTCCCGATTACCCCGCAGCCAGCGGGCGTTGGCAGACAAGGTGGCGATGGAATTGACGGCCAGACTACTTGTTAGCGCGGAGTAAATCCGATTCCCCTCCGGTTCGCCATCATCGCTGGCGCGCACTTGTAGCGCAGTTCCACCGCCCATGCCCAATCCGCTGGCAAGCGAGGATCTCGCTTGATTTCCCTGCAACGTCCAGCCCGTGAGGCCGCTCTCAAAGCCGCCATTCGCGACGACATTGCCTGTGCCATCCGGAGCCACCGTGACATTGTCCACCAATGTTTCCCCGGCTCCCATCAGGAAAAATTGCACCCGATCCGCCGCGCTCACGGAGCTGTGTCCCAAGTCCAGTGGCCCATTCACACTCACGGTCGTCCAGCTGGACTTGGCACTCTCATCACTGTCCGCCCACGCACTTGCGAGGGTTCTATCCTCTCGTAGATCCCTAACCTCTAGGCTCGATCCACCACCCGCAGCCCAGCGACTCCACCGACCTGCCTTCACATAGGCAATCGAATCCACTTCCACCTTAATAGTCACCAAACCAACTGTCTCGGGCCGCACCAACGTGATCCGATCTCCACCATTCGCGAGCGTCCCCGCATAGTCGCCCACCACCGAGCCTGCGGCCACGGAAGGATTGTTGGACCGCGTGCGAACGGCATTTTTCGCAATCACCAAGCGACCATTTGCTGCGATGTTAGTGCCTGCCGGAATCGTGAATCCAATCCCATCGGAGAATTCCCATCCGCCGACACTGACTGCCGCCACGCCAGGATTATAAAGCTCCAGCCATTCGTCCAGATCGTCGCCACTAATGGGATCATAGAAGATTTCACTGATCAAAATTTCAGGCATGCGATATCCAGAGTTTGCGGTGCCAGGAGTGGAGCTGGCCAGCGGTAGGAAGGTGCCCTCCCGATTATTGGCCCTTCCGAGGCTGACATTTACGGCAGAGCCTGAAAAACGCACACAGTCGAGCACCCGCGTGCCGGCGGCATTGGTGAAATACAAGGTCTCCCCCTCGGCACTCAAAGCGAAACCTAACTGTGTTTCAGTAAATGAAATCATTCCCCCGCCCGCCAACGTAGTCCCGGTGGGGATGACATATTTGCCCAGCACGGCAGGATCATCACTAAGGAAGCAGCCAGAGATATCGACCGCAAAGGGAGCACCATTTCTTAGCTCAACAAAATCCACCAAAGGCAACTCCGAACGTGCCAGCACCTCATTGATCACGACGTGATCCTGCGGACTGCTGGGGGCGGCATCGGCCGCTCCGGGGGAACCACCGATACTAGGACTGGCGTCCCACGCGGCGGCCGAAGCCTCACCATAACTTGGACGCGCGAGCACGATCGAATGCCCGGTGCCATCGCCTGCGACCGGCCAGGGCGCATGGTCGTTCCAGGAAACTTCCAGCACAATCGCATCGCTTGGTTTGCGCAGACGCAAGGTGCCGCCTTCGTTGGATAAACTCTGGGTGAAGCCACCGAACACTCCTGTGAGGCCATACACCGTCATCACATCGTTGGGCACTTTGGCGACGACGACGTAGCCTTTGGCGGGGATTTGCGCTCCCGCTGGAAAGGTATAGTCCACCTCGCCCGTGAAGCGATACCCTGCCAACTCCTCCATCCACGGATTCGAATTATACAACTCGATGAACTCCAAATTCCGTCCATCCAGTCGGGTGGGCGGATGATAGTGAATTTCGGAAATAGCCAACGCCGTGCGCCTCGAAGACGGACCAGCATTCTCCCAAGTCCGCTGCTGACGGGTCGGGGCAATGACATTAACCACCGCTGCATTACTGGTGACGGAACCTTGTGAGTTCGTAGCGATTACCGTGTAGGAACCACCGGCCCCAGTAGCATCAATTATGGAATACGAACTGCCTGTCGCACCAGAGATGGCCACCGCGTCGCGATACCACTGGAAACTCACCGCTGGATACCCCGTAGCCGCAACCGATAACGAAAGCGCATCCCCCATCCAAATAGACTGCCCCTGAGGTTGCAGCGAGAAGACAGGTGGAGCCGGAGTGGCATTCAAGCGCGCTATGGTTAAGTTATCCACGCCTCCAATATGACTGCTTTGGAAGTTGAGGAAATTGTTGGCATACCCACCGCCGGTCTTGGTATAAACATAACGCGAGACCCCATTCGCAAACACCTCGATGCGCGTTTCGCCACTGCCATTGAATGGATTCGCATCGATGGAATCTGTGATCAGAAGTTCGAAATGCTGCAACTGCGCCGTAACCGCGCTGTAACCCAGGGTTGGCTCCACGGGCGTTAGATTAGTCGCTCCATCGAAGGCCTGGAGTTGCCCATTGCCCCGAAAGAGCAGCCCGAAGTGCGCGTGCGGCCCATTGACCGCACCACTCTTATCGGCCGATGCTTGCCCCAGAGCGATGCCACTCCAGTTATCAGCGGCCTGTGCGCCAATGTTTGGTGCCAGATCAAAGGAAATGGAAATTCCCCCGGCCGTCTCCGCGCCATTGAAATTATGATTCAACGCGGCATTGCCAGTGCCGAATGCGGTCAGCAAATAGTTTCCGGCATCCACTGCTCCTGTAGTGTTTCCAACCTGGGTATTCGCCACCGCCACCCACGGAATCGTTCCCCCGGACTGCACCAGTGACCCACCTTGCCGGGCTGCGGCATTGAAATTCAGATCCATCGTCGAGGGATTCGAAGGTGCATAGAAATTGTCCGTGAACAACGCCTGCAAGCCCACCGCACGATTACTGAAGGCGTATTGGTGAAACGTATTGCCCGGCAGCGTCGGCGTGATGGAAATCGTTAGCGACGACCCCGTCGCAGTGAACAAATATTTCAACAAACTCCCCGGAATCCCATTTTGATCAAACACCACCGATCCACCGTCTGTGGTCGTGATCGTCTGAAACCTCACCCCAGGGCCGCCAAACGCTGCATTATAAAAGACCGCTTCATATTGTTGTCCTGCTCGCAGATTCTTCAGCGTGACGGTTGCTGGATTTCCATTGTAGAGAAAGTTCGTCATCAAGGCCCCCACACTCCCGCTGATCCCATCGTTCGCCAACGCGTCGAAGCCGGTGAAGGCATTATTGAAACCCGTCGTGCTGTAGTTATTCGTCGTCGGATTCGCAACCAAGCCCGATCCCGTGAACACCGCCCCGTTCACCTTCACATTTCCCGCATCGTAAACATTGATCGCATGCGTAAACGCCGAATCCGCCGCCACCCCGGAATTGGCATCGCCCGTGAGCGTGGTCGTGGAGAACGTGCCCGCTGCGTGGACTGGGCAGGCAGAAAAGAAGAACGCGAGGAGGGGCAGGGAAAAGCGGAGAGGCATCCCCGAGGTTTGTATAAATTTTCCACGCGTTTGTCAAAGAGTTATCGCATGGCGACCACGCATTTGAGGCAGGGCTAGGGCCACCTTGTGACCAGGCTGCTCCGCTGCTACTGCGTGATGGCAGGCACAGTTACACGATAGAATCCTCGGGACTGGCCCAGGCGGGTTGGATCCGTTTCTGTGAAGGTGGCAGAGGTGCCGTCGCTGGTGACACTGCCGACTTCCTTCCAACTACTGGTGGTCAGGTCGCTGGAATACATGAGGGAGTAGGTGGTGCCGGGCGTGGCTTTGAAGTTGAGCAGGATCTGGTTGCTCGTTCCCGTGCGGGTGAAGCTGGCGATGGCAAGATCTTCCACGGCGTTGTTCTTCACGATGAACTGCCCCATAAGCCCGGCATCTTCATGGCTGGGGAAATGGCAGTGATACATGAAAGGATTGGTGTTGCTGGCGAAGTGATCGAATTTGGTGATGAAACTCACGGTCTGATTTTGACCAATGAAGAGCACGTCTTTCCAACCCGCCTCAAAGGCTTTGAGCCCGGCGTTGTTCCCTCCGGTGCGGGAAATGAGGTTAAACTGAATGTCGTGAATGTGGAAGGAGTGACTGAAGCCTGAAGTGTTTGTAATGTTCCATTTTTCAATGGCGTTGAGGTTCACGGTTTGGTTGAAGAGGGTGGGCGAATACACTTGGTTATCAAAGCTGAAGGGCAGTCCGCCAGGGAAACCATTGGTGATCGTAAGCGTGCGGGTGTTGGTTTGCTGACCATCCGTCCAGAAGGTGTTGGTCTTCAGCGTAGTGGGCCGGGTGGTGACGGGATTAGCCATGGTGGCTCCGACGACGACGTGGAGGATGTTGAAGGTGGTGTTGTTCAACAAACTTCCGAATTGTCCAGCGGTGGCTGGCTCCCCGCCGGGGAAATCATTCGCCTGACCGGAGTTGTAGGCTTTCACATCGAAGGTGGCACCCACGGTTTCGCCTGTTAGGTCGAGGAGGATTTCCGCCCGTTCGCCCACGGCCAGGGTCAGTCGGGTGAGGGCAATGGGCGCATTCACCAAGCCACCATCCGTGGTGATGAGATAGAAGGTGCGATCCGCCCCGGTGCTAGTGGTGACGCCCAGATTGTAACTGCGTTCCATTTCCGCGTTCAACATGCGGATTCGCACGTATTGTTTCGGCAGGGTGACTTGCGGGCTCAGGGTGCCGTTGACCACCATTTGATCCCCATATTCGGAGCCAGTGGCCACGATTTGGTTGCCGGTGAAACGTCGGCTCGTGAGCGCCAGCGGAATGTCATCCACGCCATAGGTGCGCGGTAAATTGAGTGCTGATTCCTCGGGATCGCGAATGATGATGAGGCCGCCCGCACCATAGCTCAACTGCTTCTGAGTGAACTCATGAAGGTGCGGATGATACCAGTAGGTGCCGGCGTTGTTGTCCACCTTGAAGCTGGGAGACCAGGTGGTGCCGGCTGGAATCGTTTGGTGTGGACCGCCGTCCATGATGGCAGGAATGTGAAATCCGTGCCAATGCGTCGTAGTGGTATCCAGCAGGTTGTTGGTAACATTTAACTGCACCCAATCCCCCTTGTTCATGATGAGCGTGGGGCCCCAGAACTGCATATTGTTGTAGGAATAGGTGTTGGTAGCAGCCCCGCTGAGGAACTGCTTGGTCGTTTGATGCAGATTCAGATTGAAGTTGGTGCCAGTCATGATTTCTGGAATGATGAGCGGGTTGTAGGTCTGCGCTGCGGTGAGCGTAACCATGACAATGGGGCTGGTGGCGGCATTGCCCGCACCATCGAGGGCCACGGCAGTTAGGGCATTGGAACCAAAGCCCAGTGGAACCGTGATGGTCCAGGTGGCGTAGTTATTCGAGGTGGTAACCGGAGCGCCATTTACCGTCACAGCGCTGATGCCAGACTGCGCGTCCGCGCTGGTTCCGTTGACGATAACGGTGTTCGTAGCAGTTGAAATGCCACTGGCAGGCGAAGTGATGGCCACGTTCGGCAGGGCCGTGTCCTGCGTGGAAGAAACTACGTTACTGTAAGCTGAGGACCCGATATTATTTGTCGCCAAGACACGATAGTAATAGGTCACGCCGTTACTCAGACTGGGGAACGAAACACTGAGGCCGGTTACCGTCTGTGAGGAAAGGATGCTGCTGAAATTTCCCACCGTCGAAATTTGCACGGTATAACTCGTAGCCCCCGCTGCTGCTGGCCAGGAAATGGTCTTGGTGGAACCCATGCTATAGCTGGTAAGAGCGGCCAAGACAGGCGCCGCTGGTGCGGTGGTGGAATTTATCGTCAAGCTGACGGCGCGCGTGGCATTGCCATTTCCATTCGTGCTGTTGGTGAAAGTGACCGTATCCGGATAGACACCGGGAGTTAGTGAATTGGCTGAGGTGTTGATGGAGGCATCCACATTGGCGGTGGCTCCGGCAGCCAAGGTGCCACTCGGAGCAGACAACGTTAGCCAAGCAGCCGTTTTCGTGGCCGTCCAGCTCATGGAGGCGTTTCCTGTGTTAGTGAGCGTATAGCTCGCAAGGGCTGGCGTGAATCCCCCACCCTGCGGGCCGCTGGAGGTTAATCCGGTGGCTGGCGTGACGGCCAGCACGGGTGCGGCAGCAACCACAGTGTAGGAATTGCTCGCGCTCGTCGTCGCTGTGGCAGCACTGTCGGTGGCAGCGATCGTATAGGTTACGGTGGTGCCCGTCGCTTGGGCTGGGAGCACGACTCCATAGACGCCATCGCCTGCGGCACCATCGCCACTCAGGCCGTTATCCAACATGGCCACTGCGGCGGGAGCGCTGTTGCTGGTGGTGGCCACTTTGATGTCATCCACACGGAACGTTCCGGTGCCTCCGGGACCTCCACCTGCGAATTGAAAACGCATCCGCAGCGTGCTGACTAATTCCGTCGCTGCCAAATTGTAGGTAAACAACGCATGCGTTGCACGGGGCGTATTTGATTCCGTGAGTCGCGTCGTCCATGTCGTGCCGCCGTTGGCGGAAAGTTGGAAATTCCATCCGGTGGTGGCGGTTTGATTGACCGCTGCCAAGTAAAATTGCACATTGCCCGAGGTCCCGGTCGCGTTGATATTTGTCGCATTGGCCACCGAACCGTCCCCAATATTTGCAAACGGAGGACCGCCCACGGCTTCAAGGCCGAATTGGTTTCCTGAACCAACCGGGGTGCGATTTGCCGCCGCCGTTTGGCTGAAAGGACTCGGAGGCGCTGGTCCTCCTGCACCAACGGGATTCGTCACGGTCCAAGCATTGTTGGCATTGGTTCCCGCCCAAGGCGCTGCCGCCGCCACCGAGGACATCGTTTCGTTGAAAACGGTGGTGGTGCCGCCCGCGCCCGTATTGGACGTTAGTTGCACGGAGGAAATCGTGCGCCCCGCAGAAGGCGCCACGGCGGCTGTGACCGTTACCGTATTAGCACTGGTGGGGGTGGCCGGGGTGTTGGTGATGTTGCTGATCGTCGGAGCGGTGGAAATCACGGTTAAGGTGAAACTCCGATTTGCGGTGGCCGCGCCATCGCTCACGGTCACTGTGATGGTGGCCGTGCCGAGTTGATTGCTGGCTGGTGTAACCGTGACGGTTCGACTGGCTCCACTGCCGCCGAAACCGATATTGGTATTCGGCACCAAGGTCACATTCGAGGAACTCCCGCTGAGCGTTAGGCTGGCCGGAGAAATTTCCGCATCTCCCACGGTAAAGGCAATCGCGCTGGTGGCGGTATTCTGGTTGGTGGATTGATTCCCAATGGCAGTGATAGTGGGGGACGTATTGGTTCCCGTGACAGTTAGGAGAAACGTGGTGCTCGTCGTGGTGGCACCATCATCTACCCCTAGCGTAATTGTGACCGTCCCCGTCTGGCTGAGTGCTGGCGTGACCGTAACGGTGCGACTCGACCCGCTTCCCCCGAAAGCAATATTCGCATTAGGCACCAGCGCGACATTCGAAGAACTACCGCTCATGGTCAGGCTCGCCTCGGCTGTTTCCGTATCGCCCACGGTAATAGCCAGCGCGCTGGTGGCGCTGTTCATAGCGATGGACTGATTTGCCACGGAGGAAATAGTGGGCGGCGTATTCGGCGTGAGCGAGTAACTCTTGATCGTGCTCTGCGCCACAGTGGCGGCCGTTTGACCAGTGGCATCGTAGGTCGCCAGCGCGGTCCGGTTTACCCGGGCGTATTCGGTGCTGGTGGTGCCAATCGCAGCGTAACTGCCGTCCTTCGAAATGCCGGTGGACACCTGTCCAGTGAGTTTGCTCGTCCAGGTGGATTGATTCGGGGAAGCCTCCACCGAGTAGGTTCCACCTTCCACGGCACTCCACGTTAGGTAAACCGTCCCACCAGAAACTGTTGGCGTGTTAGGGATAGTCAATGCAGCATTTGCTCCGCCTAGGAACTGCTGTGTGAGTGGCGTGTCTGCGTTCATCGTCGCCACGGTGCTGGCTCCCCCGCTGGGCGTGCCATAGTATTGGCGACCCGTGGTGTAAGGATACTGCGGCGTGCCATCGGCATTGATCGGTGTGAAATACGCCCAGGTGCCAGTGGGGAATTCTGGCGTATAGCAGAAGCGGACATTTTGCTCATTGAGATCGAAATCCACGCCCAAGGTTTGCCCTAGATCGCCCCGATAGTCGAAGTCCTCGATATAGTGACCCAGAAGATAGGTTGCGCTCACTGCTGGACCGTATTGCGTTGCCGTTAGGGTTGGCTTGCTTTGAATCCGCTGCGCCCATAGCGGCAGCACTTGGCGCACCGTGATGGCGGTGGTGCCGTTCGTGCCATTCCGCAGCGTGAAGCCGGAGATCATGCGTCGAACACCGCTGCTGGCATTGAGCGGACTGGAATAACCGTAGGGCCCGTAAACCGGCAGACCATCCGCTGCCCAGGCCACGATAGGTGAATGCGTGGTGACGGCAGCGGTGCTTTCCGTGTAACGATTCGTGCTGGGGGTGTAATCCACATGATCACCCAACTGGTAGCGCAGCGCGATGGGATGCGCATGATAGTGGTAATTCTTTCCAGCTTGGTGCGCCAGCGCAGCATCGAAAGTTACCCCCTCATTGTGCCAACCGTCCCGATTCCAAATCCCATCACCAGTGAGACCATTCACTGGTGTGGCATCCGTTGTTGAAGCATTGCGATAGGAAAACGCATCGCGACTATCAAACATGGAAACGCCATTTACCATGATCCCAGAAGCTCCCAATCCGGTGTTAACCTTCGTGGTGGGAATGGAGGGGCCACGGGGAATCCGATACACTGAGGTGGCAGTAGCGGTATTGGCGGGGAAATTAGGGAAATCCTGACTCTTGGCAGCATCCAAATACCACGGGCCCATGATGTGCGAAGCGAGCCCGGTGCTACGAATGTAAACCCAGTTAGGCGAGTAGTTGACCTCATTAACATCCGCATACGTCGGGCTGGACACCGTGCCCTGCCCACGGGACCACGTGGTGGAAGTAGTCGGAGTCGGAGCGCTTTCCGCAGCCGCCGTTTGATAAATGCGGGCATATTTGCCGGAGTTGGCGGTGAACCAGGAGGTCAACTGAGGATCGGCGTGGGCCACCGTCAGACTGGTTAGGAGGGCGAGGATTGAGAGGAGTTTCATGGGTGGACAAAAAGTTACGACTAGTATGGCATAGGGAACCTTTAGATTCCATGAAGCTTGGAAAAAATTTTTGAACAGTTTCGATTTCCCGCAAACATGCAAATTTAGGCGAGAAACATTGCCAACGACCGTCGATTGCTGCCTTATAGGCTGAGGCGTCCGCTTCAAGTCGTCCAATTGCCAGCAGCCTCCTAGATTCTCATGAGCCCATCGAAATTAATTACCCCAGCAATCCTTGCCGCCGCGTTGACTGTCATTGCGGTGCAGTATTTCCAGCATCAACAAACCCTGCAGCAACTCTCCAGCCTGCAGCGGCAGCAGATCGCGTCCAGCACTGTTACCACTGAGGGCGGCCACCTGATGACGAGCGCGGCAGCGACAGAAATCCCCGGGAGCGGGCCTGCTTCCTTGCAGGAAATACTCAGTCAGCGCGATCCCGCCAGTCGGCTGAACGCGCTGTTAGGGTATGCCGAACAGATTCCGGACCACATGATCGAAGCCGTTCTCAAAGAGCTGAGTGACCAATCGCCCGAGTGGGATCCCGAGGCGAAACTCGTGCGCCATTTGTTGCTGACGCGCTGGGCCAAAGAGCATCCCGATGCGGCCTACGCCCATCTGAGCCAGTTGGATTTTAAGAAACGAGGCGAAGAAAGCGCCAGCATCCTGGCCAGTCTCTCCGCGTTGGATCCGCAGCGTGCCGCCGCTTGGTTGATGGCGGGCGATAACAAGCTGGTGGACTTTCCCATGGCCGGCCACATTCTGGCCGGAACCGTAGGCAAAGAATGGGTGCGGCAAGATCCCGCTGCCGCCTTGGCATGGGCGCGCAGCCTGCCCGAGAACCAGCGGGGCGGGGCGTATGTGGGAGTGCTGGCAACGTTGGCAGGCACGGATCCCGCCGCCGCGGCCAAGCTGGCGAACGAACTGGAGGCTGGTGGGGCGCGGCAAAATGTGATCGGAGACATTGCCGGAGCGTGGGCCAAGAAGTCGCCCCAACAAGCTTACACTTGGGCGCAATCCCTGGAAGGAGCGGATCGCCACAAAGCCATGGAAAGGGCCATGAGCGGATGGGCCAGCCACGATCCCCTGGCCGCAGCCAAGCAATTGGAGCAACTTCCTGCGGACCAAATTACTGGTGGTTTGATAAAATCTGTGGTCGAACCATGGACGATTCAATCGCCTACGGCGGCAGCCCAGTGGACCGTTAATCAGCCCGCAGGCGAGGCCACCAACCAAGCCCTGGGCAGCGTGATGTGGAACTGGACGAAGCAAGATCCCGCCGCTGCCTCCAGTTGGCTGAGTGGGCAACCGCCGGGTGAGTTGCGCGACGCTGGCATTTCTGGCTTAGCCCTGGCCACCTTCGACAACGATCCCGCCGGAGCCCTAACCTGGGCGGCAAACATGGCCGACGAGGGCAAACGCACCGTCTCCGTGGGCATCGGCATGACTGAGTGGCTGAAGCGCGACGCGCCCTCAGCGCGCACTTGGGCGCAAAATAACGGGCTTGCCCTGCCCTCCGTTCCCAATCCGACCAAGTAAGCTTCACGGATGTTTCCACGCGCCATAAAAATCGGGCTACTGCACTTATTCCTCCTCTGCCAGCAAGCCGAGGCCACGTGGTATAGCGAAAACGTTGAGAACGGAGCGGACATGATCATGATGGACCTGCGTTGGCCATGGTGGCCATCCGGGACGTATTACGCGAATTGGAATTCCAGCTTCAACCCCAAGCCTAACAACGTGACGTTTTATGCGGGATTCACCGCCACGGTGCCGGATGCGGCAGGTTCCCTGCCCAATCCTGATGAGAATCTTCAGCGTGCGTTCCAACCGGGATCGGTGTGGTCTTTCTGGGGTGGCGATGCGACTGGTGCGCCCGTCAAATTCATCGAATCTGCCCCGAATTTATTCCTGAAAAACATCTATGGAGGCGAGGGACTAAGCGCCACGCTCGGTGGCGAGAGTTGGCCTTTCATTAAATCGCAACGTTGGTTCACCATGCTGGCACGGGTCTGGCAACCCGTTCCAGGTGAGGGGCAGGCCTTGGTGGGCCGCTGGATCAAGGATCAGGCTTCACGCGAATGGCACCTGATCGCCCTGGCGAGCCTGCCCATTCCAGCCACGTCGTTTACGGGAAACAGCGGCTTCATTGAACCCCTAACCAGCGAGAAGGCAGTGCGTTCGCTCCATCGACGCTTCGGATATTTCCGCAAGGATGGTCGCTGGCAGTCTGGTAACAGCATCAGTATCGACAAGACTGAGTATGTGATAGTGAATACCGTGACTGAAGACGACCATGAATTTGCCGCCATCGAATATGCCCAGCGACCTGATTTGCTGCCGCAGAAATTAACCGGCAAACCGCTGGCAGGCGATCAAAAGCACACGTTCACCGTCAGGCAACCATCCACGCCAACCTTGGATAAACCAATGGTCAACGATGTCAGCGCTCAGACGAACGGTTCCCAGATAGCCGTCACTTGGAGCGTGCCGCCCACGTCCGCTCCCACCTTGGGCTACAAGATTGAAGTTTTCGACAATCCAGCCTGCACGGGCGCGGCAAAGATCGTGCACGAGGCCCGGATGCCAACTCAGCGCGAGGCGCTGATCGCATCGACCTTGGCAACGCCAGTCGTTCGCTTCACGCTGACCGACGTCTTTGATCAAACCACGGCCCCCATCATCGTCACTGCCAAAGTATTGCCACCGCCACGCAAAGTCCCAGAAGCCAAGGCCGCCCTTCCGGGTTTGACCTACGAATTGTTTCATAAAGATACGAAACGCATCGTGAATTATTTTGATTCACCAATCCTCAAGCCAAACGAACAACACCATTGGCTCCACCTGGAAGAAATCGCACAGGGCAAACTGGTGCGACAAGGCTTGGCCCGGGGATTCGACATTGGGGTGCGGGAACAGCGGGACGCTGGCTACGCCTTGGTCTTCAAAGGTCTGCTGCGTGTGCCCGCAGACGGTTTGTATATTTTCCATGCGCAAATTGACGGGGGCTATCGCCTGGAGATCGATGAGGTCCCGACCCTACTTTGGGATGGTCAGTATGGCAGCACGCAACGGGCCGCGGTGCAACACCTGGCGCAGGGAGAGCACGCCATCTCCCTGACGTATCTCTATGATGCGTTACCGGGACATAATTTCCGCGTCGAGTGGGAAGGCCCGAATTTACCGCGCCAAGAAATTGGGTTACAGGCACTGAGCACCAACAACGCGCAGGATTATCCCTCCCCCGCGTTACAGGCTACCGCCTTGGGTGACGGCACCGCTAATGTGTCAGTCATGGTGACCGCAAACGGACATGCCGTGCAGCGGACGGTGCTCTTTCTAGGCCCGCTTGAGCTAGCCGCCAGTGATGGCCCCGCACTGAAATATTCAGGGCCACTGCCAGCGAACACGAACACACTGTGGGCGCGCGTCCGCTTCGATGGGAATCACACGGTAGATTCGGCACCCGTGAGTTTGCAGGTCACTGGTAAGCCAGTGGACGCACCGTGGAGCGTCCGCAATGTGGGCGACAACCAAGCCTCTGCAGGGCTGTGGCAGACGGGAGCGCACTCGTTTCGCTTCTTTGGCAATGGCATGCATACCGTAACGCAAAAGCTCACGGGGGACTTCACCGCAACTTGCAGGATTGATGATTACAACGGATCGAAAGGCGAACCAGTGAACCGCAGGGCTTGGGTCGGACTAACTGCACGGGAACATGGCGAGAAACGAAATTGGAGCTGGGGGCAGGATTTCCATCTGGTGCAAACCGCGGGCGATGGCTTGCGCGCATCGGCGGATTTCACGGACTTCGGAGCCGGTCGCATCAGCTCCTATGAGTTGCCGAAGGGGCGCCCGTGGCTGCGCATTATGCGGGAAGGCAACATCTGGACCGCTTGGAGTTCGGTGGATGGGAAAGCATGGGAGTTGGGAGCCTATCAATTCCGGAAAGCAGCCCCAGACATGGACCTTGGCCTCTTCTTCAGCGCATTACCGCAGGAAGCGCGAGCACAGTATCATGCCAGTGTTTCGGAGTTTACGATTCGCCCAGGAATTAGCAGCGACAGCACTCCCCCAGCCCCGGCTGTGGCGCAACACACAGCGGGTGATCGGCTGACCGGGGTAGTCATCGCTCGGTCCGATGCGAAAATTGTAGTCCTGAGATCCACTGCCAGAGGACTGATGAGAACCACGGACGGCGGTAAAACGTGGACGCCAGCCAATGGCGATCTCGCGGGCGATGACCTTGCGGTCCGCAGCGTGGGAATCCATCCACACCATCCTTCCATCATGCTGCGAGCGTCCGGTCGAGGCCCGCTGGGGAGCCTGTGGAGGACCGCGGATGGCGGGCAGCATTGGGTGAAGTTGGACTTCACCGGAGACTTCGATGGCGTGGGTCCATCGGCCTTATGCGGAGAAATCATCGCGTTTGATTTGAAAAATCCTGACATCATTTATCTCGGCTGTGAATCTGCCGGATTTTTCAAAAGCAGCGACAGCGGAACCACATGGAAACAGTTAGGCGTGGCGGGGGAACGTATCACCGCCATCACGGTCTGGCCCTGGGAAAAGCACTACCCCGCGCCAGCCAAGGGCAGGACGCATCTCTGTGTGACCACTTGCCCGGATCGCTGGATGGAATTACTCGGACGCGGACCAGCCAACGTCAGCACTGCGGTGCAATTGGCTCACGGCTATGTTTCCCATGATGGCGTGCAGACCTTGACGGTGGCTGATGAACGCTTGGACACAGGATTCTACAACGTCGCTTTCGACAAAGCCATGCAATCGGTTAACGAGATGCGCTACGGCACGGCCCATGGCTACCAAACGCAAGTTTTCCAAGGCTCCCAAATGGCGCTGTATCCTCCGCAGAAGCATCTTGAATGGTTCCGGCCCACAACAGCAGTTGCAGCGGCGGCCATGGGGGATAAGAAATTCGGGCGCTTCCTCACCCAGGCGCTCGATCCTGAAGTGCCCGGCAGACTTTCGCGCAGCGAGGTCTGGGCCTTCGAATGGCAATGGCTGCCGATCCAGGGAACCATTCCCCAAGGCGGCTTGATTGCGGTCGCTGGAGATCAAACTTTGGGCGAACAGTGGTGGCTCGTGTTCACGGATGGGCTCTATTACTCCGCCGATGGAGGAACTCATTTGAGCAAGGTCTTGGCTGCGAATGGCGACAAACTTTAGCCCACCTTTCCTCCCGTGCGGGATTGCGTGGAAAAATTGTCGGGACGAACGCCAAAGAAATCACTAAAACGCAGCATGAACAAATTCATCCTCTGCCTGCTGATAATGTCCTGCGCTACCGTGCGGGCGCAGTCCGCATTCTCCCCTCGGCCTTGGGAATCGTATCGGACGATTCTATGGATGGGCGATTCCGTGTGGAAACATCCTGAGCAAGCGGCAGTGGTTTGGGAACGATTGAAGGAACTGGGAATCAACTCCGGTATGGTCACGGGTGATGGTTCTCCGCAGCGTTTCGTTGATCAGAAGATGCCGTATTACGTGGAGAATATGGTGAACCAGGGACTTTGTTTGAAATGGAGTTCTGGCGTGAAGGACTGGGACGCGTTCATCACCAACTGGACCAAGACGGGACGCAAGAAGGAAGCCATGGTGCGGGAGTATTGCTTCGATGACCCAGCTTGGCTGGCCAAGGCCAATGGCAAGATGCGGGAGGCAGTGAAAGTCCATGCAGCGCATGGTCCCTTGCTCTATGATATTCGCGACGAACTCTCCACGACGATTTCTGCCAACCCGTTCGATTACGATTTCCATCCGCTGGCGCTGGCAGGCTTCCAGAAGTGGTTGCTGCAGACTTATGGATCGCTGGAGAAACTAAATGCGCAGTGGGAAACCAAATTTCCTAACTGGGAAAGTGTCGTTCCGTTCACGACGGATGAAATCAAGAATCGTCAATCGGGTGGCGGAGCGCTGCCGCGGGGGAATCCGGACTGGCAAGCTCTCGCGGCTCTGAAGTTCAACGCCGCAGACGGGATGAAAGATCTCACGCGATGGAATTTCGCTCCGTGGTGTGATCATCGGACCTACATGGATCAATCGCTCGCCCGTGTGCTGGGCAACCTGAGGGAAACGGCCCATCAACTGGACCCGCACACGCCCGTGGGCATTGAGGGCACGCAGATGCCCAGCGCCTTTGGCGGCTATGATTTATGGCGCTTGAGCCAGGTGCTGGATTGGATTGAGCCTTATGACATCTGCAATTCCCGCGAGATCCTGGGTTCGTTCATGCCAGGAAAAACGTTTCTTACCACGGTGGGCGAACCCAATGGGAACTCCGCCGCACGACGACTCTGGCATTTGCTGCTGGAAGGAGATCGGGGCTGCATCGTTTGGTGGAGCGAGGATTGCATCGACTGGAAACAACCGAACCTTCCCCTGACCCCGCGTGGAATAGCCATCAGCAGCGTGCTCAAGGATATGACGAGCCCGTTGGCGGCCCTGTTTCTAAAAGCGCAGCGCGTGACGGACGAGGTGGAAATCCTCTATTCCCAACCAAGCTTACAGGTCGGGTGGCTGATGGAATCGACGGTGGATGGTTCCACTTGGGTGCGGCGTTTCTCCAGCTATGAATCACAGCATAACCGCATGGCGCAGGCGCGCGATGGCTGGTGCAAGGTGCTGCAAGACTTGGGCTATTCCACCCGCTTTGTCTCCACGGAGCAATTGACCAGCACCTGGAAGCCAAAATCCAAAGGAGTGCTCGTGCTTCCGCAATGCTTGGCCCTCAGCAATGCGGAAATAGCGGCCATCAAAGCGGCGCAAGCAGCAGGCACCATCGTGATGATGAATGCAAATACAGGAATGTTTGATGAACACGGCACCCTGCGCGCCAGCGCGCCATTTCCGGACCAGGGAGTCGCCTCGGAAGAATCAGCCGATTACCCGAAAGCCCGGATGAAAGGGGCCGGAGGAGCTTATCGGAAGCAGATTCAAGCAAAGCTGACTGGACCTCCGTCCGTAGAATTTCCGGCGGAGGCAGGTCTGCGAGTCTATCGCCACACGCTGGGCAAGGCACTGTTAATCAGCGTGGAACGCGGCATCACCTACTCCATGAGCGAATCATTGGCGCAAGCGGGAGGCAATGAATCCATGGAGCAACCGCTCCCAGTGGAAATCAAGGTTCCCGCGGGATACTGCTATGATTTGCGCGCTGGAAAACTCCTGGGCCAAGGCAAACTCAAGCTTACGGTCGATCCCTGGCGTCCTACCCTCCTGGCCATCCTGCCGACCGCAGTGCCGAACGTGCTGGAAGCCATCGCCAAGTAATCTTGTTTGGATGGTAAATGAGCCGTAGAAATGATGACTGTAAAATAGGCTACCCTGCTTCAATCGCGGGAGGCTTCTCCGCTACCAATGCTGACAAAGTAAAGATCAGTGTGAATATGATGGAAACGAGCTTCATGTTTGGCGTGTGACGTGCTGGAGTTGGGCCGAACTAGTTGCTCACCGACGCGAGTGTGATTTTTTGCCGAGGTTCTTTATAGGCGACAGATTTGTCGGTTTTTGCACAGGGGAGTGATTTTATAGTGGGATTTAGCCGCCGAGGGGCGGGATCGTCAATGAATTTGGTGATTTACGCTCGGATGCGCGGGACTCCCGCTGATGATGACAAGGGAAAATGAGCCATGGCTGGGCTTGGGCGGTGTGGTTGTTCAGGAAACGGTGCTAGATTTGGGGGGCGCGGGTGATGCGAAGGGGAATCTGGGGGCTATCTTCCTGCCGTCGGGTGCTGCGCAGGAGGATGCGGCGGGGAAATCCGGGGGCACGGCGTTCGGGCAGGGAAAATTTACGGGGGGCAGGGAGGAAGCGGGTGTTGCGGAGGGTAAAATGACGGTCAGATCTGGCGCTGCAAGGCTCGCGCACCGGAAAATGACGGTCAGATTGTCGGGAGCACGTGCTGTTATTGTTAGGATGACGGTCAGATCGGGGGATGTAAGGCTGGCAGCAGCTCCTCTGACGGTCAGATCGGCTGCCGCAAGGCTTGCGGCAGGTAATCTGACGGTCTGGTTGGGTGCTGCAAGGCTCGCGCAGGGTGAAATGAGGGCTGGATTGGGTGGTGCGAGGCTTGCAGCAGATAAAATGACCGTCATCCTAACAATAGCAGTGCGTGCGAAGGGTGAAATGACGGTCATTTTTGGGATTCGGTCTCGTTTGAGGGGGTTGCAGAGGCAAATATTGCGATCAAAAACGGGCGCGGGAGGGGCAATAAAGGCCGATTTACACCGGACGGGTCACGGAGGCCGAGGCGTGGGCGCGTAAAGGTCACGGAAAGGGGTCCCCCTGCCAAATAAAGTCGCCCGAGCTAGCTGCGGGAGCGTCGGGAGGTGGGATATTGCCACCATGAAATGCTCCTTTGTGAAGCAGCGGAGTGATGAGCTTTAGTCCGTAACTGGATGGGCGGCAGCATCGCACTGCTTTGGCGGCACGGACTAAAGTCCGGCACTACTTTCTGGGTTAGCATCGGGGCTATCGCCCAATGCTAATCTAATTTGCTAGTCCACGATTTCATGTCTCGGTGGTAACAGAGTGGCGACCTCCTGTGAATCCGCCAAATACTCTCGGAACAATACCTCAAACCTCGCGCGTAGCGGTGGCTCAATCACGCTCAGGTCCTCTTGGGAATCCCAATCAACCAGAGCATCGGCTAAGCTCTCGTCGAGCGTATCGCGACTCGCTCCATGATGCGCAAGCATCACTACGCGAAACAGCTTGGGTAACGTGTCAGCAAACGAGAGCGCGCGCGTGGAATAGGCAAGAAGCACAACCTGAATGCGTCGGTGTAGAGACATCGGCACAAATGCGTGCTCGCGAAGGACGGCAACAAAATCAGCCAGATGCGGCGAACTCAAAACGGCCAAGTCAATGACCCATCCCGGCGGTGTGTCCATTGCCACGATGACCCCAACGGCCCAGCGAACAATGTCCTCTTGCCGAAGGAGCTCTTGCTCCACGGCTTCGACGAGAACGACTGACTGTTCCGGGAGCGTCATATGTGGCCTAACGCTTCGGATCAGGCGACGGCGAGCGGGAAGCGTCGATGACACGACAGATAGCCTTCGAGCCATTGCCTGCATCCGTTTTGTTGGACAAAGCCGCTCCGCGGAACGCAAGCGTGATTCGTGGACTGGTTAGCATCTGGACGGTGCATTGGGTAGCCGAGCGTTGGGGCGTAGCGAGAGCGTGTTTCTGAGGGTGGTTATGGGGC
>JANOAV010000177.1:0-4019 GCA_031411295.1 Verrucomicrobiales bacterium | reverse complement strand
CGCATTGGTCCAAGTGGTCTCAGCGGTGTCGGAAACCGTCATGGGAACAACCTGGCCAGTGGCATTATAAACTGCGTAAATGTTTTGCGACCCGGGAGCTACTCCGGTGGTGGCCCACGGCCCGATGATCTGACCAGCCGGCGTAGCGGAGGCACCCGTGACTGCGATCATATTAGTTGTGGCATTCGGTCCGGTGGTCAATGCGGAGAAGGTGATCGTGGAAGGATTGCTGCTTCCCGTGTGGGTCAGTCCCCCCAAGGTGAGGGTCTGGGTATTGGTAGCCGCGTTTTGGTTGGCGGAGAGAACGACGTTCAACTGCCCAGAAGTGAGAGCCACGGAACCGATCGTTTCCGCATAGGCCGTGCTGGCGGTGGCGGTATTAGCGTAGGTGACGGTGCCGCCGTTGGAGGTGATAGCGGAGGTGCCGACCCGATCAACCGCAGCTTCCGCCGAAACATTAGTGAGCGTGAGGCCGCCACCGTTGAGGGTGATGTCCGTGGTCCCGGTGATGGCGCCTCCAGCACCGCTGAGAGCGAGCGTGCCGGCGTTGATGGCAGTAGCGCCCGTGTAGGCGCTAGCCAGCGTGCCATTGAGGGTCAGGGTTCCCGCACCGAGCTTGGTCAGCCCCACGCTTCCGCCAATGACAGTATCTGTGTTGGCTCCAATAATGGCAGCCGCCCCACTATTGACGGTGATTTTCCCACCGGTGCCGCCCAGCGTGACGACGCCACTGGTTCCGCTGATGGTGGCACTGCCTTCTTGAAAAGTCAGGCTGCTGGCGGCTTGGGTATCCGTGAGGGTGATTGCGTAGGCCCCGGTGGCATTGATTCCAGCAGAGAAGAAAAGGTCATCGGTGAGCGCTGTGGTGACGGCGGAAGTAGCAACGGTGCCGCTGGGACTTGGGCTCCAAGTGGTCCCTAGCAAACTCCAAGTCCCGCTGGGCGTAGCACTTCCCGCACCCGCAGTGATTCCGTCCAGATCCCAGTGGTAGTCCGCTGCGCGGGCTGGCTGCGTGGCCCAGAGGGCGGCAAGGGATCCGATGAGGGCGCAAGCGTGGTGGCAGGATTTGGCTTTCATAATGATTTTTATTGAGACAGGAGGTTTGGGGATGAGCGGAAGAACACTGGATAGAACTGGATCGTCAATTAACTGGCACCATTCAGAGACCCGTCATCTTTAACTGTTTTCACAACCTGAATACGAATCGGAATTGCCTGCGGCAATCAATTATAAATTTGCAACCAACCCCTTTGTTGGGTAAGTTTTAAACAGCCCAAATTACTTTTTCTTGGCTGCGCAGCATGTTCTAGTGGATCGCGATTCCTGCGCAGCGTAGTGGGAGCGCCCCCGCTCCCCATCATTGTTTCAGGGATGCCCTCGTCCCCGGGTATCGCGCGCGGTGGATTGCAAGCGGGGGCGCTCCTGCTACTCTTTTGAAATGGTGACTGGAGCGTAGAGTTCCACTTCCCAGATGCGGGAGGTAGCATCGGGAGCAGCCGTGATCGTGAGGCGGAGGCGGGTGGTTTCGATGGTCTTGAACAGAGTGGACCAGGTGGGATTCTTGTTGTCGCTCACTTTCGCTTCTGGAATATCTTTCCAGGCGCTGCCGTCGTGCCACTGTAGTGTGAAGTCCTGCACGGGAGCGACCACGGTGCCGTTGGTATTAGAGGCAACGATAAGGAATCCAAAACGCGCAACCACTCACAGATGCAGGAAATTTTCCATGGTCAGCCGTGGCGATGAAGCCTTCGCCCTCGAAGCCTTTGGAATACTAGGGATCCGGCCGATGCAGGTCGTTGTTCCAACCAGTAGGTGCGGCTCCGTCGGGAAATTTACGGTCCTGCATCAGGTCATCCAACTGCAGCACCACATCGCCCATGAGCCGACGTGACTCACGTTTACCCAGGATGTAGGCGGACCAATTCAGAGCATGATTCGGCAGCACCTTGTCCACGTTCTTGAGCGCATCCCAGGCCCCATACATCGCGCGAAAATTCCAATCGCGGATGTATTCCATTTCGTAGCCGCCCCGTCCACCTTCCATACCCCATACCATGTGCTGGCCTAAATATTACTTTCCGAGGGCGAAAGCGCTGAGTGAATCACCGGGCCTGTCCAACAACTAATAGCTTTGAGGCGCGAAGCCGCTCAAAGCTATCTTTGAAGGTTCGGCTTTTTACTGCGGTAAATCGTCGAGGTAGCCTTCATCAAAAGCAATTGCTGTGAACGCACTGTCAACGCGGGGATCTGGTGACACACCACCGTAGTAGTGCTTAATCACCCACAAGAAGCCGTGGCGCACGGGAAATCCCTCTTTGCCGATATTGCGTCCGAGCTGGTTCCAAGCAGAAATCGTCTCTTGTGTGTGCCGTGGCCGAGACAGAAACCATCTCTCAACCGCACCATCGTCGCCGTTCGATGCTCGAACGACCTCTATGATCTCATCCTTTTCGAGCGAGAAGTGGGAAAGAAAAACTCCGTCGGTAGCGAGCGGATGACAAAACGGACGGACGAAATCAGGCTCCAGTGTGCTGGCCAGGTGATGTCGTATCTTGTCGACGAACCGTGGCAGCCAAACGCAGCCAGCGAGCGTATCGGTTGGGGGGCGCAGTTTCATTTTGCCGAACGTCTCAAGCGCTGGCAGCTTCCGGGCGGGGCAGCGCGTGGAACGCAAGGGGAGGGTTGGAGTTAAGGTGAGTCATCGAAGAAAGGAGAGAGCCCGGAGGCTTGCCAGCCGCGCCCTTGTTCGCCCTCGGATGTGCGTGCTCGGCCATAAGTGCTACTGAGTCGTCACCCGGTAGAAAAAGCGGGTGGATGTGTCTGTGCGCTCGCAATAAGTCATCTCGACTCCTGTGCCGGCAACCGGGCCATGCACTGTCTGCCACGATCCTGCGGCCATGGACGCGGATGCCTGCACGATGTAGGTCTGGCCCACGACAGAAGACCATGCGATCTGCGCGGCTGGCCGAATCACTACAGTAGGCAGTATAGGATCCGGCGGCTCCGGCACGACGTTGAAATTATCTCCGTAGGCCTCTCCTGAACTCACGCCCACTCCTTCGGACTCGCCAAAGGGCGCGATAGCAAACGTCGAGGCGGCATTCAGGCCCCAGTCCGTCCCCACGGCATCCGTATCTATCGTGTCGAACTGCGTCCATGTGTAGCCGCCGATACTGCCGTTCTCGTCGTAGTAAAATCCGAGAATCTTCGTGCTGGCATCGAAGGTCACACGCACCGCGCCGTCAGTGGAAAGGGTGGAGACCAGCGAATCCGTTCCTCCGGGGCCGTCATCCCCGACCTTGAAGCTCCGCAGCGTCGTGCCGCTGTAATTCTTGAGTTCCAACTGGACCCCGGCAGAGAAGCCACCAGCCGAGAGGCCGAGGGTGAAGCGGCGGTCGTCTCCATCTACTGGCAGTGCGGCAGTGGAAAGATGCACGTCCATCCGTGCCTCCCAATTCTCGACATAGCTCCCGGTGCTTAGAATCCAAGGACGCTCTTTGAAACTGTCGGAGCCATCAGCCGTGTATTCGAGTCGCTGATTGATTTCGTTGAGGCTGTGTCCAGCGCCGCCGCTGTCTGCGCCCCATTTTGTCAGGTCTTTGCTGTTGTCGTTGAAGTCATCACTGCCCGAGAGGTTGGCGAGCGAGGTAGTAGCTGGAATGGTCAGCAGCAATGCTGCGAAGATGGTTTGGATCGTATGCGTTTTCATTGTGTTACTATTTTTGGTTTTGCTTTCCGTTGGGACATAGCCAGTTCTGCCGGCGAACGACTCAAGCGCTGGCAGCCTCCGGGCGGGGCAGCGCGTGGAACGCAAGGTAAGGGTTGGAATTACGGTAAGTCATCGCAGAAAGGAGAGAGCCCGGAGGCTTGCCAGCCGCGCCTTGTGTGCGCCCAGCATGGGCGCAGTCCAAATGGGGTTCAAGTCCCCTGTATGAAAACCAGAAACCATGAAAATGAATAGACAAATACCAGCAGAAGTCAAGGAGTTGCGGGCGACCGCTGCTCTGAAGGAAGACTAT
>JANOAV010000176.1:0-17311 GCA_031411295.1 Verrucomicrobiales bacterium | reverse complement strand
CGGTTCGGATACTATCTTACCATTTAGCCCCTGTGGGGGCAAGATCAAAACTAAAGTCAGGGCCCAGTAAATCGGCCCGGCTACTTACCATTTAGCCCCTGTGGGGGCAAGATCAAAACCCCAGTCGCTCTCGGATCCAGTGCGCCACAATCTTACCATTTAGCCCCTGTGGGGGCAAGATCAAAACGCGATATTCTTCCTGGAGGAAATCAACATCACCTTACCATTTAGCCCCTGTGGGGGCAAGATCAAAACCGTCGTTACAGTCGGGATACAGCCTCAAATCACTTACCATTTAGCCCCTGTGGGGGCAAGATCAAAACAAACGGAGTGGCCCCGGTCGCCGCACTAACAACTTACCATTTAGCCCCTGTGGGGGCAAGATCAAAACAAACCTTCAGCGCCAACAAAATCCCCGCCCTCCTTACCATTTAGCCCCTGTGGGGGCAAGATCAAAACTAAAACGTCTGCGTGTTCGTCTTGTAAAGCGACTTACCATTTAGCCCCTGTGGGGGCAAGATCAAAACAGGTGATTCGAGGCTAAATTGCAACAAACCCCTGAAGATCAGCGGGTTACGGAAGGGTTTCTGGGGGAGGCTCGATGGAAACTATGGTCAGAAAATGATTTCCTGACATCATGGTGATGCCGCTATGCCATCATGGTTGGCCCACTATGACCTCATGGTGTGGCGAGTATGACCTCATGGTCGCATGGGGATGACTTCATGGTGGAGGCACCCTAAGGTCATGGTCTGGCGACTATGACCTGATCGTTGACTTGCCATACCCTCAGGCTCGGCCAAGAATGACATCCTAGTTTAGTCACGATGACCGCAGGGTGGTGACTCCGTAAGCTCATGGTTGGCAGAAGAAGACCGCAGGGGAGGCTGACCATGACCTCAGTTTCCGGCTGCCATGAGCCATGGGCAAGGGATGGATGATGAAGAGAACAGGTAAACATAAGGGCAGGTGCAGGAGCAATGAGTTAAAGCAACCAAGGAACAAACGCCAGGTGGTGGTTAAGGTGCATTAACTAACGCGACATTAGCCTACTAAGAAATTTTTTTCAAGACCATGTTATTTTTTATTGACCTCATGGATGATTGAATGCATTATTGCGCTGCACGGATAATTTTAGAACCATCATTACCGTGTTGCCTACTGTCCGATGGTTCACTTGATCATCATTTAGCCACTACCTGCTTCTATGGCACAGTATAACTCTGGAGTCCTCTACAACTCTGGCGTGCGATATTCGCCCGCAGTGGCTATCATCCAACCAAAACATATGGCCAAAGTAAAATTAGAGCTACAAAACAAGTCCGATTCAGACCTGAGCATCTTCGGCAAGACCCACGAGGATGCCATGAATGGGAATACGGACTTCCCAACGCCCGACCCCACCGCCGCAGCCTACAGCGCAGCGCTGGCCGCCTATGATGCCAAGCTGAAGGAGATAGAGAAAAACGACATCAAAGGCACCCAACTGCGGGCAGAAAAGGCCGCCCTGCGCACCACCCTGGAAGCCCTGCTCACCTCACGCGGCGCCTACGTGGATCTTACATCCAAGGGGGATGAAGCCAAGATCCTGAGTGCCGGCTTCCCCGTCCAATCCGCCCCCACCCCCACCACCAGCATGGGCGTGCCCCAGAGTGTGATCGCCCAAATGGGACCCAACCCCGGAGAGATCATCGTGCGCTGCACCGCCGTGCCCAAGGCCAAGACCTACATCTACGAATGCCGGGAACATTCCGACACCGCCGCCCCAGGAGTATGGCAGCAAGCCAAGCTCAGCGCCAAGAGTTCCATTACTGTGAGCGGGTTGATTTCGGGTAAAAAGTATGCCTTCCGCATCAAGGTAATGGGACCAAAGGATTTGGAGAGTCCTTTCAGTGATGAAACCGTTTGCATGGCCCCTTAAGCAGTTACTTAACCCAGGCCATAAGTTCAATTTTCCAAAAAGCACTTCTGAGCTAGGAAATGGCTCCCGTATCACCACCTAGTGCGTCATGGATATATGTCTATTAGACAACTTCTATTTGAAACTCGGTGAAAGGTAGTGGCCGATTTTCTGAGGCCAGCGTCCCGCTAAGCCAACTCAGCATGGCGCTGGCCTCCAAAAGTCGGCCACTACCCGGAGGAGATTTACCGAATGTAAATTAGGAACCTTGAACCGAAACACCTGGACCCCGTCCGCTAAACTTAACCATTAAATGACATGCCCTTTAACCCTGCTCTTCCGCTGAACGACTCCGAGGTGGATGCCGCCGAACTCCGTTCCCAGTTTACCGGGCTCCAAAGCCTGATCGACGCCATTCCCGCAGGCCCAGCTGGTCCCGCCGGAGCGCAGGGCCCACCCGGCCCGGCCTTTGCCAATGTGACGGTGGATTCCGTCACCACGGTGAGCCCCATGACTCCGGCCGGAGCTGCCGTTTTCTTCGATGGCTCGCTGGTGCACTTCAGTTTCACGATTCCAGCAGGAATTGATGGTGCGACCGGGCCGACCGGAGATGTAAGTTCGCAACAACTGGTGGATGCCATCAATACGACTTCCGCCAGCAGCAATGGCGTGGCACTGCTGCTGCCAGTGAATCCCACGCCGACGGCGCTGGAGGTGGCGAATAAGCTGGATGAGCTAATTCAGGCGCTGCGGCGGTAAGGCGCAAGCACCCTAGTGGGAAATGCCGCGGAGCAGGCGGGTCAGTTCGTAGGTATTTCCGCTGTGGGCCATGGCGGTCTCGTAGGAAATACGGCCGTGCTGATAGGCTTCGGCCAGGGCGTCGATGAAGACGCGGTTGCCGGCATCTTTGCGGCGCATGAATTCGCGAATTTCCGGGAGCTTCATTTCGCGGATCCAATCGCGGGCGGCGGCGGTGACTTCCAAGTGTTCACAGACGAGCACGGAAGCGCCTTCCTCGGTGGCCGGGAGGAGTTGCTGGGAGAGCACGCCGATGAGTTGATAGGAAAGCAGCGTTTGCGCTCCTTCGCGTTGTTCTTCATTCATCAGGTGGACGAAGCGCTCGAGGGAGTCGGTCACGGTGGCACTGTGGAGCGTGCCGAAGACGAGGTGGCCGGTTTCGGCGGCTTGCAGGGCGATGAGGGCGGTCTCGGCATCACGTATTTCTCCCAGGAAAATGACATCTGGGGCTTGTCGCAAAGCGCTGCGCAGGCCGGTGGAGAAATTCGGCGTGTCCTTGCCCACTTCACGCTGGGTGAAGAGGGCTTTGCGATTGGTAAATTGATATTCCATGGGGTCTTCAATGCAGACGACATGGTAATCCTTGTGATCGTTCAAATAATCCAGACAGGCGGCCAGTGTAGTTGATTTACCCGCCCCGGTTGGTCCGGTGACCAGCAGGAGTCCGTTGCTGCGTTCCAGCCAGCCTTTCAGAACCTCCGTGGGAGCCCCGAGGGAGGCCAAGGCGGGGATGGTGGTCTTGATCAGACGGAGGACGGCTCCCAGCAGGCCGCTGTGCCGGTAGCAATTGACACGGAAGCGGGTTTCGCCCGGGGCCACGTAGGCAACGTCCCGGTCGGTGTCGGTCTCGGGATTGACGCCACAGGTTTGCCAGAACGCGGTCATTTCAGCCTTGGTTAGGATGCGATCTCCCAGGGGATGGATGTAGCCTCCGATTTTGATGCGGGGGACGCGATCTTCGCTCAGAAAGAGATCTGACGCGGCATGGCCGCAAGCGGTCTGCACCAATTCGTCGATGTAAGCGGGCATAATTTGGGGTTAGTGGCTGGTGACGTGAGGAGCACGTCAGAAAGCAAGTGGTGGGCGTTAGCCTCCTTCTTCGAATTCTGCGAGCATTTCTGGAGGGAGGAATCCCTTGAAGCGTTTTTTGTCGATCGCCTTCATGTAGGCTTCGAGCGGGCTCACGACACCTTCCTTGAGCTTCTCCCAGACGGCTTGGTCCATGAATTGCATGCCCAGCGCGCCACCGGAGGTGATAACGTCGTAGAGTTTCTGGGTAGCACCTTCCCGAATGATGGAAGCCACGGCGGGGGTGGAAAAGAGGATTTCGTTGACGGCCACGCGGCCTTTGCCATCCGCCTTTTTCATCAGCAGCTGTGCGACTACGCCACGCAGGGAGGCTGCCAACATGGTGCGGACCTGCGATTGTTGATCGGCCGGGAAGACGTCGATGATTCGGTCCACGGTCTTGCGGGCGTTGTTGGTGTGGAGGGTGCCGAAGACGAGCAGGCCGGTTTCGGCCGCAGTTAGGGCGAGGGAGATGGTTTCCAAATCCCGCATTTCCCCCACCAGCACGATGTCTGCATCTTGCCGCAAGGCCGCCCGCAGGCCATCCGAGAAGGTGGGCGTTTGCATCGGCACCTCGCGCTGGGTGATGATGGACATCTTGTTCTGGTGCACGAACTCGATCGGTTCCTCAATGGTGATGATATGCCGTGAGGAGTTCGTGTTGATGTAATCCATCAAGGCGGCCAGGGTGGTTGATTTGCCGGAACCGGTCGGTCCAGTGACTAGCACCAGACCGCTGCGCATGTGGGCGAATTTCTTGATGGCCTGCGGCACATTGAGGTCTTCGATGGTGGCGATCTTGGTCGGGATTAAACGAAAGACCGCGCCATACCCGTTGTTTTGCTTAAAGAAGTTACAACGGAAACGGCTCTTCTCGTCCATTTCGTAAGCGAAGTCCAGGTCTCCGAAGTTTTTGTATTTCTCCCAAGCCTTGGGCTCTGCGATTTCCTTGAGCATATACTCAAGTTGATCGTGGGTGAGGATGTCAGCATCGAGGGCGGTGACTTCCCCGTGGACCCGGATTTTGGGAGGTTGTCCCTCGCTGAGGTGAAGGTCGGAGCCCTTGCTCTCAACTAAAACGCGAAAATATTCGTCGATATGAGCCATGTCGAAAAAAAGAAAAAGGTAAAATAAAAGTGGTTAAGCGTGCGGTGGATTACCGCCGGCCTTTGGCGGCGCCTTGAATGTCCGTCGTGAGCGTATCGGGGTCGATGGCGCGCGCGATGGCTTCTTCGGCAGTGATGAGTCCTTTGAAGAAAAGATCTTTGAGGGCGTCGTCCATCGTGATCATGCCGACCTTCTTGCCGGTCTGCATGATGCCTCCCAGCATGAAGGTTTTGCCCTCACGGATACAGTTGCCGACGGCGGGGGTGTTCACCAGCAATTCCATGGCCATGACGCGACCATTCCCGTCTGCCCGGGGCACCAGTTGCTGGGAAAGGATGCCGCGGAGGGATTCGCTGACCATCATGCGAATCTGATCCCGTTGGTCGGTGGGAAACACATCGAGGACCCGATCCAGCGTCCGGGCAGCGGATCCGGTGTGCAGGGTGCCCAACACCAAGTGACCCGTTTCAGAGGCCGTGATGGCGAGCGAGATCGTTTCCAAATCCCGCATTTCCCCAACCATGATGACATCGGGGTCTTCCCGCAGGGAGGCGCGCAGGGCGGCTCCAAAACTCTCGGTGTGGGTGTGCAACTCCCGTTGATTGACGTGGCAGCCTTTGGACTCGAGCACATATTCGATGGGGTCTTCCAAAGTAATGATGTGGTCGTGGCGCTCGTGGTTAATTTGGTTGACCAAGGCCGCCAAGGTGGTGGATTTCCCGGAACCGACGGAACCGGTGACCAGCACCAGGCCGTTGTGATACTGGATCAACGGATGGATATGCGGGCTGAGTTGCAGCTCTTCCATCGTGCGCAGGTGGGTATTAATAATCCGAAACGCCATGTCATAACCAAGGCGCTGGCGGATGACGGACGCCCGGAAGCGGCCGAAGTCGGTAGCGTAAGCAAAGTCCACGTCGCCCCGCTCTTCCAAGCGGGCCATTTCTTTGGGGGTGAGAAAGGTGTGAACCAAGCGGTGGGTGTCCTCATGGGTGAGACGCGCAGCATTCTCCCAGATCGCCTGCAAGTGCCCGTAACGACGCCAAGCGGGTTTGGAGGCAGTGGCCAAGTGGATATCGGAGCAGTCGTATTCCTGACCGAGGCGCAGGTAATCGTTGACATGGTTCAAGACCGAGACGGTCTCGGTGGCATCAGCTAAGGCCTCACTCATATGGGGTGGTCTGGTTCAGATGGAGTTGGTTGTAATGGGGATGGTGAAACCGCCAGGGTGAGCTTGCTTAGATCCGCCCAAGCATGAATGGCTGGTTGGTAAAGAAATTTCTGCGTCCGCGACGACGCCCCTGTGGAATTTTTTCAGTTATGCTGATTCGGCAAAATCTCCGCAAGCCTTTTCTTCAATTGCGTCGCTAAATTTGGGGCCACGGAGTCCAAGATCTGCTTTCCCGCAGCGATCCAGGGATCTGCGGATGGGGGTGGGGAGGAGACGGGTGGCGGAATGGGTTCCGCAACGGGAGCGGCATTGGGGAAAAAGGCCGCAGTGGCCTTCGTTTTGATGAGATCGCCCAGGGAACGAGCGGCATTTTCCCGGAGTTGTTTGCCTGCGGTCAAGCGTGCCAGCACAATGCCCAAAATCACCGTGCCTCCCGCCAGGACGACGGGATTCTTGAGGAGGTCCAAGGCTCGATCCTGAACGGTGGCGAAAGTTACCGGGGGCGGAGCGGCGGATGCGGTGGCGGGATCTGACATGGGAGCGAGAGGCGATGGCGGTAGGTTTGAAGCGGGAGCAAGGAGGTCGAGAGGATTGGTTAATCCTTGAAGACCATTCCCAGCACAAACCCCGCGCCCAGCGCTGCCAGCACGGATTTTCCCGGGTTGGCCTGCACGTAGGCGCATCCGTCCTTGAGGAGGGCATCGAACTTCACCTTGGCATCCTGCAGCGCGTGTTCGGCGGCGGACTTCAGTTCTCCCAGATCCACGCTGGAGGCAGGGGCAGGAGGGCTGGGCGGTTCGGTGGTGAGGAGGCTGGAATCCATGGTAGCGGCGGTTGGTGGTGATCACTGGAAAGGAAGGCTGGTGCGCGGCTACTCTGGCATGGGGTGAGGTAAAATCAAGCCCCACCATCAACACTTGACCATTCGGTGAAGTCAACTCATGTTCGTCGTCATGCCTAGCAAACTATCCCTCCCGCCAGAACCCGCCTACTTTGTTCACGAATCCTCCGTTCACGGACGGGGGCTTTACGCTGCCCGAGACATTAAACAAGGAGAACGCATTCTGGAATATCTGGGAGAAAAAGTCACCAAAAAAGAGTCGGAGCGGCGTGCCACCGAGTTAGTGGAAAAGGCGAAGGAGACAGGAGGGGGTGCGGTTTATATGTTTATTCTGAATCAGACTCACGATATCGATGGTAACGTAGATTACAACGATGCCAGACTGATGAACCACACCTGCGAGCCAAATTGCGAGGCCCATATTGTCCGTGGACGCATTTGGTATGTGGCCACCAAAGACATTCCGCACGGGAGCGAATTGGGTCTGAATTATGGCTTTGCATTGGAGAATTGGGAAGACCATCCCTGCCGCTGTGGCACCAAGAGTTGCATCGGCTATATCGTGGCCGAAGAATATTGGCCCAAGCTGCGTCGCCAGTTGGCGAAGGCCGAGGCCATGAAGAAACATCACAAGTTGTTAAAAACCAAGCACAAGCGTAAGCTGGGCTGAATTTGAACGGATTCGCTTCCGAACTTTCCTAGGCTCGACACCAAACTCCTCTTTACATTTTTGTTTCGTGAATTTAGTTAGTCCCAGGATTTTCCTTTAAGCTATATGCCAACTATTACCAAGCGCGACTTAGTCGTTCAGATTACAGACAAGACCGGACTGACCCAGCAACAGGTCTTCAATGTGTTACAATACTTCTTGGAGGATGTGATTAAACATTTGGCGAATAATGACGAGGTGGTGCTGCGTAATTTTGGCGCATTTGAAATTCGACGCACCAAGCCAAAAGTTGGCCGCAATCCGAATAACCCGAGCGCGGATGTGCCGATTCCGGCCCGGGCGGTCGTGAAGTTTAAGCCAGGTAAGGAAATGAAGGAAAAAGTGGCGCAGCTACTGCCCGAATTGGAATAATTGCAGAGGCTCTGACTGGGACTAAGGAGACGGCTTGGGCCAAAGCAACCAAGGCTCCAAGGATGAACTCGGTCGTAAGCTGACGACAATTCCCGTGGGGGCGTGCGGGCCTAGGTTTCCTCAGGCTTGACAGCGTGCCCATTGTCCCCACATTCGAGGTCCTTTCCGCCTTTTATTTTTCCCACTTATAGCACCCACATGATCTTCACAGGAATCGCAGACGAAGCCGGCAACGCGCTGGCCACCCAGATTAGAGCTACTCGGGAGTTGGGCTGGAAGCATATCGAGATGCGCAACGTCGAGGTTCCAGGGTTCCCTAATGGCAATCTCCACGATATTCCCGACGCGGCATTCGAGGTGGTTTGTCAGGAACTGGATCAGGCAGGGCTGCGAATCGCTGGTTTCGGTTCCACCATCGGCAACTGGGCGAGCAAAATTACCGATCCCTTTGCGCTCACCTTGGAGCGTGTGGAACGAGCCATTCCGCGGATGAACCGTCTGGGCGCGAAACTCATTCGGGTCATGTCCTATGCCATTTTGAAAAATGAGGACGGTTCCGATGCTGCGGACCAGCAGCAGGAGGAACGTTTTCGTCGCCTGCGCGAATTGAACCAACGATTCAATGATGCTGGTATCACCATGGTGCACGAGAACTGCATGAATTACGGAGGGATGTCGATTCCCCATGCGCTGGAAACGTTGGAGCAAGTGCCAGGGCTGCGCTGGGTATTCGATACCGGCAACCCGGTCTTTAACGAGGATCGCGCCAATCCAGGGCACCGCCAAGACTCTTGGGCTTTCTATCAGGCGGTCAAACCCGCCATTAGCCATATCCACATCAAAGACGGAGTCTGGAATCCTGCCAAGCAGGATTGCGACTACAGCTATCCAGGCGAAGGACACGGGCAGGTGCAAAAAATCATGGCCGACGTCATGGCTGGGGGCTACTCCGGATTTGTCAGCATTGAGCCCCACGTAGCCGTGGTCTTCCACTCCAGTGCCGCTGACGACTCGCTGGATCCGGCCGCCAAGGCCGCCGAACAATATGAAAGTTACGTCAAATACGGCCGCGCATTAGAAAAACTGCTCGCCTAAAGTCGCCTTACTCCCGAAAACCATCCCTCTGCTCACATGAAAATTATCCGCACCATCTCCATCCTCACGGCAAGTCTAATGTTAATCTGCGCTCCGCTTGCCGCGCAAGAGTCCAACCCTGAATTCGACAACAACCCTGCGGTCAAGGTCGTAAAGGAATATTTGAAGTGCATGCTGGAACAGGACTGGAGCGGGTCCTCGAAGCTGGTCGAGCCCAAATCACTGGAAGACCTCCGGGACGATTATGTTAAGCGCGTGAAGAATACCGCCTCCCTTGACGAGGAGAAAATGGTGGTTGAAAAATTCAAAGTGAGCCGACTCGAGGACATTGAGAAGCAATCGGGAGCGGAATTTTACATTGCCTATCACCGTCTGCTGAAAGAGCGCACTCCAGTCGAACCAGCTGTGCTGAAGAAAGTGCGCGATAGCATGAAACTCCGCATCTTGAGTGTCGCCATGGAGACGGACAAACTCTGCCACATTTTGGTTCGCACCAAACACAACAACGATCGCGTTAACGTTGAGAGCATCGAAGTCTTGTCCATGGTGAAGCTGGGCGATAAATGGATGGTAGGTCTAAACGAGCAGACGCCCAAGATTACTCCCCTCGAAACCCCGCCGACCCCTGCCGCCGATCCTCAGAAAGAGGCCCCAAAACCCGCTGGGACCAAGCTCGAACCGACGAAACCCGCCACCACCCCAAAGAAAAAGTAAGGCAACGGGGCATCATTCAGCTTCCGCGAACTAGCGACTGAGGTCCTTCTGTTTCAGGGTCTTAAAACCTTGGTTCTGCATGACCACGGCCCCGAGGTCCGTGTCTTCGAGATGGAGTGCCAGTAGAGCATGGCCATCGGGGCGGACGATGACGGGATAGGCAAAGTGGATGTTGGTCTCTGCTTCCAGGAAAGCGCGGAAGCATTTGCTGAGATCGTTGGGGCCGTTGCGGAGTTCGACGACCAGGAGGTCACAGGAGCCATAGGGGATGCCGCGTTCCATAAACAGGGTTTCCACGCCATCGGGATCGCTGACCAGAAGGCGGACAATTGTAACGTCCACGGAGTCATGGATACTTAGGGCGAGGACGTGGATCTGGGCATCTTCCAGTAGTTTGACGACTCCAAGGAGGGCTCCTGCCCGGTTGATGAGAAAGACGGAGAACTGTTTGACGTAGTCGGAGTTAAGGGCAGATTCGATTTCCATGGTAAAAAGGTAAGGAAGGTAGCGAGGAACGGGTGGTTAGGTGGGTAGGAGGGAGGGAGAAGTGGGAGGGTAGGATTACTCGCTCACGGTGCGCATGAGTTCATCTAGTATTTCCTGAGTTGTGCTGAGGCGGGCAGGAAGAGATTCTGCGGTGGCGGGGTCGCGCCAGAGTTTGTCCAGGGCGGTGCATCGTTTGGCCAGATGGCGCATCAATTTGGTAGGGGTGGGTTGGTGGTCGATGATGGCGCTGATGCTGGCCGTGGTTTGCTGGACCAGTTCGGGGGAGCCAATGGCAAGTTGGCCATCGGTCAGTTTTTTCGAAATGACGATTTTGGCGGCGGTCTGCCAGGCGCGCAGCCAGCGGCCACTGCCGACCAGGGTGGCGAGGTCGTGATCGCGCAGGCCTTGGAGGAGTTCGAGCTGCCGATCGTGGATTTTATCAACGGTCTTGGCCACGGCCGGCCAATCTCCTTGGTCTGCGAACATCTGGATTTTCTGGCGATAGGTGGCCATCTTGTCCACGATGCTGAGCATCTTCTCGAAGGCTTGTTCGTCTTGCAGCAGGTTGCGGAGCTGTTGTCCGTCCCTCGCCATGGCGGCAAGGGCCTGATCGGCGGAAACGGTGCCAAGGGAGAAGGCGGCTTTTTCTCGTTCTGTAACCGAGCGCTCGATGTGATCCCGGTAGAGTTGTCGCCACAGGGGCTTGGTGACGTGGGAAATGGTTTCGTAGAGCTGTCCGGGGGTCAACGCCGGGGCGGAGGGCCCCACGGGGGGAGCGGGATCGGGGGCGGACGGGGGCGCAGGGTCTTGCGCCCACCCGGTGAATGGTAGTAGGATGGTTAGGAGCAGGGAGGGGAGATGTTTCATGGGGCCGGACGCAGGAGGAATGCGTTAGTTAGCGCGCGGTTTCTGAGACCATGTCTATGATTTTTACTTGAGTCGCTGCATCGGTGGCAGCGAACCGCAAGTAGAGGTTCAGGTTGGTGGGCCGCAGGTTGCCCTGGGTGGCTTTGTCCAAGGACTGTCCAGCCCGGGAAGCGCGCTCGACGTAACCCGTGAGGATTGGGGGGCCGGAAAGGTGGCTGATGGTAAAGGCTTGGTAAATGGCGGGATCTGCATAGGCCCCGGCGTAGTCCTTGCTGGGGGTCAGACTGACGCGCATCTGGGTGGGTTCTTGGGGGCGCTCGCTGTTGAACTTGGGCCAAGGGAGAGCCCCGAGCTGGATGAAGTTTTCCCAATCCAAGCGAAAGCCTTTGGGGGTCTCCTGCAACCGGGCGGTGATGGGTCGCTTGGTGCCAGCTTCCTCTAGGTTGAAGCCAAACCAAAATTTCCCTCCGATTTCCTGGGGGCGACCATCATCTGCCACACTGACGGCTGGATCCTGGCCTCGTTGATCGGTGTAGTATTCGCGGAAACGCGGTGTGAGTTTCTCCGCATCAAGGATATAGGCGAGTTTGTCCTTCCAATTCTTGGCGGACAGGTAGGCTTTCAGGGTCTGGGTGGCTTGGGTGATTCTGGCTTCTTGGGCGGTGGCTGGATTCTCCTTGACCGCCGTTTCCGGGAGTTGGCTCTCGGATGTCTGGGCGAGCTTGATGATGAGAAGGGTCCCGATGATAAACAGGGCGATCAGGCCAACCATCTTCAGCCTTCGATTAAAAATGTGCGGGTCGCCTTCTGCTCCCAGATTCAAGAGGGAGGAAGCTCTCATGACTTCATAAGCCCGGTTGGGGGTCAGTTCGGGGAGTTTATCCTCGTGCTTTTTCTTGCCGAAAGGGGCCGCGTCCGGAGCTGCCCTCTGGGGCTCGGGGTCCAAGCTGACTTTTTCCGGAGTCATGATGGATGGCTTGGCGAAGTGTCCGAACGTCTGGACCGGGGGCTGGGACTTGCGTTCGAGCTTGTAATGATTTCTGGGAGCCTCGGTCTTGGCGTGTGCTGGGCTCACGGGTTCAGAGGGCCGGATAAACACTTGGTCAAGATCCAAGGTGAAATCGGCTTCTGGCGTTGGCGACTGAGGTCGGGGGCGTTCCGGCATGACGAGAGGGAAGGGCGAAAGATACCACGCGGCTGGGCGGGCGGCAAGTTTGTCCAGCAGGCTACCACGTCTAAGATGAGGGATCAATCACGTTTGCGGAATTCTGCTGTTTTAGTCGGGCTCTGATCTGTTCCAAAATGACTGGGGACTGTTCAAGCTCCTCGGTCAGCATTTCGAGGGCTCTCAGGGTGGGTTGGCTGATATGATGTTCCATTCCCTCTACATCAGCATAAATTGTGCTTTCATCCAAACCGAAATGTTGCAACAATCTCGTCAGCAAGATATGGCGGCGGCGGATGGCCGAACCGATGCGCTCTCCGGCCGGGGTGAGGACGGTGCCGCGGTATTTTTCGTAGATCACGAGTCCGTTGGCATCCAGTTTCTGGATCATGTTGGTCACGCTGGCCTGAGAGATTCCCAGATTGGCAGCAATATCCACCACCCGGGCATAACCCTTCGCTTCAATCAAGCAATGGATTTGCTCCAAGTAGTCTTCCACGGCAGTGGATTCTTCAAAGCGGATAGGGTCGGTGCGAACAGCCATGATTGCCGAAGCTAACAGCGGATGAGCCCAAGGGCAACGGAAATTTTAACCAGCCCAGCTTTCTTATCTTAAATTAGAAAAACTAGTCCTTGAAAACTAAATTAGTCTGGACTAATTCTTTTCGCATGAAATCCTTCCTTCAGTTTTTTTCTGCAATCTCGAACCAGCGGCAGGTTCTTGGTGTCTTCTTAATTTGCGGTCTGCTCAGTGGTTGTGGCCAGCAAACCAGTTCGACCACGGAGCCGGAACGACCGTCCTCCAAGAAACTGGTCATTGTGACCACAACGACGATGGTGACGGATCTGGTGCGTCTGGTGGCGGGGGACGTCTTCGAGATTAAGCCATTGATGGGGCCAGGGGTGGATCCGCACCTTTACAAGCCGACGCAGGAGGATGTCGGCAAGCTTCAGAAGGCCAATCTCATTATTTACTCCGGGCTGCATTTGGAAGGCAAAATGACCGAAATATTCCACCATCTGGCCGGGCAGGAAAAGGTGACTCTGGGCCTGGGGGATCAGCTTCCGGCAGATCGGATCCTAAAATTGGAAGGGACCCAAAGCGATCCTCATATCTGGGGTGATGCCAAGCTCTGGTCACAAACAGTGCCGGCCTTGGTCAAGGTGTTGGGCAAAGCGCTGCCGACCCAGACCGAGGAATTCCAACGGCGGGGGCGGGAGGTGGTAACGAAATTGCTGGCGCTGCATGAGGAACTAAAGAAGATGGCGGAAACCTTGCCGCGGCGGAATCGGCTCTTGGTGACCAGTCACGATGCGTTTCATTATTTTGGCTTGGCCTACGGATTCGAGGTGTTGGGGGTCCAAGGCATCTCCACGGATAGTGAGGCGGGACTGAATGATGTGGCCCGGGTGATCGACACTATTAAACAGAAACAAGTGCGTGCCATTTTCGTGGAAAGTAGTGTGCCACCGGCTACGATTCAACGCATTAGCAAGGATTCGGGAGCGCAAATCGGCGGGGAGTTATTGAGTGACGCCCTGGGACTGCCTGGGGAAATAGTGACCTTGGAGGATGGCCAGAAGGTGGATCGGGGCACGGTGGAAGGAATGTTGCTCTCGAATATGAACACGGTGGTAAAAGCGTTGAAGCCATGAATCACATCCCCCTGTCAGAGTCGCCCTGGGCACTGGAGTGCCATGACTTGACGGTCACTTACGATCGCAAACCCGTGCTTTACGGGGTGGATTGCCAAATTCCGCAAGGAGCGTTGGTGGGAATTTTGGGGCCGAATGGGGCGGGGAAATCGACGTTGCTAAAGGCCGCGCTGGGATTGGTGGACAAGGCGGGCGGCTACGTGGAAATGTTTGGTCAGCCGCATCGCAAGGTGCTCCAACGAGTGGGCTATGTCCCTCAACGTGAATCAGTTGACTGGGATTTTCCCGTCAATGTAATGGATGTGGTGCTGATGGGGCGGTATGGCCGGTTGGGGTGGTTTAAGCGGCCCAAAGAGGAAGATCGGGAATTGGCCAGGCGGTGTTTGGAGAAAGTTTCCATGTTGCCGTATGCGGAACGTCAGATATCCCAACTCAGTGGCGGTCAACAACAGCGGGTGTTCCTGGCCCGGGCGCTGGCACAGGAGAGTGATCTCTACTTCATGGATGAACCCTTTGCCGCCGTGGATGCCGCTACGGAGCGCGCTGTCATCGAGTTGCTCCGGGACCTGCGGGCGGAAGGGAAAACTATCTTGGTGGTGCATCACGATTTGATCACTGCCCCGACTTATTTCGATCACCTGATGTTACTGAACTTGCGCTTGGTGGCCTTCGGGAAAACCGAGGAAGTTTGGCATCAGGAAAATCTTAGTAAAACCTACGGCGGGCAAATGACCCTCATGAGCGAGTTGGCTTGGCGGGAGGTTACTAAAACAAAGTAGCGTAACCACCTGATTCTCAACTAAATTAAGTCACTTTGCAAAGTTCAGCATGATTCTCGAAATCACAGATACTTGGTGGGAAAATGTGGGACGATTCGTTTCGTTGCGCGATCCGTTTGTGCGGGCAGCGGTGCTTGGAGCTGTGCTTCTGGGGATTAATTGTGGGGTGCTGGGGACCTTTTTGGTGGTCCGCCGGATGGCGCTGGTCGGGGATACATTGGCGCATGCCGTGCTGCCGGGGGTGGTGGGCGGATATATGTGGAATTATTCGAAGGATCCTGCGGCCATGCTGTTGGGAGCGGTGGTGGCCGGAATTCTCGGCACGGGATTGATGCACGCCATTACCGCTTCGACCAAGATTAAGTCGGACGCGGCCCAAGGACTGGTGCTGACGAGCTTTTTCGCGATTGGGGTCTGCATGATTGCGCTGCTGCCGCCCGGAAACAAAGGTGGGGTGGACAAATTTCTGTTCGGCCAACTGGCTGCAGTGAGCGCGCAGGACCTCTGGTGGCTGGGGAAAAGCACGGTTTTCACGTTGCTGTTCACTGGGTTAGCCTACCGCGGGTTACTGGTGCTGAGTTTTGATGAGGGTTTCGGGCGGTTGTGTGGGTTACCGGTGCGGTGGCTGCATTATTTGCTCATGCTTCTCACCACGCTGGCGATTGTCGTGGCGATGGAATCCGTCGGGGTGGTGCTGGTGTCCGCCTTGCTGGTGATTCCGTCATCGGCGGCCTCACTGATGACCCGCCGGCTGCATCGGTTGATTCCCTTGGCGGCACTCTTCGGAGTGCTGGCGGCTCTGCTGGGCACGTTCTGCTCTTTTGTGGGCGAGGGGCTGCCCGCTGGTCCCATGGTCGTGCTCTGTGCGGCGGGGATATTTGCCATCGCCAGCTTGTTCAGCCCGCAGCAGGGTGCGATTTCTCAATGGTGGCGCTCCCATCGCTGGCAGCGGCGGGAGCGGCTGGAAAATGAGCTTAAAGCCATCTTCCGGAGTTTGGAAGATTTGGGCAAACCCTTGGACGCGACATTCAAAATGGAGGCACTGCCGAAAGGTAAGCGCTTGAGTGTGATCAGGTTGCAAGAGATTTTACGCCAGGGATTTTTGAGCAAAGCAGCTGATGGAGGCTACCTGTTGACCGTGGCGGGGCAGCAGGCGGCAACCCGAGTAGTGCGAAACCATCGACTTTGGGAATTGTATCTGGCGCGCCGAGCCAGTTACCAACCGGATCATGTGCATGACGATGCGGAGCGCATGGAGCATTGGTTGACGGATGCAGAAGCTCAGACGTTGAGTTCCCAGCTGGGAAATCCAACGGTAGATCCGCACGGAAGGAGGATTCCATGATCCCTAAATTTCATTGGTCAGAGATCCAGGAATCGTTGTGGGGTGCGGATGCTTGGACGGGGACGGGGTGGATCCTGCTTTTAGGAGGCCTCATTGGCTTGCTATGTGGTGGGCTGGGCTGTTTTTTACTTTTACGCCGCATGGCGCTGGTCGGGGATGCCATCAGTCATAGTGTGCTGCCGGGAGTGGTGGGGGCTTACGTGGTGTTCGGAACGCTCGCTTCCTGGGCCATGATTCTCGGGGCCGGGGCGGCAGGGGTGCTGGCCGTGGCCTTGATCGAGTTGTTGGTGCGCAAATCTCGGTTGAAATCGGATGCGGCCACCGGGGTGGCTTTTACTACCTTGTTTGCCCTTGGGGTCGTGATGATTCGTAAATTCGCCAACCGTGCGCATTTGGACGTTGATTGCGTGCTCTTCGGACATTTGGAACTCACGTTGTTTGATACCATCAAAACCCCTTTTGGATTTATCCCACAGTCGGTAGTGCAAATGGCGGTCATGGCCTTGATCGTCAGCACCATGGGTTATCTTTGTTACAAGGAACTCGTGCTCACTTCGTTCGATCCCGCCTTGGCGCGCTGTCTTGGGCTGCGGGTAAATTTAATCCATTACGGTCTCCTGACCGCCACCTCGCTGGTGGTCGTCGGGGCCTTGGAAGCCGTGGGAGCGGTCCTGGTGGTAGGAATGTTAATTGTTCCCCCAGCGACAGCCCGCTTGTTAACGCAGCGACTTCCGGCAATGTTGGGACTCACTAGTGTTTTCGTGGCTCTGGGCACCATCACGGGGATTTATCTCGCAGCTTGGCTTAAAACGCCACTCGCGGCCTCAATGATGGTTGCCGCCATGGCGGCTTTCGTCCTGGTCTGGGGGACGGTTTTATTTGCTCGTCGGATGGCAAGGTGAATTTTCCTGGGTAGTCGACGAAATTCATGAGTTAGTCCTGACATAACTCGCAGAGTTGTAAAGAACTCCGGATTAAAAAAACCATAAAAACCATAAAAAAGACTTGCCTTCTCAATTGTGGGTATTATGGTTGCTGCGTCCTGTTCCAATTGGGACATTATTCAAACCAAAAACAAACCAGAAAAAATGAAAGTCATCAACAAACTCAACAACCGTCTCGCTCGCAAACAATCCAAGGGTGGATTCAGCTTGGTCGAATTGCTCGTCGTGATTGCCGTTATCGGCATTCTGGCCGCTATCGCGATCCCAGCTCTCTCCAACGTGTTTGAAAGCTCC
>JANOAV010000175.1:0-5973 GCA_031411295.1 Verrucomicrobiales bacterium | reverse complement strand
ACCATGCCCTGCGGTCCGCCGAAGCCGCGAAAGGCGGTGTGCGAGGTGGTGTTGGTCTTGCAGACTTGGCCACGAAACTTCACGTGCGGAATGTAGTAGGCGTTGTCGAGATGGAACAGGCCGCGGTCATTCACCGGTTGCGAGAGATCGAGCGCCCAGCCGCCGTCGGAGAAAAGATCGATCTGCGCTGCGTGGAGTCGGCCATCGGCATGATAACCGATGCTGAATTTGGCGAAGAACGGATGGCGCTTGCCGGTAAATTCCATGTCCACATCGCGGTCGAGCTGGATGCTGACAGGCTGGCCGGTTTTCATGGCTGCCAAGGCGGTAAGAGCGGCCCAGACGTTGCCCTGTGTTTCCTTTCCGCCAAAGCCGCCGCCCATCCGCGGGCATTCGACGACGACTTGATTGCGGTCGAGATGCAGCACTTCTGCCACGATGGACTGGACCTCGCTGGGGTGCTGCGTGGAGCTTTGAATGAAGACTCCGCCTTCGCCATCGGGCGCGGCACTTGCGGCATGGGTCTCCAGATAAAAATGTTCCTGACCTCCGATGTGTAGGGTGCCGGTGAGCTGGTGAGAGGCTTCTGACAGGGCGGCATCGACATCGCCTCGCGTTAGGAAATGCGGGTCCGTGTGAAACGAGTTGGTGGCAATGGCGGGCTCGATACCGAGCAACGGCGGCAATGGTTCGTAGTCGATGGAAACAAGGCTGGCGGCCAATCGCGCGGCTTCGAGGGTGGTGGCAACAACGGCTGCGATGAGCTGACCGTGGTATTGCACCAGGTCGGTGGCGAAGAGTGGTTCGTCGTGGCGCGCGGGGCCTGTGTTGTTGAGACCGGGGATGTCGGCGGCGGTTAGGATGGCTTTGACGCCCGGGGCGTTGCGTGCGGTGGTGAGATCGGAGAGGGAGAATTTCGCGTGAGCGTGAATCGAGCGGATGGGCCACAGGGCAAGCGTTCCGGCTTTCAGAGCAATGTCGTCCACGTAGCTGGCACGACCGGTCACGTGGGCGATGGCGGTTTCGTGGGACTGGGAATTATCTGATGGATCATCAAATGAAGAAACTACAGGCTGCGCAATTGCGTCGGTTTCGCCAGCAAGGAATTTCAGGAAGAGATCCGTGATGAGGGCGGTGCGGTAGGCTGCGGAACCACGCAGGTCGTCGAGGGGCGTGAACTCGGAGGCGAGCAGGGTGAGGATTTTTTCAGAGCCCGCTTCTGCCAGAGGAAGGCCTGTTAGGGCCGCTTCCGTTTTCAAGGCCCGGGCGGGCGTTGCGGAGACGCCACCATAGGCGAGACGGGCTTCGGTGATGTTTCCTGCGGCATCCGTAGCAAGACGGAAGGCAGCGGAGACGGTGCTGATGTCCATTTCCCGACGTTTGGAAACTTTGTAGAAGGCCGTGCGACCGGGGAGGTTCCGGGGGAAGTTAATGGTGGTTAGGAGTTCATCTGGTTTGAGGATGGTCTTGCGGTAGCCGGTGAAGAATTCACTGAGGGGAACGCTCTGGATTGCCTGGGAAGAAGCATAGATGAGCACCGCGTCCAAGGCCAGCAGCACGGGCGCTGCATCCCCGATGGGAGAAGCGGTCACCAAGTTCCCACCAAGCGTAGCGCGGTGGCGGATTTGCCGGGAGGCGAACAAACGCAGCATGCTTTGCAGGGCGGGAAATTCACTGGCTAGGGCAGCTTCCACATCGGTGAGCGGCACGCCTGCGCCAATGTGCCAGTGGGTTTCCGTGGAGCGTATGTGCTGGAGTTCCGCAACATTTTCCAACGAGATGAGCGCTGGATAGCGCGTGTGGCGTTTGTTGATGAGGACGGCTAGTTCCGTGGCACCAGCAATGAAGGGGGCGTCTGGAAATTGTGCTTTGAGCGCCAGCGCTGCTTCCACGGAAGTTGGCCGATGGTAGTCCGGCAGGGAAACAGAAGCGGGTGCGGTGCAGTTTTCCAGAGGGCGGGTGGGCACGTCCTGCATGGCTTCGCGAATGGGGCGGTAGCCGGTGCAGCGGCAGAGGTTGCCGCAGAGTTGATCAGCCACGGCGGCGGGATTATGCTGCGTGCCGCGTGCTGCGGATTCGGCCATGGAGCAAATGAAGCCGGGCGTGCAGTAGCCGCATTGGGATCCGTTCCTGGCGATCATGGCTTGTTGCACGGGATGCAGGACGTTGTTGTTTGCCAGACCTTCACTGGTTAGGATGGATTTCCCAACCAGCGATCCCATGAGCGCGAGACAACTATTAATGGCGCGAGGCGGACCTTCCTTTTCCAAGACCAAGATGGTGCAGGCTCCGCAGTCGCCTTCGTTGCAGCCCATTTTGGTTCCGGTGCGGCCGGAGTGGCGCAGGAAATCAAGGAGATTCTGGTGCAGGCCAGCAGAGGAAAAATCCACAAGCTGACCATTGATGGTGAGCGTGGGCGTCATTTGGAACTAAGCTGGCGCAGGGTTTCCGCCAGCACGGTGGTGCCTTTGGCGATGGCCTCGGGTGAGGAATATTCATCCGGCCGATGCGAGTAGCCTTTTTCGCAGGGAATGAAAATCATGGTCGTGGGGCAGAGGCGGGCCATGAACAGGGAATCGTGATAGGCGCGACTGATCATCCGCTGGTGGCTGAATCCAAGGGCTGCGCTGGTGGATTCGATCAGCGTGACCAGCGCGGGATCGCAGATGGCAGGTGGGTCGGCGTTGATTTGCTGCCAGTTGAGGGTGACGCCACGGCGGTGGCAGATGGTTTCAGCGCCGGATCTGATCTGGGTTAGGGCGTGGTCGCGCGCAGTGAGATCGGTATCGCGAAAATCGATTTCGATAAGCGTGTGGTTGGGAATGGAATTGATGGCCCCGGGCCGCACTTCCACTTTGCCAACCGTGCCTACAGTATCGGGGGAGGGTGAGTCGAGGGCTGATTTCTCAACCGCTAGGGAAATTTCCGCAGCCGCTAGAAAAGCATCGTGACGATCCGGCATAAGCACAGCGCCTGCGTGGCCACCGGTGCCGGTGAGCGTGAGGCGGAAGGCAGCGGGCGCGGCTATTTTTTCCACGATACCGATGTCGGTGCCGCTCGCTTCAAGATGCGGGCCTTGTTCAATGTGAAGTTCGACGAAGGCTGCGTAGTGGCCCGGTTGCAACATGACGCTGCTGAGTGGTTCCCGTGTGGGACGGAGGTCATCGAGGGATTTTCCGTCAGGATCGCGCAGAGCTTGCGCTTGTGCGGGCGTGGTGGTTCCAGCCAGAAGGCGCGAGCCCAGACAGCCGATACCAAATCGCGTGGGTTCCTCGGCAGTAAACATGATCAGTTCGATGCTGCGCGTGGGCTGGTGGCCGGTTTCGCGCAGGGAGCGCATGGCTTCGAGGCCGCCTAACACACCGACAACACCATCGTATTTTCCTGCGTTGGGAATGGCATCGGTGTGGGATCCGGTGGAGACAGCGGGGAGCGATGGATCGCTGCCCGGCCAAGTGATGAAGAGGTTTCCCACCGCATCGCTGCGGGTCTGGAAGCCTGCCTGTGTCGCCATATCGATCAGCCATGCGCGGGCCGCAAAATCCTCCGCCGAAAACAACACCCGGGTCACCGCAGGTGCAGGGTGCGACGAGAGGGTGGCGAGATGATCGATCTCGACGGTAAGACGGGCGGGGTTCATGGCAGACGGTGGATATCTTTGTAGTAAAGATACGAAGCAGGTTCCGGGCCCATCGCGACAAACCATTGCGGGCAATATGGCGCCATCCAAATGGCATCGCCCGCCTGCACCGGATAATAGGCGGACTCCAGCCGGTAAATGCCCTGCCCAGCCAGCATGAGCAGGCCGTGTTCCATGATGTGCGTTTCCACGAATGGCAGCGTGGCGCCTGGCTGGTAGGTGAAAATATTGATGGCCATGTCAAACGCAGGATCCAGCGGCAGCAACGTTTGCAGGCGGGCGTTGTCGTAGCCAAGGAATGGCAAGGCCGGCACATCGCTCGCCAAGCCGTGGGTGACGGGTGGCGGCGCGAGGTTGGGAAGTGGCTGGTAAATTTTCCGAAAGATCGTGACGCGGGCATCCATCGAGCCATGGAGAATGAAGACCGTCTGTGGTGGCACGTAGAGAAATGAGGTGGCGGGAAGCTCCAGCGTGCGGTCTGGCAACGTCACGCGGCAGGAACCGGCCTCGATGTAGAGCGCGTGCTCGTGCTGATCGGCAGGGAAGGGCGCTTGGTTTTTAGCGGCAGAAAACGTGACGAGGATCTGCGATAAATTTGACCCCATGGCCGGAGAGATGAGCACAAAGGCCGTGGCGTTCTCCCACCCGGGGAATTGCGACGGCACATGGCCATCCGGTGCAATGAGGGCGTGGCGGGAGGAAACAACAGTGCGGGTGTGACCGAAGAGGTTCATGAGAATAGGTAGTAGAAATGTTCAAAATTTGGTATCGTCAAGCATTTCCCCTAATAGGTCGTCATCCCCCGTGGTGGGAGCAATGGGGCCACCAACATTGGCAGGGCGACGATCACGTAGCGATGGTTTTTTCTCAAACGATTCAACCATCCCAAAAGCAACCGGGCGGAGGAATTGGCCGCGAGCTTGTGACGTGACGCGCTGCCCTCGTAGAAACGTGGCGGCAACGTGGTGGCGGATGGTCATGCTAGCGTAGGGGGAAGTGGGGTGGCGGGTCAAGAGTTCGCCGGAGGTGATGGTGTGGGGTGAATTGTCGACGAGGATGAAATCGGCATCGTGGCCGATGGTTAGGCCGCCTTTGTTGGGGAGGCGGAAACGCTGGGCTACGTTCGTAGAAATTTGGTTTGCTGACACGAAGTCGTGGTCCATCAACAACGGCAGGCCGTGCTGGATGCCTGCGATGCCGCCCCAGATGGCGAAGAAATCGTCGCCTTGTTTGAGGTCGGGGGAGGCGGGGGAGTGGTCGGAGCCGATGGTGTCGATGTGGCCGTCACGGAGTTTTTGGCGCAAGGCTTCCACGGTGCTGGCAGGGCGCAGAGGGGGAGCGCATTTGGCCGGGGCTCCGATGCGGATGGCGTCTTCGTCTGTTAGCAAAAGATAGTGCGGGCAGGTTTCGACCGTGACGTTTACGCCCTGTTTCTTAGCAGCGGTGACAAGGTCGATGCCTTCAGGGCAGCTCACGTGGACGATGTGCAGGGCGCAGCCGGTTTCGCCCGCGAGGTCCAATGCGATGGCTATGGCGTCGAGTTCCAACTGGATGGGGCGCGAGGCCAGCCATGCGGCCATGTCGTGGTCGGGAGGGCGCACGGTGGGGTCGAGTTCTGCGTGGACGGCCACCGGTAGCTGGAGCGCGGCGGCTTTGATCATGCCGGAGCGCAGCGTGGAGGGATCGGCATGGGGAAATTCATCCAAGCCAGCGGGGCACATGAAGGCTTTGAAACCGATTGCTCCGCAGTGGGCGAGGGCTTCGAGGTGCTCGACAGAATTTGGTGTCAGGCCTGCCCAGAGGGCGAAATCGAGGCACGATTTTTCTTCGGCTAGTTTGCGTTTGGTTTCGAAGGCTTCGACCGTGAGGACCGGTGGCGATGAATTCAGCGGCATGTCGAAAAAAGCGGTGCCGCCTCCCGCTGCGAGGGCGCGGGAGCCGGTGGCGAGGCCTTCCCATTCGGTGCGTCCGGGTTCGTTGAAATGAACATGGGCGTCGATCCAGCCGGGGAGGATGAAGCCTGAAGTGTGGTCAATTGCTTCTATGGCGGAGCCACTCACGTTAGACTCAACGGCTTGGAATTTCCCGTCTGCGATGGCGAGGGAAATGGGCGTGCCATCCTGCAGCCGTGAATGGACAATGAGGTCGTAGTCGCTCATGCAGGAAGGCTGGTTAGGAAGCGAGCGAGGATATCGATGCCCGTGGCGAGGTCCTGTGGGGAGGCGTATTCGTCCGGGTGGTGCGAAAGGCCGTCGCGGCAGCGGATGAAGAGCATGGCAATGGGCATGGCAGAGGCGAGGGCAACGCCATCGTGACCGGCACCGCTGACGAGC
>JANOAV010000174.1:0-91053 GCA_031411295.1 Verrucomicrobiales bacterium | reverse complement strand
ACCGACTTGGCCCCGCCACAAAGCTGCTCGCAAAGTAGCCGTCATCGCTCCGCGTGACGGCAGGCGTTAGCGTGCGCATGCGAGTTCGGAGCACGTCTGCCTAGCGCAGGACGGCGTTGGCATCAAGGGCGCATGGCAGGGAGGCTGGCGTAGGGTGATTCGTAGCGGTGGCAGGATGAGGAAATCGCGCTGGTCATCACGCGGAGCGATGATGACTACTTTCAGGATCGTGTCGGGCATGCAGTCGCCTTACAACCCATGCAGTCGCCTTACAACCCAAACATCAACTAACACCATCCCACCAAACTTATTCAGGCTTGGCTGGCGTCGCTGGCGAGGCCTTCTTCTCGTCCACAGGGGCGTCCTTGTTGACTTGCTTCAGCAGATCGTTGGTGAAATCAATCGCGTCTTTGGAGAACAACAAAATTTCGATATTGCTGGAGGAGCGGCCTGATTTATCGAACACCAAATCATAGCCCCCTTCTTTAGAGCGCTCCGCCACAAAGGTATGCAAGTCTGCGAGGATGTCTTTGCGCATGCGGTTGAGCTTGTCGGCAATCTGCGCTTGCCGACGCTGGGCGAATTCATTGATGTCCCGCCGCAGGCTTTCAAGTTCAGCCACCATGCCTTCAGCTTCTTTTTGCGCTTTCTGGCGCGTGGCAGGAGGCAGGGAGTTGTCGCCCAGCTTCTTTTGCTTATTGGTGAATTCGGTGCGCAAGGACTCAAATTTCTTGAGACGCTTGTCCACTTCTTCCTTGGCCGCGGCCTTGTCCTTGTCGAGTTCAGCCTCGTTGGTCTGAGTCTTGTAATACTCGCGATAAATCCGGTCCATATCCACGATGCCAATTTTGGTGGTGGCGGCCGACAGCGTTCCTGCGCTAAGGAGCAGGGCGGAAAGGAAAATGGAGGCGAGATTTTTCATGGAAGGTCTTTGGGAGAGGTGAATCATGGTGGAAATTTAAACGAAGAGCAAGTGATTTAGTGGGTCGTTGGCGGTTCGTGGTGCAACGTTGCCAATTGCTGCTCGATGGCCTTGACCCGTTGCAATAAGTTTGGCAGGCGACGCTGCGTGACGAGGACTTCCCGCATTTCCCGCACGGGGGTGGCGGGGAATCCCATGTATTGCCCCGGTTCGCGCAAGCTTTTGGTGACTCCGGCCTGCGCAGCGACCACCACTTTGGAGCCGATCTCCAAGTGCCCGGCCACTCCGGCCTGTGCGGCTATGATGGCGTAATCACCCACCTGGGTGCTCCCTGCGATCCCCGCCTGAGCAATGATGATGCAGTGGCGCCCGATGACACAATTATGAGCGATCATGACTTGGTTGTCGATTTTCGTTCCCTCGCCAATCCAGGTTCGCCCAAACCGAGCGCGATCAATGGTCGTGTTCGCTCCGATCTCCACATCTTGATCGATCTGCACGATCCCCACCTGGTCGATCTTCGCATGCTGACCATTGACAAATTCATACCCGAAACCGTCGCCCCCAAGGACCACGCCTGAATGGAGCCGCACCCGATCCCCCACCACGCTGCGATCCATCACGCTAACCCGGGGGAACAAACGGCAATCCCCACCGATCTGGGAATCCTGCCCGATGAAGGAAAACGCCCCAATTTCCGTGCCAGGGCCGATGGTAACGCCGCTTTCAATGACCACATACGGGCCAATGCAGACGTTGGTGGGATCAAATTTCACCGAAGCATCCACCGCAGCCGTTGGGTGCACCCCGGGCCGAAACTCCCGGGGCGGCGGGGTGAAGCGTTTCATAATCAAGGCAAACGCCGCAGAGGGATTATCCACCGCCACGAGGCCGCGCCCGGGCAATACTTCCTGGAAGCCCCGTGGCACCAGGATAACCTCGGCCTTCGTGCTCCGCAGTTCTTTGATGTAACGCTCGTTACCGAAAAAACTCAGATCCCCCGGTCCTGCCTGCCCCAGCGTATTCATGCCCGTCAGCAGCGCAGAAGATTGCTGAAGAATCTCCCCGTTGACCAATGCTACCAATTGTGAAAATGCTAGTTCCACGAGAGTCGTTTGGGTGTGCTTGAGTGCGTTGGCACCCCAGCATCCGCGTGAATTGGAGCTGGCATGCAGCCGAATCAGCGCGAACTACTTGCCTTTGCTTGGCTTCTCTTCCTTTTTATCGGGAGTCGGAGCAGCCGGAGTAGCCGGGGCCGCGCCTGCGTTGTCGGCGTTCTTGTTCAGTTCTTTGAGGATTTCATCCGTAAAATCAACGCCATCCTTCGAGAATAGCAGGAAATTCACACCAATCGGGCTTTTGCCGGACTTGTCAAAAATGATGTCGAAGTTATCGCGCTTGGCCTTGTCCTCAATCCGGGTCTTGATGTCTTCCAGCAAGCCCTTGCGCATGCGCGTCACCTGCTCTTGAAGCTGACCTTCACGGCGGCGGCGGAATTCGTCCATGTCGCGCTCCAAGCTCTTGATCTCGGAACCGATATCGGCCGCTTGCTTCTGAGCTTGCTGGCGCAGTTCTTCGTTGAGGAGCTTGTCGCCAATCATCTTTTGCTTGTCATTCCACTTCTGCATCAGATCGCGATACCGGGCGGCCCGTTCATCCAATTCCTTCTTGGCAGTGGATTTGTCTTCGTTGACGCGTTTCTCGGCATCCTTCGTTTTATAGTATTCAGCAAAGACGCGATTCATGTCCACGATGCCAACTTTCAAATCCTGCGCCTGGGCCACAGAGCCGAATCCGAAAGAACCAGCCACCAGGGCCAGAAGCGTTGCAATGGTCGTTTTATTCATGGGAAAACTAATAGGAAGGAGAGATCTAATGCGCTGGGCGATGAAGAGAATGGATGCGGCAGCCGGGACTTAGACCCCCGCCGCCAGAATCCGTTGAAAATGGGCGGCGTTAGAAATTTTGGCAAGTAAATAAACAGGGAGATTTCTTCAACGGATTAATGGATAGAGACTCTGACCGGGAAGGACGACGGACGGGGACAAATGTATCCTCCCCGTAATTTCCCCCTTTCCTTCGGCAGGTTGATAGGGCTACCGTGGGTTCAGTATAATTATGATGAGGCTGTTTCACTTATTTTTGGTAGTGCAGTTTTCGTCCGTGTTCACCTCCACGGCGGAAGCGGCTTTGCTATACACTGCCGCGATGCGCTCCGTGGAGGATTTGCCAACGACAGCCGCATGGTCCCCGGCGGATCCATTTGGGGATTTCGAAGAGCAATTTGCCTTTTTTAGCTCAGCAGTGGGCGTTCAGGGACGCTTAGCTAGCAGAGCCTCCCAACGCTCCTACTTCCGGCCGGATGCCCTGCAAGTTTTTTCCAGCGTGGCGGGAGATTTAACCACGGGAAGATCCTTGTTGGAGGTAAGCTTTACACTGACTGCACCCAGCCCCTACACCCTCTCCGGATTCATCGGGCTGGCCGGGCAGGACGGATTCGTTTGCATCTCGTTGGTGGATTTAGCACACCACGAGGCTCCGCTGATCGAGGCCTTTTTGTTCACTCCTTTGCCGGTGGAAATCACCCGCCCCATTTCCTACTCAGGAATCCTGCCTGCCGGCAACTACACGCTGGATGCCATTGTCTATGCTGGCGGTGACGGCCAAATTTCCTCCGGCCGGCTGGAGGCGATTTTCTCGATTCCAGAACCCCTGCTAGGCTTAACCCTAGCCTTAGTTGGCGCGCGCCTGCTAACTCGACGTCAGCGCATCACGGTCCACTAGAGTGACTTCACCCGGACAAATTGTCTGGTCCCGGTGGCAGGAAAGCGGATATCCAGCAGCCTGTTCCCCAGATCTGAAACCGTCGGGGAGGAGGTGACCCAGGGTGTCGCTCCAAGATCAGGACTGGTCTCCACCCGATGGTTGGCCAGTAGATAATAAGACAAGGCGGTAAGCCGCCACTGGCCCGACACCAAGGCTGTGCTCTTAATCTCAATTTTCGGCAACGGAAATCCCGCATGAGGAAATGCCGTAAACCAGTTCGCTACGCGCGTGCCCGCTCCAGGATTCGCCTTAGCGTGAAGACTGACCCCGCTCGCAGGCACCGCCAGGAACGCTCCGGCGGTCCAGATCCCCTTAGATACCGCAACCGACTCCCGGCCCAGGCCGCCACCACCCCATTGGACGAAATCCTCCATCGCGGTGGTGCTAGTAAAACTCGTAGAGGTGTATAACCCGAGATCGCTGGAAGTTTTGTTGAAGGCCACGGTAAACTGACGACTGGCCCCAGGGGAGATCGTGCCCCCAGGACTAATGTAGGTGAACCGATGGCAAAACCTCCAGTTGGTAAGATCGACGGAGGTTGTTCCGAAGTTTGTCAACTCGACATTGCCCGTGGAAATAGTGACTTCGGTGATGCGAACCTGCGCCATCGCCAAGGCCGGAGCCATGCCACCAAGACACAGGAGCAAGCGTCCGAGCTTTCCGAGAGATAAAAAACGAGTCATTTTCATAAGATGCAGCGGAAACTACCGATACATCTTTGGCCTGACAAGATTTAAAAAATAAATGTTGCGGAACCACCACACTGCGGTGGAATACGGCAGTTCCATGGATAAACGCCGACCTCAGCCAACCCGGCTGATGCCGAGAGCTTGGGCACGTTTCCATCCAGTCTGTGGGCGCATAATTTCCCCGACTGCTGGTGGCGTGCATCGCCCCTCAGTGCATGCTTACGAGGTTAGCTGTCGGGCTGAAGAGTCTGAGTTCTCCCGATGCCGCAGGCATCGTTAGCCCCAAGCCGAGGCGCGTGAGCATTGATACTCACACTCTCGACGGACGGATGGGTCCCCCGTTGCTGCAGGCACTGTGCCGCAGCATTCAGCTGGCAAAGAACTGACGTAAGCTTTACTAACTCAACATTACATGCAAGGGGCAGTTTTGTAATCGGCTAATGCATTTGGAAAAATCCGCCAGAGTTGCGATCATATCTCGCACGGAAATGTTTTTGCCAAACGCTGGATCACGCTCTATGGCCAGCGTTCCGAAACTCTTTCCTACTCCCCAACTACCATGCCCAGCACTTACAATTTCGACGGCCCCTCCCGCACTGAATCCGACACCATGGGTGAAAAGCAAGTCCCCCAGTCGGTTTATTGGGGCGCGCAGACGGCGCGCAGCATTCACTTTTTCAATATCGGTTCTGATGTCATGCCGCGCCCGGTGATCCGCGCCATGGGCCTGCTCAAGAAGGCGTGCGCGATGGTGAATGCGGAACTCAAGCCAGCCAAGATGACCCCTGAGAAACTTAGCCTGATTTCCGCCGCAGCGGATGAAGTGATTGCCGGCAAGCTGGATGCGCATTTCCCCGTGCATATCTGGCAAACAGGCAGCGGCACCCAGAGCAACATGAATTCTAACGAGGTCATTGCCAATCGCGCCATCGAAATCAGCGGCGGCGTGCTAGGCTCGAAGTCCCCAGTGCATCCGAACGACGATGTGAACATGTCCCAATCCTCCAATGACACGTTCCCCACTGCGATGCACATTGCGGCGGCCGAGGAAATTTCACACCGGCTGATCCCCGCCTGCAAGGCGTTTCGGGACGCGCTGGACGCCAAGCGCAAGGAATTCGACGGCATTGTCAAGATCGGTCGCACCCACTTGCAGGATGCGACTCCAGTTACGCTGGGACAGGAATTTGGCGGCTATGTGGCCTTGATTGATCGGAACATCCAACGTCTGGAGGGGATTCTACCCCACGTGATGGATTTGGCAATTGGCGGCACCGCGGTGGGCACCGGCATCAATTCACATCCTGAATTTGCCCCCCGGGCCGCAGCACAAATTGCGCAACTCACGGGACTGCCCTTTACTTCCCACCCGAATCTTTTTGCCGCACTCTCCGCGCATGATGAATTAGTCATGGCCAGCGGAGCATTGAAAACGCTGGCGGGGAGCTTGATGAAAATCGCCAACGACATCCGCTGGTTAGGATCCGGTCCCCGCTGCGGGCTGGGCGAACTACTGCTGCCGGAAAATGAACCAGGCTCCAGCATCATGCCGGGCAAAGTGAACCCCACCCAATGCGAAGCCATGACCATGGTGGCGGTGCAGGTGATGGGGAACGACACCACGATTGGCTTTGCCGGCAGCCAGGGGAACTTTGAACTGAACGTCTTCAATCCGGTGATGATTCTGAATTTGCTAAATTCCGTGGATCTGCTGACGGACACGATGCTCAGCTTCAGCGAGCATTGCCTCAAAGGACTGCGCGCCAACCTGCCGCAGATCGAGGCGTATGTGGAAAAATGTCTCATGCTAGTAACTGCGCTCAACGAACACATCGGTTATGACAAAGCCGCTGCGATCGCGAAGAAGGCCAATAAGGAAGGCACCACCCTCAAGGCTGCGGCCTTGGCGCTGGGATACCTCACGGAAGAGGATTTCGCGAAATTCGTCGTGCCCGAGCGGATGACGCGCCCTTAAACAACTCACTCTGGAGCGGCCTCAGTGATTCGATAGCGCAATTTTGGATCCTCTGGGCCGGCCTCGGACGGCCAGGGGAGGCGTTGTGGGGCATAGGCTTCGGGACCTGTCACGTAGGGCATCCGATAGGTGCCGCAGGATTTCCAAGTAGTGCCGTCGGCAGATGATTCCAGCCGATAGCGCATCCCCCGCACGCCGCGCAATTCATGCGCGCCTTGGACCAGATAGACTCCTTGATCCGCATGGAAATGTTGTTTCCGCCGAATCGCCTGCGCGGCCACTTGGCCCAAGCGGATGCTCCCGGGCGCTTCGCCTTCGTAATTCAAATGAACATCATCCTTGAAGGAAGTTCCTAAATCCGACCACCGGGTAAGGCTGGCCGTGTCCACCCAGACCGCTCCAAACTCCTCGGCCACTTTCCGTTGCGTGGCACGGACTTGATAGACCCCGCGGGCCTGTTCCGGCCTCAGTTGCTCCAGCGTGACATACCAAATCAGTCCCACCGCCATTTCCAACTGCTTGACGTAGCCAAAGTCATCGCGCACAAAACCTAACAGAGCCCGTAGCTTTGCTTCATAGGCGTCCGCCAGGGCCATGGAGGTTGAATCCGATTCCCCCTGCATCCAGAGGAAATAGATTTGGTCCTGCTCACCGGTCTGATGACAGAGTTTTTCGGCCGCCGCCTCGGCTGGCCCTGGATCCCAGAGTTCAGCCAAATAGGAGGCTCCGCGGAGATACCCACCATGGCCGTCCGGCGTAAGCCAGACATCAATCGGTTGCCCACCGACCATCGCGTTAAAGGGGCGGTTCACTCCGGGTAAATTTTCGGCAAACGAACGGGATACCACCGCATTCGCATTGGATTGGCCGCTGGTAATCGCCAAGCCAGCCAAGCTTGGACCGATCAACGTCTGGAGTAAAAGTAAGGGCAGAAATCGTTTCATGAAGCCGAAATATGGCACACATCTTTATAATTTCCATAAATTGTTCGGGTTTTTCGATTTGCAAACTCCCGTAAGCGGGTGCCCTTCCTACTCCTAAGCATGAAATATTCTTCCACTCGCGGTCTTACCGTGCCCGTTTCCTTTTCCGAAGCCGTTGCCGCTGGTTTGGCACCGGATGGCGGCTTGTTCCTGCCCGATCCATTGCCGCACTTTTCAGGCGTGCCAACCGAGTGGGCGGAACTGACCTATCCGGAGCTTGCGGCGGCATTCCTGTCGCCCTTTGCGCCGGAAATCTCGCCAACGGAATGGGCCTCGCTCACGGCCCAAGCCTACGCGCATTTCGACAGCCCGGACGTGGCTCCCTTGGTAAATCTGGCCCCGAACCTCTCGGTGCTGGAGCTTTTCCACGGCCCCACGCTGGCGTTTAAGGATTTCGCGCTGCAATTGCTGGGCTTGCTGTATAAACGGCAGGTGCAACTAACAGTAAAGCCGCTGGCAGTGCTGGGGGCCACCTCGGGTGATACTGGCTCTGCCGCCATCCACGGGTGCTCGGGGCAGGAGGGCATCACCATTTTCATTCTGTATCCCGACGGGCGCGTGGCCCCGCTGCAAGAGCGGCAAATGGCCTGCACGGGAGCCGCCAACGTCCATGCCATCCCGGTTCCGGGCACGTTTGATGATGCCCAACGGATCGTGAAGGATGCGTTTGGCGATCTTGCATTTGCGCGGGAGGTGAATTTATCCGCCGTCAATAGCATCAACATCGCCCGCATTCTGGCGCAGTGTGTTTACTACGTCTGGGGTTACCTCCGCGTGCCCGCGGCCGAGCGCGCCACCATCGAATTCATCGTCCCGACCGGCAACTTCGGCAACGTTCTGGCCGGTTGGTTAACGCAGCAAATGGGCCTGCTGCCAGCTTCCGTGAAATTCCGCGTGGCCACTAATCAAAACGATATCCTCCATCGCTTCTTCACCACCGGAGATTACCGTCAGGGTGAAGTGCGGCCCAGCCACGCTCCCAGCATGGATATCCAAGCGGCTTCCAACTTCGAGCGCTGCCTCTATTTCATGCTGGGGCAAGACCCCGCCGCCGTGCGCGCCACCATGGCGAAGTTCAAAGCAGGCGAATCTGTGCAGTTGGCGCTGCCCGCCCACACCTTTGGGGCCAGTCGCATGAGCGATGATGAGATCCCAGAGGCGATTCGCGCTTGTTATGACCAATACCATTATGTGCTCGATCCTCATACGGCCTGCGCTTACTTGGAACTGGATACCGCCCGCCACTCGGTCATTCTGGCCACTGCCAGTCCGGCTAAATTTCCCGAAGTGGTGCATCAGGCGATCGGTCGCGAGCCAAAGCATGCCACGCTGGAAGCCCTCAAACAGAAACCACTCTCCACTCATCCGCTGGAACCAACGGAGGCGGCAGTGAAAGCCTATATCCGCCAAACGCTGGCCGCCCATTGAACGAAATGGAAATCCTCCCCGAATGTGGAGGATGACAACTGCGGGAATGCGGCCATGTTGGAATGATGAACCTCGTCTTCCCGCCCGCATTCCTGCTAACTTGTTCGGCCATCCTCGCGCTTGGCAGCGGAAACCTTGCCGCCGCGCCTGCTGCTTGGCCACTCTGGCGCGGCACGGCGGACATGCGCGGGGTGGCCGCAGAGGAATTGAAATTTCCGTTGGAATTGAAATGGAAATTTGCCGCCGCCAAACCCATCAAAGCCACGGCCGTGAGCGATGGCACTTCAGCTTTCATCGGGGATGGAGCCGGCGTGTTCCGCGCGTTCGAATTGGCTACGGGGAAAGTTTCCTGGGAATTCAAGCTGCCGAACGCCAAGTCCAAAGACCCCATCGAGGGCTCGGCTGCGCTGCTGGGCGATCGCGTGATCTTTGGGGCGGGAGACGGAGGAGTTTACTGTCTGGAGAAGGTCTCGGGGAAGCAGGTGTGGAAGTTCATGACCGAGGGCGAGATCAAGGGGGCAGTGAATCTTTATCAACCGGCGGGGAAACCGGCCATCGTCCTTGTGGGCAGTTACGATAATCAACTCTACGCCCTCAACAGCGCGGATGGCACCAAGCTGTGGACCGTGCCCACCAGCAACTACATCAACGGAGCGGCCGCTCTGGCCGGAAATCTAGCCTTGTTCGGGGGGTGCGATGGCTTTCTCTACATGGTTAATGCAGCAACAGGAGCAGAGGAAGGGAAGATGGAAGTGAAGGACCCGATCGCCAACACCGTGGCCACGGACGGTAAAATCGCCTTTCTCAGCCACTATGGAAATGCGGTTCTGGCCGTGGAACTGGCTGCGAAGAAAACGCAGTGGAGTTTCTCCGAGACCGATTTCCCCTACTTCTCCTCACCCGCCGTGACCGAAAAGTTCGTGCTGGCGGGGGATCGGGGAAAACGCATGCACTGTCTGGATCGCGAGAAGGGTGATGAGGCCTGGTCCTTCCGCGCCACCGGAAAAGTGGATAGTTCCCCTGTGGTGGCTGGTGACAGCGTGATCTTCGGGTCCGACGACGGCCGCATCTATGCGGTTGGTCTAGCCGATGGCAAAGAACGCTGGAACTACGAAATCGGCCCTTCCGTGCAAACGAGCCCCTGCGTGGCTGGTCAGCGCTTGGTGATGGGGGCTGATGATGGCGTGATTTATGCTTTTGGCGGAAAATAATACTCCACCTTTTAGAAATTCTTCGCTGGATTCTTCGCGCGGACTCGTTACTGGTTGGCAACAATTTAACGAGCCCCCCTCAGACCCCTCCATCGCATGGATAGCCTTATTCTTCATCTCAAAGACCTTTTCACCAATCTTGACGGAACCCTAACTCATTGGGCCAAGAATTACGAAGGGTGGATTTATGGCATTCTTTTCCTAATTATTTTCTGTGAGACCGGCCTGGTGATCGCTCCCTTTCTGCCTGGAGACTCACTGCTTTTCGGGGCTGGCGTCGTCGCCACCAAGGGCGATATGCAATTGTGGGTGCTGCTGTTGATCCTCCCCGTTGCGGCCATCCTGGGGGATAACTTGAATTACTTCACAGGCCGGCTCATCGGTCCGAGGATATTCCGCAAAGAAGGTTCCCGCTGGTTCAGCGTGAAGACGCTCCAGAAAACGCAGGCGTTCTACGACAAACACGGCCCCAAGACTGTGGTATTGGCACGCTTCATTCCGCTGGTGCGAACCTTCGCACCGTTCGTGGCCGGTGTGGGCAAGATGTATTACCCTCGGTTCATGATCTTCGGAGTTATCGGCGCCTTCCTCTGGGTGGTGGTCTGCTGTGGTGCTGGATACTTACTGGCCGATATCAAAATGGTTAAGGAACACTTCGAACTGGTGGTCATCGCCATCATCTGCATCAGCCTTCTGCCACCACTCATCGGTTGGCTCAACGGCGTGCTCAAGGAGAAGAAATCCGCCAAGCAGGAGAGCGAAGAAGTTTAGCCTCAGCCCCAGGCCATGAAATATCGGTCCGTCTTTCTGCCAGCCAAATTGGCCACTTACGAAAAGGACACGTTTTTCTCAGGGACAGTCACCGAGACCACTGATTGCTACATCGACGGAAAAGATCTGGCTCAGCGCTGTGAAGAGCTTTGCAATGCGATGGCGGCGGATGGCTACGACATCGTCTCCATCACCGAAACGACCCGGGGCGGATATAATATTCGATCTCACGCAGGCGCGGGCTGGTCCATGACCCACGGCCTGATCATCACAGGTCGGCGGGAATAACAAGCTTCCATGCCCGAACAAGTCCGAAAGACTTTTGCTTTCCCTGAAATAAACTTGACGCCTGTCCGGTGGAACCGCTTTGTTTCATTTAAGATCATTGCGCGTTTCCCGAACCCGTGCATAATCGCGACCTTAATCTTTTTGTTTCCTTAACCGAAATACCGCTCCGAGGAAAATTTCCGTTAAATCTGAACCGTTTCGATCTCACCGCTGTCACACTACCTCCCACCACATGGCCACTACGACTGAAATAAATCCAACACCCAAGGACCTTGATCCAGGGATGATGATCCGCCGCGCGCTCTTCCTTCTGGTGTTGATGCTGCTGACATTTTACTACCTGAAATCCGACTTCCGCGGACTGTCCGCCCCCCTTGGGATGGAGCAGGCGCAGATCAGCCGGGAAATCGCCCGGGGCGAACAATTCCTAACCAAATGCATCCGACCAGTGGCGTTGGCGCAGATTAACGAAAATCTCAAGAACACCAGTCCCAATGGCGAAGAAGGCGTTTCACTCATGAAAATGCCCGATACGTTCCACTCCCCACTCAACCCCATGCTCAACGCCATGGTGTTAAGCTTGAATCGAGAAGCTTGGAAAATTGATCCTACCTCCGCCATCTACACCCCAGACATCCTCATAGCCGGTGCCGCCATGATCCTCCTGCTGGCGTCCATCGGGGTGACCTACTTGCTCATTTCCCGCATCTTCGACACTCGCATCGGAGGCGTGACTGCGTTTCTCATGCTCCTCTGCGAACTCCTCTGGCGCTACTCCCAGAGCGGCTTGCCCCAGATGTTAATGCTCTTTCTCTTTTCCTTCGCGACCTACTTCCTGTATAAAGCCGTGGAGAATCAACAGCAAGGCCGCCCCACCTACGTCTGGATTGCCATGGCCGGCGGTTTCTTTGCCCTCTTGGCCCTCAGTCATTGGCTCACGATCTGGCTCTTCCTTGGTCTGCTCGTGTTCTCAGCGTTCTATTTTGTTCCCAAAGGCATCCACACCGTAATTCTCTTCGTCATCTTCGCCTTCATCACCATGTTCTGGGCGCGGCACAACTATAACAATAGTGGCGATATCCTAGGGGCAGGTCGCTACGCGTTCTACAGTGGCCTCAACGACGGCTCAGAAACCAGTCTCTATCGTGACTACGAGCAGAAGTCCGGCAGCCTAAACTTCGATGGCTTCCTGACCCGGATGGCCACCAATTTCATCGGCCAATTCGGTAGTCTCTACGGCTACTTGGGCAGCATCGTGGTCGCCCCGCTCTTTTTCCTGAGCTTGCTCCATCCCTTCAGGCGCAAGGAGATTTCCGATTTCCGTTGGTGCGTGCTCTCCATGTGGTTCTTTGGCACGCTGGGGATGGCCATGTTCGGCATCAAACCTTCCTCAGAAGAGTTGACCGGCTCCAACAACCTCCACGTGCTTTTCATCCCCCTCTTCACGGGCTATGGCTTGGCGTTCCTCTCCGTGCTGTGGAATCGCCTCAATCTCCCGATGCACCAACCCGTGGTGCGCAATGCTCATTTCATCATTGCGGTCGTGCTCAGCAGTCTGCCCTTCGTCATGAACCTGGTCATTGGGATTCGTCGCTCCACCAACCTTCCGAAAGAGGCCCATTGCCATTACCCGTATTACGTTCCCCAAGCGCTAGCCTCTCTCAACGCCAGCCTTTCGGAGAAAGAAGTCATCGTGACCGACATCCCGTGGGCCACCGCTTGGTATGCCGATCGCACCTCGATCTGGTTGCCCAAAAATAAGAAGCAATTCTACAAACTCCAGGAGTATGCGTCCGGTAAGAATGAAGAAATCGTGGGACTGCTCTTCACTCCCACTTCCCTGGATTCTAAGTTCTTCAGCGGGATCATGAGCGGAGACTACGACGACTGGCAGGAAGCGATCCTGCGCCTTCCCGTGAGTGCACGCACGGGCGGCTTGGCTGATACCATGGCCCACATCCCAGACTTCCCCTTCAAGCAACCCGCTTGGATCGGCACCGGCACCATTTTCTACACCGATGCGCAACATTACTCCAGTTTCGCAGAGGATTACAAAAAAGCGCGCTCCAACTGACCTCCTCCGCCCACTTCGGTTCTGGTAAGGCGAAGATTTCCCCCCTGTGCAAAATTCCTTGAGTTTTGCCGGGTGACTGGAATGATGCCCTGTTCCCCCCACACCTGCCAGTGTCTCGCTCCCCTTATGGCCTCCACCCCTACCAGCATTCCTTCTGAACCGCCCACCGCTTCGTTGCCTAGCAGCTTCGAGGACGCCATGGGTGAGTTGGAATCCATTGTGCACGGGATGGACGATCAGAAAGTGCCGCTGGACGCCCTCTTGGAGTATTACGCCCGGGGCCGTCAATTGATCACCTTCTGCCAGGAACGCATCGACGAAGCCCAGCAGCGCGTTGACCTCATCACCTCCGGTGCCACCGCGCAACTCACTCCCTTTTCACCCCCTGACGTCTCTACCCCTAACCGGCCTGCCAAAGCTGCTGCCCGCACCCCGGCCGCAGAACCCCTCGACGATGACATCCGCCTCTCCTAGCTCCCCCGACTTTTCCAGTCTCCCGCCCATCCATTCCCCTGCAGACGTCAAGGCTTTGTCCTCGGCTCAGTTGCTACTGTTGGCTGACAAAGTCCGGCACGACCTCATCTCCTGTCTGGCAAAAACCGGCGGACACTTAGGTCCAAATTTGGGCGTCGTCGAACTCAGCATCGCCCTGCACCGGGTTTTCGAGACCCCCAAAGACAAATTTGTTTTCGATGTCAGCCATCAGGGCTACGTGCACAAAATGTTAACCGGCCGATGGGACAAACTCAGCTCCATCCGCACCTACGAAGGGCTCAACGGTTTCCTGCTGCGCACGGAAAGTGAACATGACTGCTATGGCGCAGGCCACGCCGGCACCGCCATGTCTGCCGCCCTCGGCATGGCCGTCGCGCGCGATATCGCAGGCGGAGACGAACATGTCGTCTGTGTGGCCGGGGACGCCGCATTCACCTGTGGCCCCACCTTTGAAGCCATGAACAACGTGGCCAGCACCAAGAAATTTATCGTGGTGCTCAACGACAACGAATGGTCCATCGACAAAAATGTCGGGGCCATCGCCCGTTATTTCAACAAAATTGGGACCAACCCAACCTACCGCCAAATTCACGAGAAAGCCGCCACGGTGGTGGAGAAAATTGCCGGTAAAGCCCTCCGGGAATTCGCCCACAAGATCGAAGAGAGTGCCAAACACCTCATCATGCCCAGCGTCCTCTTCGAGGAATTTGGTTTCCGTTATTACGGCCCCATTGACGGCCACGATATTCCCCTGCTGGTGAAAACGTTCGAGTTTCTAAAGAAACAGAACGAACCAGTGCTGCTGCACATCATCACTGAAAAAGGCCGGGGCTATGAGCCTGCCTTGGTTAATCAAGAAAAGTTCCACGGCCTGGGGCCATACAAAACCGAGACCGGAGAAACTGAAGCCACTGCCACCCCAACCTTCTCCGCTGTCTTCGCCAGCAGCTTGGTGAAATTTGCCAAAACAGATCCGAAGATTTGCGCTATTACCGCCGCCATGCCCAGCGGCACCGGCCTAGCCTTGTTCAAAAAGGAAGTGCCCGAGCGCTACTTCGACGTGGGCATTGCCGAAGAACACGCCGCGCTGTTCGCCTGCGGAATGGCCACACGGAAATTGCGACCCTTCCTCGCCATTTACTCAACCTTCATGCAACGGGCCTACGACATGATCGTGCATGACATCGCCCTGCAAAACCTCCCCGTGCGCCTCTGCATGGACCGTGGCGGCCTCAGTGGCGATGACGGCCCCACCCACCATGGCTTATTTGATATTGGCTATTTGCGCCACATTCCAGGCCTCATCCACATGTCCCCCAAGGATGAGGAGGAATTTGCCGATATGCTCTGGACCATGGCCCAATACGATCAAGGTCCTACCTGCATTCGCTATCCCCGCGGCACCGGCACCGGAGCCAAGCCCAAAGAGACCCCACAACTCCTAACCATTGGTGAAGCAGAAGTGGTGCAGGATGGCAAAGACGTAGCTCTCATCGGACTCGGCTTGATGTTTGAAATGGCCAAAGCAACCAAGATCCTCCTCGAGGCCCAAGGAATCAGCGTGGCGCTCATTAATCCCCGCTGGATCAAGCCACTGGACGCCAAGACCATCACGCATTACGCCGCACAATGCCGCGTCGTCTGCACCTTCGAAGACCACGTCCTCATGCACGGCTTCGGAGCCAGCGTCATCGAACTTCTCCACACCCAAGGCGTCCCCACCCCCGTCGAACGCATCGGCTGGCCCGACGCCTTCGTCGAACACGGCAAACCAGAAATCCTCCGCGAAAAACACGGCATCACCCCCCAAGCCGCCACCGCCAAGATCCTGGCCTACCTCGGGAAATAACCCGCAAATCAAACATTCGTGGACATGACACTTTTGTCTAATAGGGACAGTCCCTAATTTATTGACACGCATTCCGACCACCTCCAATATACGTCATTCTCCACTCCCAATTCCCATGCGTCGCCCTCGCCTCAAGATTCTCCATCGCCCAGCTTGCTATCACGTTATCTGCCGCATCACCCAAGCCCAGCTTTGGCTGGGCGAGGAAGAGAAGCAGTATCTCATGGAACTACTGCATCGGGTTAGTTACTATTGCGGTGTGGAGGTGCTGACTTTCTGTGTGATGAGTAACCACTTTCATATATTGCTCCGCGTTCCCGAGAAACCTGAGGCAGATTCACGACTCGATCCGCAGCATCTCATCAAACGGGTGGCTCATCTTTATGGTTCTGACTCCGCGGAACAGCTCCAAAGCCTGCTCAATGACGCTGTCACCGGAAATGCGAACCATTTATGGGAGGAGGAAAAGGCTGCGCATCTTGGACGCATGCACGACCTCTCTGTTTTCATGAAGCTCTTGAAGCAGCGGTTCACCATGTGGTATAACCACCGTCACGACACCACGGGAACCATCTGGACTGAGCGATTCAAAAGTGTGCTCATTGAAGCGGGTGTTGCTGCGCAGAATCCCCTGCATCTCGTGGCCGCTTACATTGATCTTAATCCAGTGCGCGCAGAAGTGGCCGCAAATGCCAGCGATTATCCTTTCTCTGGTGCAGGCAGTGCCGCGCTGGGAAATCGCGCCAGCCAGCAGGGATTGCGAGCGCTCATGGCGGATGCTGAGCCTTCCAGCGAATCCGCAACAACCTATCAAGCACTCCTCGCGACACCCGAGGATCACATTTCCGAGAAGCCATCGATAATCCGCGCCCTGCGAGCCCGCCAGCCAGCTTTCGTGAAAGGGGTGATCCTCGGTTCGGCTGCCTTTGTCATGGAGATCTTATCCGCTTTGGTGCAGATCCGACAAGGGGTGCGACCTCAAGCGTATGCGGCCGGGGGCACTGGTGGTGACCTTTGGGTTGGCCAACGCTTTCGTGGTCGATAGATAGGTCGGTGATTCATGCCACCCCGTATTCATGGCCGGCCCTAGCATTGACGCGCCTGCATCATTGGGAAATGATTTTCAAATGTTGCGCCTTACCCTACTCTTATTAACCCTGCCCGCAGTTTTTTGGGCCGATGAGCTTAAGTTGCCCGAACGCAAACTCCCGCCCCCTGGGGTGACCATTGAGGATGTGGAACTCGCGAGCCTGCGAGCAGAAATCTCCACCGTTAGGAAATCACTGGTTGGCCTTGAGAAAAACCCCTTACTGCCAGATGCTGAAGTTTATTTGGAGTCAGCTGCGCTGGCGGTGGAGAATGGGGAATTCTATGCCGCCAAAGACACGGCATTGGCGAAACAACAGCTACAAACCGCCACGGCACGGATCGCTGAACTCAAAGCGGGTAAAGCCTCTTGGACCACTCAGAAGGGACTGGTCGTGCGTGGCTATCGCAGCAGCGTGGACGGGAGCGCGCAACCCTTCGGCGTGGAGCTGAGGGATGACTATGATCTCAAAGGCAAGCCCGGCCCGATGTATGTCTGGCTGCATGGACGTGGGGACAAAGAAACCAATCTTTATTACCTGAAACATTGCGAGACGAAGAAAGGCCAGTTTCCCCCACCCTCTGGAACGCTGACCATTTTCCCGTTTGGCCGACACTGCATCGGTTACAAATCAGCAGGCGAAATCGATGTCATCGAGGCTACTGCCGCTGCACAAAAGATGTATCCAGTTGATCTCAACCGTATCGCTCTGATGGGCTTCAGTATGGGCGGAGCGGGCGCGTGGCACCTGGGGGCACATTATGCCAATCGCTGGGCGGTGGTGCATCCGGGGGCTGGTTTTGTGGACGTGGAGAAATACACCAAGCTGACTCCTGACAAAATGCCGCCACCGATTGAGCAGGCACTTTGGGGAGTCTATGATGTGCCCAAGTATGCCCGTAACTATCTGAATATTCCTCTCGTGGCCTACAGTGGCGAAGTCGATGCGCAGAAAGCGGCTGCGGACTTGATGGAAGCCGCCTTGCGGGAAGAGGGTATGAAGTTGACTCACCTCATCGGCCCCGGCATGCCTCACAAATACCATCCACAGGTCATCAAAGAAGTTCAGAAGCTCATTGATGATGCCCTCGTCAAAGGGCGTAACCTCAAGCCTGCCGAGATCCATCTGCAAACCCGCACCCTGCGCTACAATCAGTTTGACTGGCTGGAAATTACGTCGTTAGGGAAACACTGGGACGACAGTCGCGTGGATGCGAAGCTCACCGGAACCAATCTCCAACTGACAACGAAGAACATCACAAGCCTGCGCTTGGATCCTAAGCTGGGAGCAACCAGCATTGAAATCGATGGCACCAAACTTCCCGCCGCTAGCAACCTCAGTCGGCTCAGCGGCACTTGGCAAACCACCCCCACTAGCACAACAAGCACAGCAGGTTTGCAGAAACAGCACGGCCTCTAAGGTCCCATGGATGATGTTTTGCTAACCCCATTTCTCGTGGTGATGCCGTCCAAGCCCTGCGCGAATCCCACCGTCGAGCGCTGGACCCAGTTCGAAGCCGCCCGCTTCGCGAAACAATGGCGCGAACTTTTTAGGGGCACCCTGCGAGTGAAAAAGGATACCGAAGTGACCAAAGAGGACATGGCCAATTTCAGCCTCATTTGCTGGGGAGATGCCGTCGGTAACAGCGTGATTACCCGCATCCAGGACCGTCTGCCCATCCACTGGGATGAGCAGGGGAATGTGCTGTTCGATGGCAAGGTTCATCCAGGAGCCACCACCGTCCCAGCGTTGATTTACCCCAATCCTGCCAACCCCCAGCGTTACCTCGTGCTCAACAACGGGTGTTCCTTCCGTGAAGGTCACAGCTCTACCAATGCGCTGCAAAATCCAAAGCTCGGAGATTACGCCCTTTTCGATCTCACCCAACCGCCTGATGCCCAGACCGCAGGTAGAATCATCCGCTCCGGATTCTTCGATGAACAATGGCGTATGGTCGCTCCCTAGCGCTTAATCGCCTCAGAAGGGGATATCATCTTCGTCAACATAGAGCGTATCCAGCGGAGAAACTACATTAAGCAGGATTCTTGGTGCTCGATAAGTAACCGCTCCCTTACTGTCGATATCGATTTCCTCTTCCCAATCCAGACGTTCAAGAATCTGAGCCACCCCTTCATCAGTAACGTTTTTTCCGCAGAAGGCCTTGATGTAGGTTGTCAGGCTCTTCAGGCGTGACGGGCGATGATCCACTTTGCTCTCCAGGTAATCCACGACTCGTTCATACCAATCTATCTCCTGCGCAGAGGTGGCCTTCGTCGCTTTTGGCACCTCCTTGGCCTTGGGTTTCGGCAAGGGCTTCGCGATCGGCGCGCGCACGCCCTTGGGGAACTTGGGGGCGAATGGAAGTGTGCTCAAGTCATTGTGCCGCTGAATTTTAATTTGCTGGAGCAACAAATGCTTTACCAAGGCATCAAAGCCCGTGTCCTTCGAAACGATATGAAACTGAGCCGATGGACTCGCTACAGCGGCACGCCCCACATGATAGGCCAGCACGAAATCGAGGGCATTTTTACCTGAAGAGGTGAGCCGCACGAGTTGAACCGATTGCGCATGATTCATCAACTGCTCCACCAGAGCGGCATCCAGCCTGGTCTGATGGGCGCCAACCAGCAGCGTGAAATGCACGGAGGCCTGACCGACGTGGCCTATCAACGAGTCGTGGACGTTTTCGTAATCTACGAAGACGTGATGTAATGGGAACGTTGCAGTCGCTATCATGATGCTTAGCCAAATGGAATTTCACTTTTGGTAAAGGACCAAGCGCCAAAGCGCCAATGGAAAATCAACCAACTGAGGTAAATCCCCAACGCTGCGTTCAACTTTTAAGGTGCCAACACTTGAATTTTCACGGGGCGGGACGTTTGGCCGCCATCGGCGGTGGCCTGCAGATGGAACAGTCGGGTGCCCGGTTGGGCAATGAGGGAGGCGGTGATGAAGAACTCGCGCTCGGTTTGCTCTGGGACGATCAAGAGCCCATTGAGCCCAATGTTATCCACGTAGAGTCCGTGCGGCAGGTTGCGGCCGCAGTCTTCTTTGCCAAGCTCGATGGGGCCGGTGAAATCATGTCTCGTGGCGCGGACTTTGGCGGCAATCGTTTGGCCGGGGCGAATGCTAAGTTGGAGCGATCCGTCTGCGGATTCCTGCACGTAGGAGCGATCCTCGCCTGGTAAAATTGCCACGACCACCTTGGCGGCTGGGGCAAGTTGCAGATCGCCTAGCGAACCCAGTTCGTGTTTCACTTCCTGGCCTCGGATGGTGGCGCTGGCAGTTACCGTAACCGCCTTGGCGGCGGCCGCATCCGGCACGGTGGCCGCTGGAGCTGCGCTCAAAACCATGATGGCAGAAGGCTGACCAGCTTCGATCTCAATGGGGCTGCTGGCGGAAAATCCCGGCGGCAGATGATCCACATCAATGCGCACCGGCCCCTCGAATCCTTCGGTGCGGACGACGCTGAAGCTGATTTCCCGACCACTCCCCGGACTGACTTTCGGACTTTTGCCGCCGATGCTGACGGAGAAATCCGGCTGCTGCGGTCGCACGGTTAGAGTATAGTTGAAGTTCGCCCCACCAAATCCGCGGACATCGGTTAGCTTAACCACGTAATCAGCCTCAGCGGGAGCGGTGAACAGCAGTTGGGAGTCGGCCCCGAAACGCCGCGTGGTTTCGTCGTCGTTGACGTAATCCACATGAAACACGGGCAACCCGGTGGGGGCTGGTTGCGAGCCGGGAGGCAGCGGCCGCACGATATACGCGGGCTCTCCTAACGCATGCGCCAGCGCAGGAGTTCCGAACCACGTATGCCGATTGCCCACGCCGGGATACACTTTGAATCCGGAGTCTGGGCCGCGTGGGTAGAGCCACAATTTGACCACTTCACCATTGGCATAGAGGTATTCGTTCAACTCCATTTCCGCCCAGTTCTGGACTCGGAAATCATCTGAGGTGTCCGAGTTTTTCCCCCGGAACGTGAACCAGGAATCGCGCGTGGCTTGCAGCACCACCTGCTCCACTGGAGTCCCATCGGCGTGCAGCACTTCGAGGCGTGAATCCAGGGCAGATTTGGACCGAGCCGCATTTACTTCCAAGGTCAGGGTGGCACCAGCAGCGGCATGAAAACGGAAATAATCTTCATCACCCTCGGCTGAGATGGCTCCCTTGATCTCTGCGGGCATGGTAATGGGCGTGGCGGTGGCCGCGTTTTGATTAGGTTCTATCTCGGTCACTTTTTGCAGCGTCCCCTCCGCCACCAACGGAGCAGGCAGGCTCTGTGCCACGATAGGAGCAGCACTAGCAGGACCGGAAGCAACCGCCACCCTGCTCAGGGAGCCATCCATGCGAGCCACTAGAAACCCAGCTGTTGGCTCGCCTAGCAATACACCAGCGATATCAGACTGCGCTGCATAGGCATGCGCCAAACTCAGTTCCGGCAGACTCCACAACTTCAGCGAGCGATCTTCCGCCGTGCTTAGCAAGTGCTTGCCATCCCGGCTTAGGGCAATGCTGGTGATGCTGGTTTCGTGAGCGAATCGCGAGATCAGCACTGGATTGGAGCCCGGGGTTTCCAGTGAGGTGAACTTCCACAGGTAAATCCGTTTATCCTTGCCGGCGGCCAAGATGTGGTTGCCATCTTTCGTGAAGGTGACGGTGTAAATTTCGCCCTGCGGTTGGTTCAGCGTGTCCAGTCGCACGCCGTCGGCCACGCGCCAGAGTTTCACCGTCTCATCCGCACTGGCACTGGCCAGCACTTGACCGGAAGGATGCCAGGCGAGATCGAACACGGCACCTTTATGGATGTCGATGGTGCGCAACAATTTCCCGTCCGCCAACTGCCAGAGCCGAATGGATCGATCATACCCTGCGGTGGCTAACAATTTTCCATCAGGCGAAATTTCCGCATCATACAAGACGTCGTTATGTCCGCCGAACTCGCGAATCACAGCCCCTGTGGCCACGTCCCGCAGTTGCACCACTCCATGCAGGCCTGTGATGCCGGTGGCGATGATCAGTTGCTTTCCATCGGCACTGAAATGCACCGCATTGATTTTGCCGGGGATTCCTGCCATCGTTTGTTTTACCATGGTGGTGACAGGGTCCCGCAATTCCACCAAGCCAGTGCGGGCGATCGCCAATTGGGTGCCATCCACTGCATAGGCCGCTGCCGTAATGGGTTTCTCCCCAGCTGCAGCGGGGATGCTGGGCACGATCAGTTGGCGCAGAATGGATTCATCCTTTTGCGGTCCCAGCGCACCTGCGGCCACCCAACGTTTCAGCGTGGCTAACTCACTGGCAGGAACCTGTGGTTCATCCTTCGGCGGCATGTGATTCTTCCCAGCACCATGCGTAGCGCGAATCAGGTAGGAACCATCCGCATTGTTCGGCTTGATCGGATCGCCCTGATCTTCCCCGCCCTGCCGCAGTTGCGCGTAGGTCTCCACGCTGAGCTTCGCCTCATGATCCTTGTCATTGTGGCAACCCGCACAGTAGCTGCGGAGAATGGGGGCGATGTCCTTGGCGTAGGAAATGTCCTCGGCTGACGCCACCACCAGACTCACGTTAGCGGCTACCCAGAGCCCTGCATAAAATTTAATTGGCATCATCATCTAGTGTTGGAATAAAAATTCGCGACTGGTGAGCAGCGACCAATAAAGATCCTCCACCACCTGGCGTTTCTCCGCTGCCGGAGCCTTGGTTAGCATCTCCTCGAACTCCTTGCGCTCATTTGCGTTAGGCTCCCGACTTAGACACAGCCACCAGGCGTCGGTCACGATTTGGGGTGCGGGAATTTCGCTCGCCATGATTTGGCTAACCACGCCGGCTTTGTGGGCCAGTTTGTCGTTAATGGTTGAGCCGTTGGAAAGGTGCAGCACTTGCACCAGGCTGGGTTGATTGGATCGCTCGCATTCGCAAGTGATGTCCCGCGCATTGCGCCCGAACGTTTTCAGGAAATACGAACGCACCGCTGAGTCCTGTAATTGCAGGGCCCGAGTGTTGCTGCCGTAAATTTCGGTCTTCTGCGACGAACCATCATTGAGGGCAATTTCCGTGTAACTGTCGCGCACCTTGGTGACATCCGCGATGGCATCACTCATGACTTCGGCCATGAGTCGGCGGGGATAGAAATGCGCGTAGTAGCGACGGTCGTCCAGGTTCTCCGGCAGCGTATCGCCCGCTCTGCGATAGGTTTGTGACAGGAGAATCTGGCGCATGAGGACTTTTAAATTGAAGCGATTTTTCTTCAGATCATCTGCCAGGGCCGCCAGCAGTTTTTCGTTACTGGCAGGGTTGGAAACGCGCAGGTCATCCACCCCTTCCACGATCCCCACCCCCAGGAAATTCGCCCACACGCGATTCGTGATCGCCCGTGCGAAATAGGGATTGGCGGCATCGGTTAGCCAGGATGCCAACACCTCCCGACGATCTCCGGGGGCATCACTGGGAATGGCTGGCGCGTCCAGCGGAGCGGGTGGTTGCGGCTTGCCCGTGCGAGGCTGAATGAGATCACCCAGGGCTTCCACATACAATGTGCGATGCCCGTCGCCTTCGCGTGGGTCACCGCCCCAGCCCTTGGCCCGAACGCGCGCGAACAAGTTGGCGAAGGCGTAGTATTGATCGTTGGTCCATTTCTCCAGCGGGTGATTATGGCACTTGGCGCAATTGATCGAGAGCGAAAGAAACGCCTGACTAACATTCTCTGCCATCGTTTCCGGATCCTGATGCACAGCAAAGAAATTCGTGGCTCCATGCTCCGTGGCCGAACCTTTGGCGGTAATGATTTGCCGCACCAATTCATCCCACGGCAAATTCTGCGCCACCCGATCCCGCACCCATTGATAATAGGCGGCAATCGCATCAGGACGCAACTTGGCTCCGGTTAGGAGCAGTAAATCACTCCATTTATAAGTCCAGTAATCAATGAATTCCGGCCGCGCCAGCAGCAGGTCTGCCAAGCGTTCATACTTGCCGGGAGATCGATCCGCCACAAAGGCCCGGGCTTCCTCCGGCGTGGGGAGTCGGCCGATGGTATCCAAGTAAGCACGCCTCACGAAGACCGCATCCGTGGCTGGCGGGGACGGCTTGAGGTGGAGTTTCTGCAATTGCTCCAGCACCAGGTCATCAATGAAGTTTGTGCGCGGAGCCTGCGCATAGATCTCCGCCGGAACTTGGTGGGGATAGGGCGACACGATGCGAGCGATCACGATCTGCGACGAGAACCAAGCGGTCACCGATCCCTGCCCACTGCCAATCACATTCACTTTGCCAGATCCGTCCGCCGTCGCCACGGTTTCATCGGCGGAGGTAAATTTTGCCCATCGCGTGACGTCGCGTTCGTTGCCATTGCTATATTTTGCGACCACGCGCAGTTGGATTTCCTGACCCGGTTGCAGCGCGCTTTCCGCAGGCGTGATGCTTAGTCCAGTCAGAGTCACCTCATCCGCTTGCGGCCCCGGGCAGCCTGCTTTGATCCAATCCGCCAAGACTTGATAGTCCACGGAATTCCCTTCGATGCGCTTGCCGCCTTTATGCGCCAGAGCGGTGGTGGGCTTGGTCAAAATAAGACTGGATCCAGGATCAGACAACTCCACCCGCCGCCCGCGGGACTCCCGCGTGATGCTAAGAAAGTCCGCCTCCGGATTATATCCAAACAACGACAACCGAAATCCTCCCTTGCCAGCCAGCGCACCATGACAGCCACCAGTATTGCAGCCCGCCTTGGATAAGACGGGCAGCACGTCATTGCGAAACGAGGGGGGCTCATTCGCTATCACTTGGTGGGGCAGCAATAACGCCAGCAACCAGATAAACCTAAATTTTACCAGAAACATAAGCCTAAACGAAAAGTTCTTTGATGGGTTCGGTGCCTAAATCCGTGAGTGCAAACGGCCGACCTCCAGGCCCGGGCAGATGCGCGCTGTGATCCAGCCCAAGGCTATGAAACACGGTTGCCACAATGTCACCAGGACCCACAGGACGCTCGGCCGGGAAGCCGCCGATGGTATCGCTGGCGCCAATGACACGACCGCCTTTGACTCCGCCACCAGCAAAATACGACGTGAAGCAACTCGGCCAGTGATCGCGACCACCAGCAGGATTCACTTTCGGGGTGCGACCGAATTCAGAGATGTTCGCCACCAGGGTATCGCCCAGCAATCCGCGTTGATCCAAGTCCTCAATGAGAGCGCTATAGGCTTGATCATACATGGGACACACGATGTCCTTCATGCCTTCAATGGAGGTGAATGGCTTCGATCCGTGAATATCCCAGGTGATCTCATCGAACACCGTCAGGAACGTATTGATCGTCACGAAACGCACGCCATTCTCCACCAAACGTCGCGCTAACAGACAGCATTGACCGAAGCGATTCATCCCATAACGATCCCGCACCGCCTGCGTTTCCTGAGTTAGGTCAAATGCTGCGCGTGCCTGCTCGCTGGTCATCATGCGGAAGGCCGCGTGGAAATTTTCGTCCAACAAACGCGCATCCTCGCTGGCTTCGAATTCTTTCACCGCACTCTCGACCACGTCGCGCATCCTGCGCCTGCGGTCTAATCGCGCGGCTCCAATTTGGTCTGGCGGCAGTAAATCCGGCACCCGAAAATCTTTCTGGGAAGGATCGGCCATGAGCGCGAAGGGATCATGGGATTTCCCCAAGAAACCACCGGCCTGACCATTCGGCATGTTGCCACCGCCCCGCCCCATCAATTGTGGCAAGACCACAAACGGCGGCAAGTCCGTGCGACGCCCCAGCAGATACGAAGCGACCGCTCCCGCATGCGGAGTTTGGATTCCGCCTGTGAACCGCCGACCCGTTTGCATCATTTGCCACCCCGCATCATGCACCGCCGCGCCATCATGATGGCAGGAGCGCACCAGCGAAAATTTATCCGCCAAGGCGGCATGTTTTGGCAAGAGTTCAGAGAGTTCAAACGCATCTGTCTTCGTGCGGATAGGCTTGAAGGGACCGCGAATTTCCCGAGGGGCATCCGGCTTCATATCCCAGAGATCAATATGACTGGGCCCGCCCAGATTGAAGATCATAATGCACGAGCGCTTCTCATGGCCCGGCTTCACCTGGCCATTTTGCGCTGCCTGCAAATACTGCGGCCACGACAAGCCCAGAGCGGCCAGCGCTCCCACTTGCAGGAACTCACGCCGCGATTTACCCGGCCCGCACAGGATGGCCCGGTCTCTGAAGGAATCTGCTAGAAAGTCAAACATGGCCCAAGCTTGGCAGATTATCGCTGAAAGTTCATGTTGAATCGCACTGCGTGTTCCCGTGAAAGTGCGCCTTCTCAGCGCCCGCCGCCGGTTGGAGGAATCGACCGATGCTTTGGGCAACATTGCAGAGACCTGTGGATTCTACAATCAAAGTCACTTCACCCGTGCCTTCATTGCCGCTGCCGCATGCCTCCACTAGCATATCGTCGGGAATTCCACCGGGTGGGTGGATTGTGCTGAATCCCCTATCCGTCATTGCGGATGACTAGCCGCAAATTAGTAGTGCGGGATTGACGATCTTGATTGTATGATTCGTCCCACAACTTCCATTTAAATCATGAAACGCCGAAATTTTCTCTCTACCGCAACCACCACAGGCGCAGGCCTACTGATCCTTCCGAGCGGCACCCGCGCTGGAAAGAACGCCCCGGGCAACAAGCTGAACATTGCCCTCATCGGAGTCTGGGGACGCGGGTTAGCGCATTATGATTCCATCTCTGAAGAAAATGTCGTGGCGCTCTGCGATGTGAACTCGAACCGCTTCCCCGATGCCCTGAAACGTTTCCCGAACGCCACCACTTACACCGATTGGCGGAAATGCTTGGATCACAAAGGCTTGGACGCGGTAGTCATTTGCACGGCGGACCACACCCATGCGTTCGTGGCGAACTGGGCGTTGAATCGCGATCTGCATGTGTATTGCGAAAAGCCACTCGCTGTTAGTGTTGAAGAAGCCCGAGTCGTGCGCGCCAATTGGATGACGAAGAAAGGCAAGCTAGCCTCCCAGGTCGGCATGCAGCGGCACGCCATGCAGAATTTCAATCGCATCCGCGAACTGATTCGGGATGGAGCCATTGGAGATCTTCAGGCAGCTTATGCATGGGGCAATCGGCAAATTCGTCGCAGTGGTTATCTGCCCGCTGAAGGCGCTCCTCCAGCAGGATTCGATTACGATCTGTGGATCGGCCCATCGCCCATGCATCCTTACAACCCTGGTTACTTCAAGGGCAGCGCTGGGGCCAACTGTCTGGAGTGGAATATGTTCTGGGACTTCGGAGCTGGTCAGATTGGCGATATGGGCAGCCATACGATGGACCTGCTGTGGAATGCAGTGGACGCGCATCTTCCCACATCCGCCGAGGCCAAGGGAGAGAAATTCAACCCCGATGTCACGCCAGTGGAATGTGAATCCCACTTCGAACATCCCAAGAATGACTGGCGCGGCCCGATCACCGTGAGCTGGTATCAAGGCGGGGCCATGCCGCGCGCACCGAAGAAGTTCATCGACCTTAAAGCCATCGACCATGGTGCCATGTTCAAAGGGACCAAGGGCTTCCTCGTGGGCGACTTCGACAGTCGCATGATCATTCCTTTTGGAGACAACGCTGACCTAGCTTACTACAAGCCACGCACTGCGGAAACAGTGCTCCCGCCGGTGGGCCACTTCCAAAAGCAGTGGTTCGATGCCTGCAAAGATCCCTCCAAGAAGACCGCATGCGACTTTGAATACAGCAGCGAAATGATCGAGCAAATGCTGCTGGGTTTGGTGGCCTATCGCGTCGGCAAGAAGATCCAATACGACGGAGCCACTGGCAAAGTCACCGACTGCCCCGAAGCCAACGAATTCCTAAGCCGGAAGTATCGCGAAGGCTGGACGTTGAATGGCTAGAGTCAACAGGCCACCTTTCGACTACAACCGTCTCACTTGAATCCTCGTGCTCTGGGTTTCCTTGGTGCGGACGTTTTCTACCGTGAGGGTGTGATCTCCCACTAGCAGTTTTGCTTGGGGACGGCCTTCCACTTTGGAAATAGCTAGGGTCTCGGAACTCCAACGCAGTTCATGAGCGGGGGTGTTGGCTTTGAGAAACAACATTTGGCCTTGAGCCGTGAGGTCGGGATCCAGCAGGAAAGTGGTGCCAGGCAATGGCACTTGGATGCGCAACGTCGTGACTTGTCGATTCAGCGGGTTGTCCTCGGGAGCGAGGGCAGCGGCATCTCCCAGCCAGTTGTCAGGCGAATCCAACCAACTGGCGTAGGCCCTTGGCAGGAAGAGACGGCCCCTAGCATCGTATTGCCCAGGCAGGGATTCCATGGGAACATTGTTCCGGTGAAATTTCTCCTCCTTCACTTCACGTTTCCCCGCTAGTTCCGCAGACACCGGGCGACCCGTTAGGGGATCCACTTGCGCGGTCACAATGCGATCCGATGGTTCATACCACGTCTGACGCTCCTGAGCGTTGAGATAAATGAAGAGGTCTCGGAAAATGGGGCCGGCTCCGGTCACGCCACTCACACCCTGCATGGCACTGCCGTCGAAGTTGCCCACCCAGACGGCCACGGTGTATTGCGGCGTAAATCCAATCGTCCAGTTGTCGCGATAGTCGGTGCTGGTGCCTGTTTTGACCGCCACAGGGAAAGGCAGGCGCAACGCGCTGCGACTACCGAAACTGCGGACCCGCGCGTCGTTGTCCGCCATGATGTCTGCCAGTAGATAGCACGCGGTCGGATCGAAAATACGCAGCCCGGAATCCTCATCCGGTTGGGTGTTCCAGAGATTTACCGGCAGGTAAATCCCTTGTCGGGCCAGGCAGGCATAGGCAGTTGCTAGTTCCAATAGTTTCACTTCACCACCACCAATCGTGAGCCCCAATCCATAGTCCGCGGCAGAGCGCGTGAGCGTTTTCAGACCTGCGGCTCGCAGCGCGGAAATCAAGGATTCCGCACCGCCGATCTTATCCAACACCCGCACTGCAGCCAGATTCAAACTATTGGCCAGCGCCACGCGATAGCTCACGGGACCATAAGTGCGCCCAGAATAATTCTTGGGTTTGTAGAGCCCGGTGGGGGTGGCGAACTCAATTGGCAAATCATCCACCATCGTGCTGGGAGAATCGTCCGCCTGCATCGCCAGCAAGTAGGTAAACGGCTTCAGCGCGGAACCGGGCGAGCGCTTCGCCAGCGCTCCATTCACCTGCTGTTGTTGGAATTCCCGGCTTCCCACCAGCGCACGAATCCCGCCGCTCGCATTGTCGATCACCACGCAAGCCGCTTGCTCAACGTGATGTTCTTTTAACGCGGCCAAGCGATCCCGGATCATGCGCTCGCAGAAGTCCTGTAACGTCAAATCAATGCTGGTAGCCGTCTGCGGCAGTTTCTCGGCGGAGGCCAGCACCATTTCTGCGAAGTGCGGAGCGAGGAATTCCCCATAGTCCCGCTGGAACTGCAGTGGTTGATCTGTGGCGCGCTGCCATTCCTCTGCGGAGACATTTCTCAGTTCCCGCAGGCGTTCCAGCACATAAGCCTGGCGTTTTTTGGCCCGATCAGGATGTTGATAGGGATTTAGCCGAGAGGGCGCTTGCGGCAACCCAGCCAGCAACGCGCATTCCGCCACCGAGCAGTCGCGCAGGGGTTTCGAAAAATACCCCTGAGCCGCCACGGCACAGCCTTTCCGCAGATTGCCATAGTCCAATCGATTCAGATACTCTGCCAAGATCCGCTCCTTGCTCCACATCATTTCCAAACGTCGCGCAGTTAACATTTCCACCACCTTCGTCCAGAGCGTGCGGGGTCGGGGTTGGGAAATTTTGATGAGTTGCTGCGTAATCGTCGACGCTCCGGAAGTAGAACGCCCGTGCGCCACCGCATCCCGCAGCGCCCGTGCCAGGCTGAGGAAATCGATTCCGCCATGGGCATAGAAACGTTTATCCTCTGCTGCCAAGGTCGCTTGCTGCAATGCCTGCGGAATCTCCGCGAGTGGCAAAACCCCGTTCGTGCGCTGCCCATTCACCAACAACTTTCGCAACACCTTCCCATGCCGATCCGTGATTTCTTGTCCTTGGACCGGCGGCACCAACAAGCTAGGCGGCAACGGCATCACCCACGGCAGCGCATAATAGCAAAGCAAGCAGAGCCCCACCAGGCAAAGCGCCCAGCGTAGCAGTCGTCGCTTGGAGAAGAGTTTTTTCATGAACAACCTTGCTCGGTTGAATGTGGAGCAGCCCGCTGGGCTGCTCATGCTAGATCAGCCCGGCGGGCTGATCCACATTCTTATGAATGCACTCATTTTAAAATGGAAATGGGTTTAGACTTCTTCCGCAGGCGGCTCTTTGAAAGTCGAATCCGGCAGGCGGGGATTGTGGCGTCCGCCGCAGCGGACGCACGGGACCTTAGATGGTGCGGCGGAGTAAGTCACATCTCGTTCATGGCAAGCATGTAACTTTTTTGGCGACTGACCGGTGGCCTTGGAAAACACTGGCGGAGCGGACGGGGCTCGAACCCGCGACCTCAGCCGTGACAGGGCTGCGCTCTAACCAACTGAGCTACCGCTCCAGTGTTCCAATTCAGCGTTTCGCTGGGAGCCGTGATACTAGGCGAACAACTCCGGGTGGCAACTATTTTTTTGCCTTGGACGATCTTTTTCCAAACTAGGCGACAGATCGTGGGGTTACGCGACACCGCGCGTAACCGTCACGATCTGCCCCAGGGCTGGGGCCTATGATCCGGCTAATCCTGATTCAGCTCAACGACTCCGTAATCGCCATCTTTGCGCTTGAAGAGGATGCTGAGCTGATGGTTCTTCTGATTCATGAAGACGACGAAGGAACGATCGCTGAGTTCAAGATCGGTGATGGCTTCGTCCGGATAGAGGGGACGGACCTTGTAGTTTTCCTTGTGAATGATGACGGGTTCCATTTCCTCATGGGACTCGCCTTCGTGGTGCTCGGGGGTGTAAACATGCTCATCGAGGTGACGAATCGTGGCCTGCCGGGGGCGGTGGGACTTGAGCAGGCGCGTTTTGAACTTGCGCATGCGGCGCGCGATCTTGCTGATGGTTTCGTCAATCGAGGCGTAGATGTCTGCGCTTTCGGTGCTGGCCTCAATGGTGATATGGTTGGCGCAGAAGAGGATAATTTCAGCGAAGTGACGCGGTCCACCATGACCATGGGGCACGTCCAAGATGATCTTGGCTTCGATGATTTTTGGGTAGTCCAGATGAAGTCCCTCGACTTTTTTCTGGGCGTAGTCCCGCATGGCTTCAGTGACATCGACATGGCGTCCGGTGACGATGATAGGCAGGTTTACGTTTGCAGTTTGCATGGTTAATTTCCTTTCGGTTTACTTTCTGTGTGTTTTTTTTATTTAGATGGACGGACGGGTCACATGGTGAACTCTTCGCCCAGGTAAAGTTTTTTACTCAGCTCATCGTTGATGAGGAAGTCACGCGTGCCTTCCCGCAGCACTTTGCCGCTGTGTATCAGGTAAGCGCGATCCACGATGGAAAGCGTCTCCCGAACGTTGTGATCGGTGATTAAAATGGCCAACCCTGCTTCGCGCAGGTTGAGGATAATTTCCTGGATTTCTCCCACGGCAATGGGGTCCACCCCGGAGAAAGGCTCGTCTAACATGAGGAGCGAGGGCTCGGTGACGAGGGATCGGGCGATGGTTAGTCGTCGTTTCTCCCCACCGGAGAGAGTCAGTGCCAGATTGTTAGCAAGCTTCTCGATTCCGAAGCGTTTCATGAGATCCTCGCAGCGTTCCTTTTTCTCGCTCCGGGGGTAGTCCATGGTTTCCATGATGGCCATGATGTTTTGGCGCACGGTCAGTTTGCGGAAAATGGACTCTTCCTGTGGGAGGTAGCCCATGCCGAGTCGGGCTCGCTTATACATGGGATGCTTGGTCACATTTGCGCCTTCAAACGTGACGCGTCCGTCGTTCGGCGTTACCAGTCCTACGATCATATAGAATGAGGTGGTCTTACCAGCACCATTGGGGCCGAGCAGGCCGACGATTTCACCGCGCCTGACGTTTATGTCCACCCCGTTGACGACCGCGCGTCCGTCATAAACTTTGACGAGGCCATGGGTATGGAGGAGGAATTTGTCGGTGCGCAGGGAGGGTTCGGGCGCGAGGGCGGTAGCAGAAACGGACATAAAATGGTATGAGCAAACGGAGAGGAACGGATGAGCGAGACGGTTAGCGTGGTTTCGTGACGGGAACCGGAGCCGCAGGAGCTGCTGGTGCAGCCGCGGTGGTTGGGGGCAATTTGGTTTCCTTTGTTTCGGCAGGCTTGCGAATATCGGTTTTGACTGGGCCTTCAGCAGAGAGGATCTTGTTCTTATCCAGCGTGAGCACGGTATTCCTATCTGTGGCTACGATGCGTTTACCATCCTGCTCCACTTCCGGCCAGATCTTCATAATTAAATTACCGGTTTTGGAATCGAAAAAAGCTTCGCCACATTTACACACGGCCACATTGCCACCACGACTTACGATGGTGACCACGCTCCCGTTGCCGCGCGCCCACGCTTTTTCGATTTTATCAGATTCAACATCCTGAGTGGCTGCGGCCGGGGCTTCGACACCTGGTTTGTTTGCTTTATTGGGGTCGAACTCTGGGGCTGCTGGCGTGGGGGCCGGTTTCACGGGGGCCGCGGATGCTACCGTGTCCTTGGTGGCATCCTTTTTGAGGAGAATTTCCAGTTCCTCGCAATCAATATCTTTGGCCAGCGATCGCAGTCGGACTCGACCGCGGAACACGGCCTTGCTATTGTCGTCGTTAAAATAGAGGGAGTTGGAATCGATGGTCATGTCCCCGGGGGCTCTGGCCGGAGGGTTTGGCTTGGGGATCACCTTCGGAGCAGGGACCGGGGTATTCGCGAAGCTTAGTCCAGCGGAGGCCGGTGGACTCGCTGGCGCGCCTGGCTTGAGGCCGGCAGCCACCTTCTTATGGGCATCATCCAGCACCTTCCGCGCTTGTTCCGCAGGCGACGACACGGGAGCCTGGCCAATGAGAGTGAACGTGCTGGTGGCTAACACGAGGAGCGAGAGTCGGATGGTTTTCATGCGGGTGGGGATGAGAGAATGGATGGGACGGATCGTGTATGTGTGGTGCTAATGGTGCCATCGGCAGGAAGCGATCCTGCTTCGCTAAACGAGATCACCGTTGGTCTTGCCCCTGAGTTCATTTTGCTTTAGGGGCTGGAGCTTTTTCGATCGCTGGCCTGCTGGCAGGCGGCGGGGCGGGAGCAACTCCGTCAGTAGGCTTGACAGGCTCCTTGGCCTTGGTCTCATAAACAATCATCCGCACCCGACCATCCAGGCGCGCGACGTTGTTTTTCCGGTCGTAGCTCATGGTATCTCCTTCGATTTCGTAGGCTTTGCCTTCAATGCGGGTAGGTTGGCTGCTCAGGAGTTGATCGGTCTGACGATTGAAAGTAGCGCGTTGGAGATAAAATTTAATGGGATCGTCGGCCCGTTGATCGATGACCGCATTTTCCATTTCCAGTAAATTGTCGTCCAGTCTGGTCATGCGTTCGCTGATAACCATGGAAGTCATGATTCCGTCTTCAAACAAGGGATAACGCACCCCTTCGTGAGTGCGCCCGATTTCCACCAGCTTGAACAAGGCATCCATCGGAGATCCTTGGCCACGGACTCTCGCGGAGGGCTTCACGGTTGAGGCGGACGCGGCGGAGGGGGCGGGCTCGCTAGAAGTGGTCGTTGGTGCAGCGGGAGCGGTAGGCTTGGTCGCGCTGGGCTGAGCTGGCGTGCTCAGCGTTTTGGCTTCCTGGGCGGTGCTTATCAACGCCATGCTTATGGTCAACGGCAGCAGCAGAACTGGGGAGAGTTTCATGGGAGTTGGACGGTGGAAGCTAGACTGAATCTGGTGCTGGGTGACGGAAAAGCAACTATTAACGGGGGACGATTTGATGAATTGTTTGGAGCGTTTTGAGCACGCCAGCCAATTGGTCGAGCGGGACCTGGTTGGGGCCATCGGAGAGCGCCTTGGCCGGGTCGAAGTGGGTCTCCATGAACACCCCATCACATCCGGTGGCCACGGCCGCCCTTGCCAAGACGGGAGCTAACACACCATCGCCTCCACTCGTTCCGCCCAATCCACCAGGCCGCTGAACGGAATGCGTCGCATCGAAAACGATGCGGTAACCGGCTTCGCGAATCCAATACAATGACCTCATGTCTGCCACGAGTGCATTATATCCGAAACTCGTGCCTCTTTCAGTAAAAAAGAATTTTTTATTTTCGCAGGCTTCAATTTTGTCCGCGATGTTTTTTACATCCCACGGGGCGAGAAATTGTCCTTTCTTGACGTTGACCACGCGATTCGTCTGCGCAGCGGCTACGATCAAGTCGGTCTGCCGACACAGGAACGCTGGGATCTGCAGCACGTCGATGTATTCCGCGGCCACTTCCACATCGCTCACGGAATGCACGTCCGTGGTGACGGGCACGCCGAGTTCCTTCCCAATGTCATGCAGGATGCGGCAGCCTTCCTTCACGCCCAATCCACGATACGAACTGATGGAGGTCCGATTCGCTTTGTCGTAGGACGCCTTGAAGATGAAATTTAGCTTCAGCTCATCGGCAATTTTCTTGATTGCCCGCCCCATGTCCCAAGCGAACTGCTCGGACTCAATGACGCAGGGGCCGAGAATGAAGATGAGGTTTTCACCGTCTAATGACAATGGGCCAATCGGAATTGCAGGGGGGGTGGAGGGCATGGGAACGAGTTCTGAAGGAAGTGGGGGAAAGCGCAAGATTCCTGCGCATCCATTCCCCTACGGCTAATCTGCGCGGTTTCAATCAGCTAAATGGTGAAATAGTCCGATTCCAAGTCGCGCGGTTCGTTGATTGAATTTGCTAATAATCATATTTGCTGTAATTTTCAGATATGCCCATTGAAGATACCGACCAGTCCTCTCCCGACATTTCCGCTTGGAAGCGCCACCGCCGTAAGGTGGGATGGTTGGTCGTATTGTTTGTAGTATTTCCTAACTCAGGAAACCTACCCCACGCAGCTCGCAGCGCTGAAGTCGGAACTACCAATCGACCGCGTCACGGGCGAGCCGATTCACTATCATTTAGCAACGGACACTCACAAACTGAAACTCTGGTCCGCCAACCGCTCCGGCAAACCGGGCGATGACACAAGCCCCCCAAGTATTCCTGCCCCCGACTGGATCATCCTGGAACTGGATGCGGCACCGTGAGGTCATCGTCATCGTTCGCATTGCGATCATCCCAGCACCGCCCGCACCACCGTTCCTTCCACATCAGTTAGTCGGTAATTTCTTCCGCCGTGATGGTAGGTCAGTTGTTCATGATCCAGGCCCAGCAAATGAAGCAACGTGGCGTGGAAATCGTGGACGGTTAGCGGATCCGCTTCCGCCCGGTAACCGAACTCATCCGTGCTGCCGTAAGTGCCCGGGCGCAGCCCTGCTCCGGCCATCCAGACGCTGAAGCCGAATGGGTTGTGATCCCGTCCATCACTGCCTTGGGTAAAGGGCGTGCGACCGAATTCGGTGGCGAAGACCACTAAGGTATCATCCAACAATCCACGCTGCCGCAGGTCTTTGAGCAGGGCTGCGATGGGTTGATCCACGGTGAGGGCGTTCTGGCCGTGGTTGATCTTAAGTCCACCATGCGCGTCCCAACGATCTCCGCCGCGAGTCGTGGGCATCGTCAGGGCCACGAAACGCACGTCGCGTTCCACCAAACGCCGTGCGAGCAAGCATTGGCGGGCGTAGTCGCGCGTGAAGGAGAATGGCGCATCGAGTCCGTAGGCCTGCTTCGTGGCGTTACTTTCGCCTGCGAAATCAAGCAATTCCGGCACAGCCGTTTGCAGACGAGCGGCCAGTTCGTAGTTGGCGATGGCACCCTCGATGTTTGCCGGATGGCCCAGGCTGGTAGCGAAGGCGCGGTCGGTGCCGCGCAGATGCTGGAGCAGGCGGGCTTGATGGGAGGCCAATCCGGGGGCAACGTTGTCGAATGCAGGATCGCCTTTCTCCACCAACGTGGCATTGTGGGCCGCCGGCAGGAAGCCACTTTTGAAACATTCAATGCCCCCAATGGGAATCATCCCACCGTTGAGCACCACGAAGGTCGGCAGATTCTGGTTGGCTGATCCGAGCGCATAACTGATCCAAGCACCAGCGCTGGGCCGACCCGCCACGCCCCAGCCCGTGTGCGTCCAGAAGTTACCGACCGCATGGACCGATGACGGATTGGTCATGGATCGCAGCAGGCAAATCTCATCCGCACAGGTGGCGATGTGGGGAAACAATTCGCTGACTGCAAGCCCCGTCTGCCCATACTGCTTAAAGCTCCAGGGACTGGCGAGGACAGGGCCGTTGTTATCAAACTGCGTTGCCTCGATCTTCATGGGAAACGGTTTCCCAGCCAGTTCCGCCAGCTTCGGCTTGGGGTCAAAACTATCAAGATGCGACACCCCACCGTCCATGTATAACCAAATGACGCGTTTGGCCCGGGGCTTGCTATGAGCCGCCGCGCGAGCGTTTCCAAGCCCAGCTTGCAAGGCCAATCCCGCCATGCCGCCAATGCCCATGGCTGTGCGATTGAGGAAATCGCGACGGGACAATGATCGTGCTAGATGCAGGTTAGCGGACATAGAGAAACTCCTTTTGATTAAACAACGATAGCGCCACCAGCGTCCAGGATTCTTCCTGCGAGGCATCGCCCAACAGGCTGCGCAAGGCCACTAACTCAGCGGCATCGCCTACCCTACCAAGTGCGGCCGCATGCATTTGCGCCAGTCGTTCATCCACGTTGCTGGTCGATTTCATTTGGCGCTGCCCCCACCGCTGCGCTTGTTCGAGCACGAAAGGATCGTTCAGCAAGGCCAGGGACTGGGCCGGAACATTGGTAACATCCCGCGTGCCTTTGGTGGCTTGGGAGGGAGCACGGTCGAAGATGCTGAGGAAACGCTGGGGAAAATTGCGGCGGCGTTCCAGATAAATGCTGCGGCGGCGTTGGCCATCCACGGGTCCATTGGGCGGTTCCATCTCGCCAACAATGCGGTGCGGAACCGGGATCGGCTCCCCGCCCAGCTTGAGATCAAGGTCACCCGAGACGGCCAGAATGCTATCGCGGATAGACTCCGCATCGAGCCTTCGCAGCGGAAACACCGAGAGCCAGACGTTGTCAGGATCGCTGCTCGGTGGCGTGACGGTCGCTTGGCGCCAGAGCCGGGAAAGCAACATTTCCCGCAGGGCCGACTTCGTTTGCAGGTGATGTTGCTGGCGGAATTGCTGCGTTAGGAAATCGAGGACTTCAGGATGGCTGGGCGGACTCCCCAAGTGACCAAAATTGTCTGTCGTGGTCACGATCCCACGCCCGAAGACGTGTTGCCACAACCGATTCACATAGACGCGCAGCGTGAGCGGATTGGCTTCCGTGAGGATCGCATCCGCTAATTCGCGTCGGCCTGAGCCTGACGCCACGGGATGTTGCAGCGCAGGGAAAAATTCGAGGTATTGCCGGGGAACCTTGCCGGGTAATGGTTTGGCGGCATCCCCCCGATTCATCACTGCGATGTCCCAACCCTCCGTCTCACTAACGCCAAGAAAGCGCTCCGCCAGAGGAATCTGCTTTTCCAACTCCGGGACTCCTGGCCAGCGTATCGTTTGCGGCGGAGCCTCCCAGCTTGGTTGCGGCCACTCTGCGCCATTCGTGTGCCGCACCATTCTCAGGCCGAACTGCGCTTTGTCAGTGTCAGTCACCCCAAGCACGTTGAAATCCGAATGCGTCTTGCCGGTATGAATCTCGATGACGCAGCGCTGCCCTTTCCAGCGACCGACGGAGAAACGATGCCAACGCCAGGCGCCAGGACTTTTGATTTCCTGCTTCAGATGGCCGTAGAGCGGATTCTTGATGATGAGGTAATTGTCGATCACAATCTGAATCATACTGTCCTCACCTGTGGCTAACACGTCGATGAAATCATGATCCACGGTGAATCCTGGCGACCTCACCCACGCGGGTAATTTCCTTGATAAATGCCCGCTCCACAGTCCCGGCAAGGCTCCGCGGGAGATGGCATCGTTTACAGAAATGATCTCCGCGGCCCCTTCCACCATCCAGCCTGCGGGTAGTCTCTCCGAGAAATCTGCCAAGGAAACAGACCGTCCCGTTTCCTCCGCAGGCAAGGCTGGCAAAGGAATGGGAGTCGGGCGGGGTTGGGAGGCATCGTAAGCATCGCGACTGGCGCGCAGTTGATCCGCCACCCTCTTCAGCGCAGGTTCATTGGCCCACGTGCGTCGCGTGGGACTGCCGGCAATCACACCGTAGAGCGCATAGTAATCCCGCGTGGAAACGGGATCCACTTTGTGATCATGGCAGCGGGCACAGGACAGCGTCAGCCCTTGGAACGCCTTTCCCAGCGTATCTATGGTGCTTTCCATGCGGTCCGCTTCGTCGTTCGCGACATCGACCGGACTATTCACCGCTTCGCCCAAGTGCCACCAACACGTGGCCAGAAGGCTTTCGTTGCGTTGCTCGACCACGCGAGGCGGCATTAGGTCGCCCATGAGATGCTCCCGCAGGAACTGATCGTAAGGCACGTCGGCATTGAACGCCCGCACCAAATAATCCCGATAGCGCCACGCGCCCGTGATGGGATAATCATACTCCGAACCCTTACCATCGGCATACCGCACCACATCCATCCAGTGCTGCGCCCATTTCTCTCCGTAATGGGGCGATGCCAGCAATTCATCCACCAGCTTCGCCAAAGCCGCATCCAATCCTAGACTGGCAGCCGCTGCCGCAAACGCAGTCACTTGCGCTGGCGATGGCGGCAGTCCAGTCACAGTGAAATACATCCGACGGCAAAGCACCTCCACAGGAGCGTCCGCCGCCGGATGAAGTCCATGCGATTCCATGGACGCGAGGAAAAACCGATCCAGCTCTGTCAGCGGCCATTTTGAGTCCTGCACCGTGGGGACGGGAAAGGCCTTCACTGGCTGATAGGCCCAGTGGTTCGTCGGAGCTGGCCGCTCGGCTAGGCACCATTTGCAGGCAAAGGTGAAGCAGATGAGGAACCAGAGTAGGCGCGGCATAAGGACGGGAAACGTAGTTTTTCCAAGAGTTCCTACGGGACGGCTTGACTGCGCAGGAAGAGCCTTCCCTCAGTGGCCACGGGAACGTCCACCTGGCTAGTGCCGTCGGCGGAAGTGGTGAAATTAATGGCATCGACCCATGTGGCTAGATCTGTAGAGGTCTGCACTTTATAAGGGGCGTTGGGGGTTCCTGTGAGTTGGAGGCGGACGTGCGTTTGCGCTGGGAGGATAGCGACGTTGTCGATGACTGGCTTTTCAGCAATGAAATGCGCGGTGATGCTGGTTGGCGCGGTGAGGGTTAGAATGGCCTGTGGATCATTTCCTGGGAGCCCCGTCCAGCCTGTGAATATCCAGCCAGGGCGTGCCATGGCTTCGATGCGGAGCGGGTGGTTGGTGAACCAATTGCCAGTCCAGGGAAAGACGGGATTCCCAGCTCCGGGGGCGGATGAGCCGAACTCATGATCCATGACGCGGATGCTGCCGCGGTGCGCTGCGGCGTTATCGACGTTCAGGGTGAGGCTCGTTTCTGTTAGACTGTATTGAGAGATCAAATGTTGGCGCACGGTGGTGGCACGTTGTTGCGCGAAGGTGCGGATGACATTGACCTGAGTTTGCCAGCCTCCCACGCTGCCAAAGGCGGGTTGCCAGCGTTTAGTGTGCTCTTCCATTCCAGGCAGAAGTTCCGCTTCCATTTGATCGACTAACGCTACAGCGGCGGTGGCACTGAAACGTGAGTTCAGTAAGGTGGCCGCAGTCTGCACGAACTCGTTGCGCGCGGCGGGATTTTCTAACAACGAACGTAAGATTTGCGTCCCCCAAGACTGCGGCACGGAAGATCGGCCATTGGGCGCCAGCGCCACGGCTAGGGTGTTTTCCGTGACCCCTGCGCTCCATGGATGTCCGCAACCCAGATCCACATCAAACATCAACCAGCGCCAACGCCCGTCCCGCCCCAAGCCTTGCAGGGGATCATTCACGGGCAAGCGACGTCGCCAAAGGCGGATGTTATTTTGCGGCCAGTCGGCATTGGCTAGATAAATTTCGCTGAGATAATAGCGCAGGCATTCTGGCACATCCACGCGGGCCGCCACGTAGTCGTAGTCGGCTTGATTCGCTAGGTCATGCGTGGCGCAATAGGTGAGCAGGTCGGTAAAGGGAATTTGATCCCCCGGAATCCCTTGCTCCAAGCCGCCGGAGCCCTGCACGATGACGGCTTCACTGTCGTTGAAATCATAGTGCGCTTGGAGGTAACGCGCGTCTTGATTTTCCCGGATTTCCAGGATGCCCCAGTATTCGCCATCGAGGTAGATGGAAGCGGGCCGGGAACTCATGACGTCCGTGCCCAAGTCCCGGCAAAGCCTAGCGGCAAAGGAATCCCGCATCATGGCATGGTCCCAGTCGTTGCCGTAATTTCGCAGTCGTAAATGGCGGAAATCCTCCAAGGGCTTGCCATTGCCGCGTTTGGTTAGTCCAGGGAAAAAATTGTAGCCAATGCTCTCGTCCACGCCTGCTGTGCCCCGGGCTTTCACCCCGAAGCTCTTCTGCCGGAAGGATCGGGAGGATTGTCCTTGGATGTCCATGCCGATGGGTTCGCCCCAAGCGCGCACGCCTGCCAGGGCCCCGGGCGGACCGCTCACCGGCCATGGCTCGAACCATTCCAGATGCGTCGCCCGCTCCCAACCGCTGCCACGTTGCGTGTAGTTTGCCGGAGTATGGCCCGTGAGCACTTCGCCAGGATGCGCGGCCACGTAGTCATCGAATATTTTTCCTAGCATGTAAATGCCTTGGTTGTAATCAAACAATCCGCTCGGAGCAGTGGCGAGCGACAACACGGGCAAGCCATCTGGCCGTGGTCCATCTGCGCCCACGAAATACGTTTGCGTGCCCACAGGTCCAGGCGGAGCCCCCATGCGGAAAGCCCGCGTGCGCACCACCGTGGCCTTCCGAACCTCGCCCACAGGCGCTTTCCAGCCATCCGTATGTTGGTTGAGAGTGGACGTGCCTTGGATCAGCGAGAGCACTTTCGGCTGGCCCGCTTTGGTGGTGATGACTAGCGGTGTTAGGAACTCTGATGAGGTGGGCTGTGGTTCGGAGCCATCCAGCGTATAGCGAATGGTCACACCCGCTTCGGTGGTGCTCAGGGTCAGCGCTGGGGCGGCCGCATAGAAACCGCCGGGCACGGAAAAATGTGGTTTATCGAAGACGATGCTGTCCCAGGCCGTAAACAACGTGTTGGTTTTAGCAGGCGATGCCGCCACGAAATATTTCCAGGCTCCCGTGCCATTAGGGAATCGACCGTAAGTCACGTCATCCCGCAAAGGCACGGCTGCCGCGCTATCGGCTAACGTGAGATCTGGCTTCGTCAGGAACACCGCTTCGCCCGCTGCTTTGAGTTGGAAATTCGTGTGCCACGGAGCGCCTACTACTGCGCGATTTTTATCTGATAGGAAAATCATGACATAACGCCGTGCGGGGATCGTGGCCCCGGCGGGGAACGTCCATTTCAGGGGGCTCGTGGCGACATCGCTGAGCCCCCAGCCACTTAGATCGACGTCCACGTCGTTGTTGTTATAGAGTTCCAGCCAGTCTGGCGAATCGCCATCTTCATCTTTCAAAGAACTGTCATTCTCCGCGCAGACCTCATTGATCACCACACCGCCCGAGTGGCTTCCCGCTGGGCCGGTGATGGCATCAATGTCGAAAATCCGACCACCGGATGATGTCGTGCGCGTGAACTCAATTCTGAAATCATCCCCTGTGATCGCGCCATCAACAAACATCCTCGTCACCACGCCATCGAAGCCGTTGTTATCGAAACAATCCACCACCACGCCTTCCACCAAAAATTGCACCATTTCGGTATCCCGATTAGCCGAAGCACCATCTCCCGAGAGGGCGATTCGGAAGCCTGCCAGGCTTAGCGGCTGGCTGGTGTGCCACTGAATGAAATCCACCATTTCCCCACCGGTGCCCACTATTTGATCTCCATTGTCCGGTTCTCCACCATCGCCTAGAATGAAGTCCTCTGGCTCCACCGTGCCATTCTTATTACCAAAAGCATCTTCCACCGTATCCGTCCCTAACACAGCGCTACTGAACGTGAATCCCGCAGCCAATCCCGGCCCCTCATCATCCCAGACTGCTCCGCCTCTTCCGGTGTAAGTATTGGTGGCGGCATTAAACGCTAACCGATCTAGAAACGTGCCCGCTGGAGTTGTGGAAATGGTTCCCTGAGCATCGCATTCGGACACGCGCGGCCCACCATTCGTTTGGCGAGTGAGTTGCAAACGGAAGGCGCGCACGCCAGCGGCATTCGTGAGTGCCGTATCGCTAATCAGCAGGGGCACGTTGGCATTTCCCGATGCCCCGGCGGGAATGGTTCCGGTTGATAGGATGGCGAAATTCACCCCATCCGCGCTTCCCAGCAGTTCGAAGGCAGAGCATCCCCGCAACGCGCTGGCACCATCTTGGGAGAGGCGCAGCTCCATGCTCGTCAGATCCAACGGCTGTGGCGTTTGCCAATCAACGGTATCCACGAACCCAAGGCCAAAGCCATCTGCGAAGATGGCATTGCCCGGCTCCACCCACGCGCCGGCACTGGGCAGACCGAAGATTTGGCGCACATCCGATGCGCCGGCACCGTTATGTTGATTCGTAGAATGTATGACTGCCGCACCTTGCGAGATGTCGAATCGGTCTGTGGCTGACCCTCCGCTCCCATTGGTGGTAAAGACCGGAGCAGCCAACGCACACTGAGCGAGGACAAGCTGTCCGACTGCTAAAAAATGTGTTTTCATGGCGCAATCCTAGTCACCAACACCCCCGAACGCGATGTTTAAAATTTATGATTCTAGGCGCGACGGCGGCGGAACAGAACCAGGCCACCGACAAGGCCTAACATCATCGAACTAGGCTCCGGCACCACCCCGAGAATGGCGTCAATTTCAAGCAACCGAGCGCCCCCAGTGGTCGTGCGCGTGAACTCAATGCGGAAATCATCCCCCACGACCGCCCCGCCTGCAAAAAGCCGCGTCACATCTCCGTCGAAGCCATTGTTATCAAACAAGTCCACCTGCGTTCCTTCCACCAGAAAACGCACCAACTCCGTATCGCGGAATGGATTGCCGCCACCATCACCCGTGAGGCTTAGTTTGAAACCCGCCAGCGTCAAAGGCGTGGTCGATTGCCACGCGATGAAATCGACAAACTCCCCGCCGTCTCCAAAGATGGTATTGCCATTATCCGCCGTCCCACCATCATCGAAGATAAACGTCCCTGGCTCAATGGGACCGCCCGTTTTGCCGAAGGCTTCCCGCACATCATCCGTGTTCCCACCGATACTGGGACTGGTAGAAAAGTTCGTGGCCGAACCGGGCGCTTCATCGTTGCCCGCTTGTCCCATGTAAGCGCCATTAGTAATGGAATTAAACGCCAGCCGATCATGATAATTGGCTGTCTGTGTGGTGATCGATCCCATCCCATCGATCTCGACAAAACGTGGACCCGCGCCAGAATTCCGCGTTATCTCTAACTTGAATCCCCTCACCGCTGTAGTGCCCGCCCCCAAGGCCGCGTCACTGATCAGCAGCGCGTTATTTACCATCGAAGTCCCTGGCCCACCGACCAACGGAACCGCCCCACTAGAAACAGAAGTATAGTTGATGCCATCCTGGGTGGAGAACAAATTATAAGCCGCGGTCCCTCGATTCGGGCTGGCCCCGTCTTGCGAGAAACGTAGTTCCACAGAAGTGAGATTGATCGTCTGGGCCGTCTGCCACAGCACCGTATCAATGGATCCCAAGCCCGGCCCATCCTCAAAGATCACGTTGCCACCCTCAATGCCCCCGCTGCCGCCAAACGCTTCGCGAATATCTTCCCCGCCAAACTGCAAGACATTCGTCGTCTGAATCACCTGAGCACCCTGGGAAATATCAAAGAGATCCGTGGTGACACCTCCACCGACATCGGTGGAAAAAGTGGGTGCCGCCTGTAATTCAGCGCCAGCCAGAACAGGGAGAAAGAGAAGTCTTGGAATGCTCATACGGCCATTGTTTGAGTTTTCGCCCGTTAGGTCAACATTAAAATGAAGGAAGAATTCGGAGAGGGTGCAGGACAAAAAAGTTACGGATGTTTAGCGTGAACTGCTTCCTGCAGAAGGCGAAGCAGGCCTTTTCGGCGTGGATCACGACTTCGGATTGGACTCCGACGGCTACGGTGCGATTTCCTTGTCGGATCGATGAACTTCGCCCCTCAAGCCGACGCTTGCCACCGCTTGAATTCAAGCTATCGGTCTCATCGCTATGCCCAGCCCTACCGCCATTCTCCTGATTCACTGCCCTGACCAACCCGGTCTGGTGCGTTGCGTTGCCGACTTCATTTATGAAAATGGCGGTAACGTGGTGCATCTGGATCAACATACCGATGCGGACGCAGGGGTGTTCTTCATGCGGGTGGAATGGCAATTGGATGGGTTCCGCATTCCGCGGGAGGAAGTGGCCCGGGTGTTCCAATATGTGGCAGAGCCGCGGCAGATGAAATGGTCGCTCAGTTTTTCTGATGACAAGCATCGGCTGGCCTTATTTGTCAGCAAAGACAAGCATTGCCTCTACGATCTCCTGGCCCGCAGTGATGCCGGAGAACTGGGCGCAGAGATTGCCCTGGTGGTAAGCAATCATGAGTTATTGCGACCGGTGGCGGACCGCTTCGGGATTCCATTTCACGTCTTCCCGATCACGGCCACGAACAAAGCCGAACAGGAAGCCAAACAACTGGCGCTGCTGGAGGCAAATGACATCGATACCGTGGTGCTGGCGCGCTATATGCAAATTCTCAGCGATAATTTCGCAACGATTTACCGGAATCGGATCATCAACATCCATCATAGTTTCCTGCCCGCCTTTCCCGGAGCCCGGCCGTATCACTCCGCTCACCGTCGGGGCGTGAAAATCATTGGGGCCACCAGCCACTATGTGACGGCGGACTTGGATGAAGGACCGATCATCGAACAGGACGTAATCCGCGTTTCGCATCGTCAATCCGTGGAAGATCTGGTGCGGTTAGGCAAGGATCTGGAAAAGATCGTGCTCTCGCGGGCCGTCATGTGGCATGTGCGGCAGAAAGTGCTGCCCTATGACAACAAGACCGTGGTCTTCGCTTAGAACCCAACCAAGCGTCGCAACTCCTGGCTGATGGTATTGGCCGTGGGGCGGTGGGTGCCCCAGAGATTCGGGTGGTAAGGAATGGGCGTGTCCTTGGAGTTAAGCCGCTGCGGTGGAGCGTCCAGCAAATGGAATCCATCGGTCACCACGCGACTGATCACTTCTGCGCTGACCCCGCCCCACGGGAAACTTTCCCCGACCACTAACAAACGCCCCGTGCGCGCCACGCTGGCTAGCACGGTATCCGTGTCCAGCGGCTTCACGCTGCGCAGGTCCACGACCTCGATTTCGTAGCCATCCTGCGCTAACTCATCCGCCGCACGCAAGCTTTCGTGCAGCATGGCGCTGTAGGTCACCAGGGTGGCGTGCTTGCCGTGGCGGGCGATACGCGCTTTGCCGATGGGTAAATTTTCCGTCGGCAAGCCATCGGCCTTGAGGTGGTAATAAAGGAATTTGTGTTCGCAGAAGATCACTGGATCATTCAATTTCACCGCTTCCAACAGCATGGAGTAGGCATCCCCCACCGTAGCTGGCGTCAGCACGATCAAGCCGGGGAAATGAGCGTAGATGCTCTCCAACGATTGGCTGTGAAATGGCCCGCTGCCAGAGGTGCCGCCGCTGGGCAGCCGCACCACCAACGGACAAGGCACGCCCGTGCGCCAGAAGTGAGTGGCCGCCTGATTAACAATCTGGTTGAAGGCGATGCTGGAGAAGTCCGCAAACTGCATTTCCACAATGGGCCGCATCCCATCAATCGCAGCTCCGATGGCCATGCCGAGCATGGCATCCTCACTGATCGGGGCATCCAAGACACGCCCGGGAAACTCGTTGGCGAGATTCTTCGTGGCCTTGAAGGCTCCGCCAAAACTGCCAATGTCCTGGCCGTAGAGGAAGACCGCATCATCCTGCGTTAGGGCTTGGCGCATGGCCTCACGGATGGCTTCGAGATAGGTGATACTCATGCGATTCCCTCCATCAGCCAACTGGACGCCAGTGGAGTCCAGGTTTCTTGGGCTGGGTTCGGGGTGGGTTCATTTTGCACCTGGATCACAGTCGCCTGCACGACCTCGTAGGCCTCGGCTTCCATCACTTCCAACTGCTGAGGAGTCGCCAAATTACGCGCCAGCATTTGTTCGCGGGCTCGTTTCAAGCAATCCTGAGCGCTGGCCTTTAATTCAGCAGGCACGTAGGAGGCATCATCGTGCTCCCCATGACCGCAGAGGCGCAGCATGGAACCGACCACCAACTGCGGCCCCCCGCCGTTGCGAGCCTGTGCCACAGCTTGACCGAACACTTCCAAACAAGCAGCCAAGTCCAAGCCGTCCACACTGTGGCCAGCGATCCCATATCCAGCGGCCTTCTCCACCAGGTCCCGACAGGCGAACTGCCGATCGTTGGGGGTGGAATAAGCAAATTGATTGTTGGCCACGGCAACCACTAACGGCAATTTTTCCACCGCCGCTAAATTTAACGCTTCGTGGAAGGCGCCCGTCGAAGTGCCTCCATCGCCAATCGAGCTGGCCCCCACCACGTCGGTCAGCCCGCGGAAGCGACGCGCCATGAGCATCCCGCAGACGACAGAAATCATGGCTCCCAGATGGGAAATCATCGCTGGCATGCCTCGATCCGGGCGGCCTCGGTGAATATTTCCGTCCCGGCCCCGCATCGGCCCTAACACAGATCCAAGGTAAGTCCGCAGGGTATCGATCATGTCCTCGCCAAAGGCCATGCGCCCAGCCTGATCCCGGATCAGCGGGGCGAAGACGTCCTTTCCGCGTTGCAAACTCATGGCCAGCGCGGTGCTAAAGGCTTCCTGCCCTTTACCCAAATACACGCCGCCGACAATTTTGCCCGCTCCATACAGACTGGAAATTTTCTCCTCCAGCGTCCGCGAGAGGAGCATCCACTTGAACCCCTGAGCGAAGCGCTCGTCCAGGTCGGTCCCCGATGGGCTATTGGCGATAGTGGATGTCATTTTTGTGATTGGTCGCGCCAAACTGCGCGCTACGGTTGCTTTAACCAACCTCATCTAAATCGCAAGGAAAAGCACAAATTTCCCCGTTCTCGCAACTAAATGACCATTTTCCCTGAGAAGGCTTCTTGCAAACTGGGCAAAACTGACTAAATCCACCGCCCATGTCACAAGAAACTACTCTCATTCTCCTGAAACCCGACACCGTCACCAAAGGCAACTGCGGTGAGGTCCTCAAGCGCTTCGAAGCCGCCGGATACAAAATCCGCGGTCTCAAACTCATGCAGTTGGACGACGCCATCCTGCGCGAGCACTACTCCCACATTGCCGACAAGCCATTCTTCCCCGACGTAGCCGCCTTCATGCAGACCAGTCCGGTCATCGCGCTGGCCCTCAGCGGAGAAAACGTCATTTCCGCCGTGCGGGACATGCTCGGGCCAACCGACTCCCGCAAAGCGGAAAAAGGCACCATCCGGGGCGACCTGGGCGTCGATAATATGATCAACGTCTGCCACGCCAGCGACGGCCTGGAAGCTGCCGAGGCCGAACTGAAGCGCTTCTTCAAGGCTGGCGAAGTGCTTTAAGCTGAGCCGCCCAAAACTCACTGCAAGGCCGACTGGAGTCAGTCGGCTTTGCTGTGTCCATGATGGAGATTTCGGCCACTACCCTCGCACTTGATCCCGGGCCGCAATCGCCAAGCGGGCGTTGGTTTCAATGGCGGCCCAGTCTTTGGCTGCGATTAGCGGTTTGGGAGCCAGCCAAGAACCGCCCAGCGCTCCCACATTCGGGTTCTGCAAATAAGTGCTGCAGTTATCCTGATTCACGCCGCCAAGGGGAACGTATTTCAGACCCAGATGGGCATACGGAGCGGCAATAGCATCCAAATACTTCAAACCGCCGCAGGGTTCACACGGGAAAAATTTGAGAAATTTCCGATCGAATTCCAAGGCGCGTTCGATATCGCTCGGCGTGCAAATGCCGGGGGCGAAGGGCAGTCCCGCATGCAACGCGCATTCCACGATGCGGGGATTCATTCCCGGTGCCACCCCGAAGGAGGCTCCACTGTCCACCACCTGCTGCACCTGATCGGTGGTGAGGATGGTGCCAATCCCCGCCATCATTGCAGGCACGTGACGCCTGATTTTCACCAACGCGCCCATGGCAGCAGGTGTGCGCAGCGTGAGTTCCATGGCGTTCACGCCCCCAGCCAACAGGGCTTCCGCCACCGGCACCGCATCTTCGACACGGTCAATCATCAACACCGCCACAATGGCGCTTTGTTGCAGGGAAGTAAAGATTTCGACTTCAGATGGCTTCATACAGCTAGCACTTGTTCCGGGGAAATACCACGCAGCGCGAAGACCCGCAGCACGGTTTCTTCAATGAGATTATTCGGGCAGGAGGCACCTGCCGTAATTCCGATGACCACCGGCTCCGCACTCGCTAACACGGCGGTGCGACTGGTGGACTCGCTCTTATGGTGGAGATCATAATGCACAATTTCCTCCAATGAAGTCAGGCAAGCTGCATCCCGAATGAAAAAGGTCGGGAGTTGTTCCTGACCAATTTCCACCAAGTGGGCGGTGTTCGAGCTATTATATCCGCCCACCACCAGCAAAGCCGCCAGGGGTTCCTTGAGCAATTCATAGAGCGCGTCCTGACGTTCCTGGGTGGCTCCGCAAATCGTATCGAAGTAGGTGAAATTTTCTCCATTCCCCTCGGCCACGCCATCGCGGTCCCGCACTGCTTGGGCGATGCGACGCTCCAATTCCTGGGTTTCCGATTTCAACATCGTCGTCTGATTCGCCACCCCAATGCGCACCAAGTGCAGATCCGGATCGAACCCTGGTGAGACCGCTCCTCTGAATCGTGCGAGGAATTCCGTTTTGTTTCCTCCGTGCCGAATGTAGTCACAAACGTAATCACAGTCTGCCAGCGTGAGGATCACCAAATAGTGTCCTGTCCCTGCTTCACCCAACGCGCGGGAGGAGGTGGCGCGTGTTTCCTCATGCTGCGCCTTGCCATGAATCACCGAGGTATAGCCGCGTTTGGCATAATCCCGCACCCGACGCCACACGCTCATGACATCCCCACAGGTGGTATCAACCACCATGCAACCCTGTTCGTGAATCTGGTTCATCGTAGCCGTCTCCGCGCCAAACGCTGGCACGATCACCACATCATCCGCCGACAACTGCCGAATGCGTTCCTCCGGCACGGGATTCGGCATGAATTCGATGTCCATTTCCTTCAGTTGCCGATTCACTTCCGGGTTGTGAATGATTTCCCCAATGAGAAACAATTTCTTGTCCGAGAAAACTTTGCGCGCGGCATAGGCCAGATCAATCGCCCGCTCGACGCCATAACAGAATCCGAATTGTTTCGCCAAACGCACCGTGGTGTGCCCAATCTTGAGCACTCCCCCAGCCTGCCGAATTCGTTCCACCACGCTGCTGCGGTAATGCGTCTCCACCTGGGCCTGCACGCGCGTCATCACCTCCGGCGTGCGCACATTGACTTTGCGCGGACGGGGGACGGAAACAGGAGCGGGACTGGTGGCAGGTTCATTCATAGACACGTCCTAATTCGACTGAATTTCCCACCGGGGCAAGAGGAATGACTAAAAGCAACGAGGTTGACTGCAAAGTCCTCTGGCCGGCTCATGATATTCCAATACACAGAGGACTGTGCGGACCACCGTTCGGAATTACTTCTGCACCACCACAAAAACCAAGCGACCGCCGCGCCAATTGGGACCGCCGATAAATACCGGGTTGGCGGGCTTGAGGACAGCGTCACATTTCACGAGCACTTTCTTTTCCTGCCAAAGTTGGACGTGGAGTTTGATCCCATTATCGGCTGTAGGGCCGCGGGAATCGATCTTCAGGCAGAGGTCCTTTGAGGGCACCACCCAACTCTCATATTGCTGCAGCACATTCTGGGTGTGCCGTCCCAGCAGTTGGTAATTTTTCTGCTCGGGAAAGGCCTTGGCCAGCCGCAACCGCAAGTCTGCCATCAGCTTGGGATCCAGGGTGGCCGCAGCTTCCTGCATTTCCTCCGTCACCTCAGAAACTTTGTCGTTCGTGGCAAAAAAGAGCAATCCATCCAGCAAGCCCACGACCTTGTCCTCCGGGTCGGCCGCACGCAGGGGCGGGGCCGAGGAGAGGGCGAACAAGAGCAGGATCAGGCAGCAGAGATTCCTCATGACAATTAGTGTAATTCGTGGATGGCCGGGGCTCCATCCTGGCCCGGAAACATAACGAAGAGTAATTTGGTGGGATCATTGGCAGCAAAGAACTGCTGAGGCGCACCGGGGCTGGAGGCACGACTGCTGGCCACATTGTAGGCCTTGATTTCCTGGGTGTCCGGCACGGCTTCCAAGCCCACCAAGTTGATAACGGTGGCTTGCGCGGAGTCGTCAAATTTCAAGCTGGCCGAGACCTTGGGATCTGGCGTATAAGCCTGGATGCGGCTGCCAATGGTGGTCATTTTCGCCAATTTCTGTTCCGTGGTGGCCGCCTTCTGTTGCAACACCACTCCACCCACTACCAGCACCGCTGCAGCGGTGGCCAGGGGTGCCAGCCAGACGCGGAATCGACTCCAGAAACTGGGGGCGATCACGTTGGAAATTGGAGCAAGTTGTGGGCTTTCCTCCGCAATTTTCTGCATCAGTTGGGAAACGAAGAATTCCTCCGACGGCGGCTCTTGATGGGCTGGCAGATGAGCCCGGAGCAGATTTCCCACCTGCTGGGCAGCGGCTTTCTCAGTCAGCCATTCCGGCGGCAGCGACGGTTGGGGCACGGAGGCCTCTCCGTCGATAAACCGGGTGAGGGCTTCCTCTTGGGATGGTTGGTTTGGGTTCTGGTTCATAGGATCTGGTGGGGTGAAAATTAGGGGTGCCCAGGAGCTAGGTGCTGGAGCAGGGTTTGCAATTTCTTGCGGGCGTAGAACAAACGGCTCATCACGGTGCCCATGGTGATTCCGAGGCTTTCAGAAATTTCTTGATAGCTCAGGCCGTCGATTTCTTTGAGTAAAATAATGGCGCGGTGCTCAGGGGACAGTTCCTGCAGGGCGGCTTTGATCTCGCTGCCCAACTCCCGATTCTCCATCAGGGTATCGGGTGAAGTATCCCCATAAGGCACCGTGTGGGCCCCCGCAGCAATATCCGGGGTGCCCAGCGTATCGTCGAACTCTGAGCCCGTGATCTTCTTCTTGCGCAGCCAATCATAGGTGACGTTGTGGGTGATGCGGTAAATCCAAGTATAGAAACTGGAGCGCGCCTCGAACTTCGGCAGCGCGCGCCACGCCTTCAGGAAGACCTCTTGCGCGAGGTCCCAGGCGTCAGCATCGTTTCCTGTCATATTCACAATCATGGCGTAAATCTTTCCCCGGTAGCGGGTAACAATCGTTTCAAAGGCATGCTGGTCCCCGTTCTGACAGCGCAACACCAAGGCCATATCCGCTGGGTCAGCGGATTCTGCGGTTCCTTCAGCGGGCAGGTCTAGGGTGGTGATAGCCGTCATTACGGTTTCCATTTTCAAGAATTTTGACGGCTGCGCCACGACTTTATTCACCCGCAGGTAAGTTTTTTTCTCAACGTGGCCCAAGTTGGAAAGCCAAGTTTCCGCGCTTTCGTTTTTCTGAACAGAAGTCAGGGAGAAAATGAAGCAAACCACTCCCCCACTTCCTTCTTCCCCAACTTCTTTTCTTCTGTTCCACATTCCGCAACGCACTTACGGAGACGCGTGATCTTGCGGAAGTCGCGCAAAAGCGTCAAAACTACCCTATTATGAAATCCCTCCTCCTGTCCGTTGTCGCTCTCATCACCCTGTCCTTGAATGTTATTGCAGATCCTCTGGCCGTGGGGACGCAAGCCCCGCGTCTGACCGGGACGGATCAGGAAGGCAAGGAAGTCTCGTTGGATACTATTTATAAGCGCGGACTAGTGCTCGTGTTCTTTTATCCCAAGGCGCACACGGGTGGCTGCACTAAGGAAGTTTGCGGCCTGCGGGATAATTTCGCTGACCTCAAGAAGACCGGCCTGCAAATCATCGGCGTGAGCATGGATAAAGTCGAGGATCAGAAAAGCTTCGTCGATCAACAAAAGCTTCCGTTCACCCTGTTGGCCGATACTGAAGGCAAGATCGTGAAGGCGTTTGGAGTGCCCGAAATGAAGCCCGGTTTCCCCAAGCGCCAGTCCTTTCTGGTGCTGGACGGCAAGATCGTCTGGCGGGATCTGGAAGTGAAACCAGAACAGCACGTGGACACCGTCAAAGCAGCTATCGAAGCCGCCCTCAAGGCCGCGAAATAAGCCGCTCAAAGCGTCGCCCAAGCTTGCCGGACGCATAGAAACGCCGCCTGATTTTGCAATGGCCCATCAGCAATGATGGGCCATTTTGCTGCCGTTATGAATATGTATTACATCATGCTAATTGTCGGGACGATGCTTTTGGGCTTCTTGGCTTCATGGCGCGTCAAATCTTCCTTTCGTAAATTCTCTGCGATTCCGGGCCGTTCTGGTCTCACCGGGGCTCAGGTGGCGCAGATGATTCTGCGGGAGCACGGGATCTATGATGTCGAGGTCGTCCCCATTGAAGGGGAACTGACCGACCATTATGATCCCACTAACAAACGTCTAGCCTTGTCTGAACCAGTCTATGGCAGCAGTTCTCTTGCGGCCCAGGGAGTGGCGGCCCACGAGTGCGGCCATGCCCTGCAACATGCGGCGGCTTACCAACCGCTGCACTGGCGGATGGCTGCGGTGGGAATCACCAACGTGGCCAGCAGTGGGGTGTTCATCCTCATGATCGCTGGCATGTTCCTGGCTCCCATGGTATCGCTCATGCTGGCTTCGATCGCCTTCGGCATCATCATGCTCTTCAACCTAGTCACCCTCCCCGTGGAGTTCGACGCCTCTCGTCGCGCCAAATTGGTGCTGCGCCAACTCGGCATCCTGCGCGGGGACGATGAAGCCGCAGGTGTAAGCACAGTCCTGAACAGCGCGGCCCTGACCTACGTGGCAGCCTTCGTTTCCTCCCTGGGAACCTTCCTCTACTACGTCATCCCGCTGCTTACGGGTCGGAGTGAGGAATCCTAACCATCCAGGAATTACGCTGCGGAATGCCCCGTCGATGATTCGGCGGGGCACTTTGCTTGGCTTTTTTCGCGATTAGCAGCGGAAAGTTGTCCCAAAACCCCTCGGTGGCGCGGTTCAGTAGCGAACCCCAGACTTCGGGGTTCCATCATGAACCATTAACCACCATTCCATTCCATGAAACTAGTCCTCCTCACTCTCTGCTGCGTATTCGCAACTCTCACGTCCAGCCAAGCTGGTAAAAAAGACCCCGCCGCCAAGGCAGAGCACACCGCCAAACTAGAGAAGCGCTTTGCCGCGCTGGATAAAAACAGCGACGGCCAAATTTCCAAAGAGGAATTCGTAAAGCGCGGCCACAAGAAGGACAAGGCTGGTAAAAAAGGCAAGAAGGGCACCGAAGCCGGCAAAAAGGGTAAGAAGGGCAAAAAGGGCAAGAAGAAACAAAAGTAACTGCGAGTGACCGCAGGCAACCCGTCCGCCCACTCCATTCAGAGTCGTGGCCAGATGCGGTAAGTGAGAACGCGGGTTTGGCACCACGCGGCATTATTTTGCCGCGCGATGAGGTGCTAACCCGCGATTTTCATTTCCAAAACGAGCCATTTCTCCGAAGGGAATGACCGCTTGTGAAAAATTTCACAAGTTCCTCTTGCCCCGGAATACCCGTGTGCTATACCCACGCTCTCCCTTTCTTACAGTCCAGTCATTATGTGACGGGGCTTCATCTGCTTTTTAAAGCACAGCCCATTTTCATCCAAATATCATGAGCAACATCGGCAAAATTGTCCAAATCATCGGTCCTGTGGTGGACGTGGATTTCTCCGCGTCTGGCAACCTCCCAGCTATTTATAATGCGTTGGAAATCAACTACGAAGTCGGTGGCAAAGCGACCCGCCTCATCTGTGAAGTGCAGCAGCACTTGGGCGATGGTTGGGTGCGTGCGGTCGCCATGACCACGACCGAAGGTCTCAAGCGGGGTGTCGATGTGGTCGATACCGGAGCTGGGATCAGCGTTCCCGTTGGAGAAGGCGTGCTGGGCCGGATCTTCAATGTAACTGGCGATCCAATGGACGACCAACCGATGCCGAAGTTCGAGAAGCGCTACAACATTCACCGTCCTGCTCCGTCTCTCACCGACCAAGACGTGTCTGCTTCCATCTTGGAAACCGGCATTAAGGTGATCGATCTCATTTGCCCCTTCACCAAGGGTGGTAAAGCTGGTGCCTTCGGTGGTGCGGGCGTTGGTAAAACGGTGGTTATTCTTGAGTTGATCAATAACATTGCCAAAGCGCACGGTGGTTTCTCCGTCTTCGCTGGTGTGGGTGAGCGGACTCGTGAAGGAAATGACCTTTACCATGAAATGATCGAATCCGGCGTTATCAAAGTCGAACTGGACGACAAAGGCCATCCCGTGAAGAACGCCAATGGCAGCTACAACACCCTCGAAGGCTCCAAGGTGGCGCTGGTTTACGGCCAAATGAACGAGCCCCCAGGTGCTCGTCTCCGGGTTGCCCTTTCCGCTTTGGCCATGGCCGAATATTTCCGTGATGAAAAGAACCAGGACGTGCTCCTCTTCGTGGACAACGTCTTCCGTTTCTCCCAAGCCGGTTCCGAAGTATCCGCGCTTCTCGGACGGACGCCATCCGCCGTGGGTTACCAACCAACGCTGGCCTCTGAAATGGGCGCCATGCAGGAACGGATTACCTCCACCAAGAACGGTTCCATTACCTCCGTGCAAGCCGTTTACGTGCCAGCCGATGACTTAACGGATCCGGCTCCTGCGAATACCTTTGCTCACTTGGACTCCACGGTGGTGCTCGAGCGTTCCCTGGCGGAACTCGGCATTTACCCTGCGGTGGATCCACTTTCCTCCGTGTCCAAAGCCCTCGCCCCGGAAATCGTGGGCGAAGAACACTACCGCGTCGCCCGCGGCGTGCAACGGGTGCTCCAACGCTACAAGGACCTCCAGGACATTATCGCCATTCTCGGCATGGACGAACTCAACGACGACGACAAACTCACCGTTTACCGCGCCCGTAAGATCCAGAAGTTCCTCAGCCAACCCTTCGCAGTGGCGGAAATCTTCACTGGTGTGGCTGGCGCTTACGTCTCTGTGAAAGACACGGTGCGTGGCTTCGGTGAAGTGCTCGACGGCAAGTGGGACCACGTGCCAGAAGGCAACTTCTACATGAAGGGTGGCATCGACACCGTCAAGAAAGACTAACTTAATTTATGATTGATGATTTTGGATTGATGAATGCAGCCGGTTGGTCGTGTTCGTCGAGCCACCATTCATGAATCCTAAATCTTAAATCTTCAATTCCATGGCCTTACTACTCGAAATCGTTACCCCCGACGCCAAAATCTTTTCTGGCGACGTGACTACCGTCGTTCTTCCCGGACAGCTCGGAGAAATGGGCGTGCTGCCAAATCACGCCCCGTTGGTAACGGCCTTGGTTCCTGGTGAACTGCGCTACACCGTAGGCACCAACGTAACCGAACTGGCGGTCGGAGCTGGATTCGTGGAAGTGGGCGCTCATGGCGTCAAAGTCCTCACGGACCTCGCCATGGCAGACGCGCATATCGACGAAGCCACCGTGCAAGCCGCCCTAGACGCGGCCCAAGCCCGCCTCAAGGACAGTGCCAACTTGGGCGCGGAAGAAATTGCCGCCGTCGAGTCCAGCATTCTCAACTCCCTGGCTCAGTTGAAGCTGAAGCGCAAACGCCGCACGCTCTAAGGCGCAGCAAACCATCAAACTCCATGCGGCGGCGGATCACACGATCCACCGCCGCATTTTTTGGTCTGAACCCTTGAAACGGACCGCACCACTTGCCAAGCAAGAAAATTTCCCGAGTGACGCTTTGCCATCACCCCATAGTGACACTAGTGTAGCCGTTGCGATACCATCGTTTCCTCCATGCCAAACCAACTTTCCCTCATCCCCCATCGCCTGACTTCCGCATGAAAGAAGGAGTCGAATTATATGCCCTGGAGGTGATCACTGGGAAACGCAAAGGCATCCAAGCTTCGGCTCTGCGGGCTTTCTTGAGATCGCTCTCCTGGCTTTATCGGGGCATCGTGACCCTGCGGCTCTGGTTGTTTCGCAATCGTATCCTGCGCGAGCATCACCTCGGCTGCATGGTGGTTAGTATCGGAAATATCACCGTGGGCGGCACCGGCAAGACCCCCGTCGTGGAAATGTTCGCCCGGGCGTTGACCAAGGGTGGCCGCAAAGTCGCCATCCTGACACGCGGCTATAAGAGCGAACGGCCCCCCACCCCGCCATTGCTGAAGCGCCTGCAAGCTCGCTTCCAAGAACGCTTTCTGGGGCGCAAGATCCAGCGCCCAGCCCCGCGCATTGTTAGCGATGGCGAGTCCCCCACCCCGCTCTTGGACTCGCGCAAGGCGGGGGATGAACCGTTCATGCTGGCGCAAAATTTAAAGGGCGTAGCCATCGTGGTGGATAAAGATCGCGTGCATGGCGGACGGTATGCACTCCAGAACTTCGGAGTGGATACCCTGCTGTTGGACGACGGATTGCAGTATCTGAAACTCCGCCATCGTTTGGACATCGTGCTCGTGGATCGTCAATCGCCCTTCGGCAATGGAGCCATGCTGCCCCGTGGTTTCCTGCGCGAACCACCCCGCAACCTCCGCCGCGCCAGCTACATTTTCATCACCAAGTGCGATGGCAGTTCCAACGCAGATCTCATCCAGCAAATTCGGAGATATAACCGGACTGCGGAGATCATCGAGTGCACGCACAAACCCCTCCACTTGACGAATATTGCCACCCGAGAGCGCCTGCCCTTGGATTACTTGCAGGACAAAGACATCGCCACCTTCAGCGGCATTGCCAAGCCAGAAAGTTTCGAGGGCGGTCTGCGGGATTTGGGCGCTAACATCCGCTTCAGTCGCCATTTCACCGACCACCACCGCTTCAACGAGGAGGAATTAAACGACTTCATGCTGCGCGCGGACGACCGCGCGGTGGACTTCATCGTCACCACCGAAAAGGATTCCGTGCGTCTCCCCAAGACCGCTGGGCTGCTCCCGATCTTTTTCCTGCGCGTCGAAATCGAGATCCTAACCGGTCACGAAAGCTGGGAAAGCTGCGTGGAACGGATCTGCCAACCGCACCCCATCATTCCCGCCAAGCGGTGGTTCTAGGGCTCCTTTGCTACAGGGACCATGCGGGCAGCTTCACGATGGCCCCGCCTTTGAGGGCGCTTTCGTGGGCGCAGAGGCCGACGCAGGTCCAGTTGGCGGATTGTTTCGCGTTCGGGAACGGATCGCGATTTTCCACCAAGCTCATCACGAACTCGTTGGCGAGGTGGGGGTGGCTGCCGCCGTGGCCGGCTCCCTGGGTGAAGGAAAGGTGGGTTTTCTTGCCCACGCCATAGACGCCATTGGTCGTGAACGGCTGAATTTGCTTGGGCAGGCGCTTGGCGAAGTCCGGGGTCTTGATGCGTTTGGGGATTTTGCTTTCAGGTAATTTGGCGGTGTGCATGATCAGCGGTTCATGCTCGATCAACGGCCACTCGACGCTGGCTTTGTCGCCATAGACGTCGATGCTCTCGCGGTATTGACGGGCGGTGTCGAATAGGCTGCGGATGATGCGGGCGCAGACATCAGAGTCCTTGAATTTGATGTGGGCGGTCTCCACGGCAAACGGGCTGTTATACTTGGCTTGCAACTCCGGACGCACGGTGCCGGAGCCGAAACAGCTAACGTATTCGGCGGGCTTGCCGACCATGCCGGAAACGGGGCCCACGCAGTGGGTGGCATACCACATGGGAGGCAGACCGGGCCAGTAGTTCGGCCATCCGTCCATGTCTTGTTGGTGGCTGGCTTGCACGAATTGCAGTTTCCCCAACTTGCCGGTATCCAGCAGTTCCTTCATGTAAAGATACTCGCGGGCATAAACTACCGTTTCGGCCATGGTGTATTTCAGTCCGGTCTTCTTCACCAAATCCACGATTTCCTTACACTCGGCAATACTCGTGGCCATGGGCACGGTGCAACTCACATGCTTGCCGGCCTTCAGGGCGGCAATGCTCATCCATCCGTGATCGGGAATCGGGGAGTTGATATGCACGGCCTCGATGTTCGGATCCTTCAGCATTTCCGCAAAATCGGTATAGCGACTTTCGATGCCGAAAGCATCGCCAATCGCGTTGAGCTTCTTGGGATCGCGCTGACAGATCGCCACCAAGTTCGCATTGGGGTGATGCTGGTAAATGGGAATGAATTCCGCCCCGAATCCGAGGCCGACGATGGCGAGGTTGATCTTCTTTTTGGCTGGCATGGTTGTTAGATAGGTAAAGTAATGGACGGCTGGGGCAATATTCCATAATCTTGGACAGCTTATGCCAACTTGGCAAGTTTTCTCCGCATCAGCCACGAAACCTTGCGCCTTTTTCTTGTGATTTTGCGAATCTCCCCAAACGACTCCTCCTCACGCACTGTAGTGGTCAGGAAGGTGGTTGCGGCTGAGACAGCCGCAACCACGTTCTTTGTTACAAAATACCTGCGAAATATTTCTGGGCAGACTGGGCACATTTTAGTAAAAACAAGTCCGCCCCTGTCTTCCCATGCTCGCGTCCTCCCGTTCCCCAATCCATCCGTTTCTCCTCCCCTTGCTGCTGCTGGCCCTGCTCTGTCCTGCCGCCGCAGAGGTGGTGATTTCGGAAATTCATGCCGCTCCCAACGGCATGCGCTTGGAATGGAATGGCAATGGGGAACCTCGCTTGGGCGTTGGTCCGTATTGGCAGGATTTGGTATTTCCAGAGACCGGTTGGACGGCGGGACCCGCTCCCTTGGGCGTCGGAGCGTCGAACACCACGAACCTTTCCACGCTGCTGCTGAACAAGACACCGTCATTTTATGTGCGCAAAAATTTCTCCGTTAGTGCCGCCCAGTTGAGTTTTGGTGATTTGATTCTCCGCATCACTTATGACGACGGATTCGTGGCGTTCATTAATGGGAAGGAGATCGCCCGGGCCAATCTGGGACCGCCCAAGCAGATGACTTACGCCACCATGGTGGCCACCCGGGTTGATGCTCCGGCCGCCCCCGTGGAATATAATCTCGGGCCGCTCGTCAACTGGCTGCAGGAGGGTCAAAATGTGCTGGCGGTTCAGGTGCATAACCAGATCATTTCTGGCAACAGCAAATTCGATGCACAGCTCGTAAGCATCATCAATCCAGTCATCGGAACCACCGCCAGCATCAATTTCAATGACAGCAACGAGGCTTCGATCACGCGGACTTACACCAGCGGTGCTCTGAGCACCACCAGCTCTGGCACTCCACCAGCCGGGAGTTGGGTGAACGCACCTGCGCCCATCGCCAGCGCGGCCTGGCAGGAACTAACCGTGAAAACAACGGCCACCGCTACTGGTGGCTATTTGGCGACCGGCGGCCTGCAGTATAATCTGTCGCAAGTGGGCCCGGACGCCCCTCTGGCCTTGGTGGGCGGCCCACTGGGCTTTGCGCCGTTGGTGGCCCCTGCGACGATGACGACGGCAGATTTGGCGAAGCTCACCGTGAGCTTTCGCTATCGATTATCCGCCGGAGCGGCGTTTGGCCTGCGCTTCGATGCCACGCCGGGTGGGGCTGCGTTGACGGGATTTCCTGATTTGGCGGTCATTGGAGCCGGGGTGGAAACACCAGCCCTAACGTTCAACACGAACAGTGCGGGCCAGCGCAAACGCTTCATTTCCAATGCCGGGGCGGTGCAGGATTTCACCAGCGGAACCGTGGTCACCCCCACCGCCATTTTCTCAGGCACTGCGATGCGGGGAGCAGGATCGTTGACCGAAATCATTCGCCTCACAGAAGACAATACCGCCGCTGCGGGCGATGCAGGCTCGACTGGGGCATTAAAGCTGGGCATGATCAATCAACCCACCGTGGCTGATGTCTTCGGCATCTCCGTCAGTGGATTCACCGTGCAGGCATGGCCATCCGCCACCCTAACCGCCGCCCATCTGGGTGACGTTAGTGTTAAATTTTCCTGGAAAGCCGACGCAGGGGAAACCTTCACGGCCTATCTGGAACCCAACACCGGAGCCTACGCGGATCGCCTGGATCTGGGGACCTACACTGGAAATGGCGCGTGGCAGACAACGCAGAAGCGCTTCGATGAAGGGACGAACGCCACGTCCTTTCTTGCCAAGATCAATGCCACCAACGTCCGCTCGCTGCGTCTGGTATTTCGTCGGACAACTGCTCTGCCCAGCGGATCCTTCCTCTGGTTTGATAACATGGGCCTGATCAGTGAATGGCAAAATTACTCGACCACCCTTGCGGCCGGGACGGTCGGAGCCCAGGCCGCGTTTGTTTCTGCGCTCCAGGCCAATGGTGTGGCGGCGTTTTATCCGGTCTTCGAGAAAAAGAGCACCGCACCCGCCTTACCCGCCAGCTCATTTCTAACCTTGGATGACATGAAGGTCGTCTTCAACGGCCAACCCTTCGCTACTCCAGCTACCTTTATTGCCACCAATCAGTTGTGGAAATATTGGCCCGGGCTGGCGGAACCTTCCGGTGGGTTAGTGGATCCGGCCCTCTTTGCGACATCGCTCGGGGCGGAAGATTTCTCGGACTGGCTGGAGCTTCACAATGATGGTCCTGACCTAGTCGATCTAGCTGGCTGGAGCCTGACGGATAGCCCCGGCACTCCGCAGAAATTCGTGCTCCCTGCGGGAACCCAACTAGCACCCGGCGCGCGCCTCGTGATCCTGGCAGATGCTCCCACGCTGCCTATCAGTGGGGCCACCTATCCGCACGCAAATTTCAAGCTCTCTGCCAGCGGTGGTTATCTGGCCCTGAGCGATGCCACGGGCTCGATTCATGCGGAGATCCCCGACTACGGGAAACAGTTTCCTAACTATACCTATGGCTTGGATCCCACCAATCCCGGAAATTACGCTTACCTGGCAACCGCCACTCCTGGCACGGCCAACAGTGCGGCCATAACTACGGATTACGTGCGCACCCCGGACTTCAGCCTGCCGGGTGGATTCTACACAGGAACGCAGACGGTCAGCCTAACCTGCGAGACCGCAGGGGCGGAAATTCGCTATACCACCGATGGCGCAGACCCTGCTCCCACCAGCCTCCTTTACACCACTCCGCTCTCACTGAGTCAGGTGTCGGTGGGCAATGGACATTGTTTGCGGGCCCGCGCCTTCAAGGCTGGGTTGGTGTCCTCCGGCATCAAGACCCACACCTTCCTGATTGATCAAAGCCCGAATCTCACCACTGGTCCCGCCTTGATCCTAACAGGCGACCCGCAGCGCTCCCTCTTCGACCCCTTCGGCGTCATGGCCATTGATGGTGGAGTCTATGGAGCCGGCGGCGGAGCGTGGAGTTCCGATGGCCCCATGGCTTATAACAATGCCAATGCCGACGGTGCCATTTCCACCTCTACGGGACAAGGCTGGGAGCGTCCGGTGGAGGTGGAGTATTGCTTTCCCAATGGACAGGATGGATTTCGCCAGACCGCTGGCCTGCGGGTTAGTGGCAGCCCGCACGCCCGGCCGCGCTACACGCTGAACACCATCACCAGCGCGCCGTGGAATTACACCAACTTTGCCGAGAAGCCCTCGCTGAATTTATTCTTCCGTGATGAATGGGATCAGAACGGGCTCTCCTACCCTATCATGGGCGATACCTATGAACGCAAGAAATTCGAAAGCCTGCGGCTGCGCGCGGGGAAGAATGATCCTCGCGATCCCTTCATTCGTGATGAATACTGCCGCCGACTCTTCGGACTCATGGGGCAAAAGACCTCGTGGGGAACCATTATCCCACTGTATGTAAATGGCAAATTCCGCGGCTACTACAATGCCGTGGAACGCCTGCGGGAAGAGTTCATGCAGAAGCATTATGACAGCAATGAGGACTGGGACGTGCGCTACATCTCCGACATGGTGGACGGAGACTCCGTGGCCTTCGACGACATGGTGGCACGCCTCAACGCGTATGGCGCGGATCTTACTAACCCCGCCAAACTCCAGGCCGTGCTGGATGTGATCGATCCTGTGAACTATGCGGACTATGCCTTGTTGAATGCCTGGGCAGGCACGGGCGATTGGCCGCACAATAATTACACCTGGGGTCGGGAACGCAGTGCCACCGGGAAATGGCGACTCTATGTCTGGGACGCGGAAGGGGCCTTCGGCGGCTTCAGCAAGGGACTCGGCTACAATGTCTTCACGCAGGATTTACTTTCCAGTCCCACCACCGCCGGACGCGAAATTTGCCACGTGTATTTCCGGCTCAAGAATAGTCAGGAATTCCGGCTCCTCATGGCGGACCGGATTAACAAACATTTCTGCAACGATGGCGCGATGGCGGATGCCAGCCTAACCGCTAACAAAGATACCTTGGTAAATATGCTTCAGCCCATCTTCACCTACACTGGTGGAGCCACCTTGAATCAGTCCTTCTTTACCTCCTGGGTTAATCCCACCCTGGATAAACGCGATGTCCTCTTCCGGGGAGCCGTGCTTTCCTCCGGAGCGGCGGCGGTCACGGTGGGCAGTTATGCCACGGGCGGAGCCTCTAGCACGATCGTGAATCTCGGCACGCACAATCGCACCGTGGGGCAGCAGATCGTGATCACTGGCTCCACAGTGACGGCTTATAACGGAACGTTTACCATTTCCGCAGTCACCGGCACCACGGCCACGATCCCAGTGACCTTTACCACCGATCCTGGCGCTGGGAATCGGGGCACGTGGCTACCGTCTGTGCTCGGTTATGCTAGCGGAGGCGCAGGCAGCACCACCGTAACCGTAGGCACGCACACGTTAGTCCCAGGCCTGAGCCTTACCATCGCAGGCTCCACCGTGACAGGATATAACGGCACGTTTGTCGTTACCGCCGTCACGGCCACCACCGTTACCATTCCCGTGGCTTTCACCAGCGATCCCGGCGTGGGCAACCGTGGCACCTTTCTCCAGTCCACCGCGGATTACGGCTACCAACTTAGCCGCGAGAACATCTGGCCTGCGCGCAACAATCAATTAGCTGTCGCCCAAGGCACCTGGCTCGCACCACAGCCACCACTCTTCGGCCAGCATGGCGGAAATGTTCCGCTGGGGTATCAGTTGGCCATCCTGCATACCGAGGTTGATGATGATCGCACCAAGAGCAATCCGTATAAGAGCGCCACCTCCCAGACCCCAGCCAATCGCATCATTTACTACACCAAGGACGGCAGCGATCCTCGACTCCCCGGCGGGGCCGTAAATGCGACTGCGCTAACTTACAGCACCCCCTTCACGCTGAATAACGCCTTCACCACCATCAAGAGCCGTATCAAAGATACCGGCAACAACGAATGGAGCCCGCTCACCGAAGCGCTCTTCACGGTGGATGCGGATCCACCCAGCAACGGCAACATTGTGGTGGCGGAACTAATGTATCATCCAGCGCCACCAACGGCAGCGGAGATCAGCGCAGGATTTCTGGACAAGGAAGATTTCGAATTCATCCGCCTGCAAAACATCAGCGATGGCCCGGTGGATCTTCGCACCTTGCAATTCATCGCTGGCGTGGATTTCAACTTTGCCGTGACCGCCGTGCCGGCGTTCGATCCCGGCACCTCCGTATTTCTCGTCAAAAATCTAGCCGCCTTCCGCCAGCGCTATGGCACGGGATACAATGCGAAGATTGCCGGGGAATATGCCAAAAATTTCGACAACAACGGAGAAACGGTCGCGCTGCGCAGAAACGGCCTCCCCGCCCTAACCGTGAAGCAATTTATCTATAACGATAAAGCCCCCTGGCCCACCACAGCGGACGGCACCGGGGCCTCCCTCATCCTTATCAATCCCGCCAGCAACCCAGATCACAACGTGGCGAGCAACTGGACGGCCTCGGCTCTGCCCGGCGGGCTGTTTCTTGAGCAGGAGCAGCCTGATTACAACCGCTGGCGCGACTTCAGTTTCACGCCCACCGAAGCCGCCAACCCCTTGATTTCAGGACCGTCCGCCGATGCCGACAACGACGGCTACTCCAACCTAACCGAGTTCGCGCTGGCCATGCCCCCGAAAGCCAGCCAAGCGGACGGTCCCACGGCCTTGCTGCAAAACATCAATGGCCTGAACTACCTCTGCATCGAATTCCGCAAGGCCAACAACACCCAGAAAATCACCGTCCAACCCCAAGTGGGAGCTGATTTGAACGACTGGAGTGCCCCCGGAAACGACGTCGTCCCGGTCTCTACCACGCCGCATCCCGACGGCAGCACCAGCTACGTTTATCGTGATACCCACCCATTGGAGACCTCAAGTCGTCGCTTCATCCGCCTGTGGATCACGCTGCAAAATTAACTTGGAGTTGGCGACGGAAATCAAGCGGTAGCGATCCTCGCAACAATGCCCAGCACTATAAGCAGCAGGATCACAATCGAGGTCTTGGAACCGCCTGTTTTATATCGCGTAGCCGCGCCACAGTCTCGACAATAGGCGGTCCGCACCGAAAACGCACTTCTGACCAGAAGGAACAGCCAGCCAAAAAAGAGCACGAACAAAAGACTCGGCTTGGAGCGCAGCACGGAAGAGTCCGCAGTGTTGCCACTACCACAAGCGGAGCAAATTTTACCCCGCAGTGGCAGGCTTGGGCGTTCAATCGGAATCCGCTTAACGGTGAACGGGACGGTATCGGAGGCTGGTGGTTCGTAGGGATTTTCCATTGATGGTGTCGCTGTAAGGTTGCGATCACCCTGCAGAACCCATCCTCACTTCGATTTACGGGCCGTCAATAACAGATATCGTCCCCAGGAACCTGGTGAGACCGTGGGATGTTCATTTTTGAATTCTTCGACGACCGAGCGGAAGATCATTTTGGCGGCCGCTTCCGTTTCGGTCTGGGCGATGATTTCGCCAAACCGAGGACGGTCTGAGAGCAATCGGCAATAAATTTCCAAAGTCGTGTCCGGGCTGGTGCCACCTTGGGCGATGATCTCCGCATTGCGCACTTTCAAGCCTGCGCTCAAGGCCTGCGTTAGGGCCGGTCGGTCGGCATCGGCTTCCGGCAATTCGGTTAGAAGGCTAATCAGTCCGCGCAGAATAATAAAGTGGTAAACCAATTTAGCATTGTGAGGATCCACCCACCGTCCCGCCAGCGGACCTTCCTTAAGTTGGCCGGGAAGGATGCCCAGACGGCAGATCTCTTTGGCGGCAGTGAGGTATTTTGCGTCCCCGGTGACCCGATGCAGATTTGCCAGAAGGTGAACGCTGAAGCTGTTGTAATTCCAGTTAGGAACGCAGGGGCGCGTCATGGCCCACTCTCCAGCTTTGCGGGCACTGGCGAGATACGCTTCGTCCTTGCTGGCCTCATACATGGCAAGCAGCGCTGCACCAGCCAGGCCGTTGTCGAAAAAGAGATCGCCCGCCTTTAAATCATCAATGATCCAGCCGTCGTGCAGCACTTCCTCCACTTTGCCCGCAGCTTCGGCCTTGCTGAGAAACTTTTCCGCCAACGCCCCTAACTTACCTTTTTTTTCCCGCCATCCGGGAAACGGGAAATTGTCACGCCCACCTGCTTTCTGGGCGAAGACCAGGAAATCCGCTGCGGCCTTGGCCTCGGCCAGCAACTCCTCGGGATGCTCGCACCCCGCCGCCCGAGCCGCCAGACAGCCTTCGACGACGGACGCCACGGCCCGCAAGGGCGCTTGGCAATCTGCACCTTGACGTGCTTGCTTCCACCAAGCGTGCTCCCGAATGTAGGCCAGCGGCTGATTGAACAGTTCCGGCACCTGATCCGCTGCCAGCGGCTTCACCTCCTCGTCGGGCTCCACGAATTCACTCGCTTCTTCCGGCACCCCTACTTTATCACCCAACGCAACGATGCCCAGCTTGACGGCAGCCTCGACGCCTGGCAGATCCTTTGCGGCCTGGGCCACAGCCAAGGCTTTTAAGGCTTCCGCAGTATCGGCCGCAGCCAAGCGAGGAATTCCCAGCGCACTCACCACGCCAACCAGAACAAGGAGTAAATTTTTCATCCTCAAGGTCTAGCATCGTGCTCGTTGCGGAGGAAGCTGAATTTCTTCCTTCTTTAAGGTAACATGCAGGTGGGATGCCCTCGTCCCGCGCCCCCGCCTCCAGTGCATGTGCTTAGATCTAAGTGAGGGCGCTCTGGCCGCCTTTCGGGGTCCAATTCAATTTGTTGACGTCACTATAGATGCAGCCCCCACTCGGCCAGGTTACAGCCGGGCGAAAATTTCCGAGCAAAATAGCATTCTGAACTAGCAAAATCAGCTACCTGAGAACGCGTCAATTTGCTGAAAGTGACCGGATGTGGAGAGTTTGCACCAGTCCACGAAACTTTCGTAATATCTCGTTTCAAAACACGTTCATCCAAAGGGTAACCCTTCATCCGCAGCACCGTGCCGAAATACATTTCATCTGGTGCAGGAACATTTGCAAAATGAGCCGTGAAATCGTCCTCCACTGCCGCAGTGGCCGCCTCCCGATTTAACAACCACCACTGTGGGTGAAAGCGAACATACATCGGCGTGATCGATCTTAGCCCTTGGATTCGCTTCGCTTTATCTTGGTGATGCGCCGCCACCTCTGCGTGGGATTCCCAAAAGATTCGGCTCCTGCCATCGAACCCCAATTCCCGCCGCATCTGACAAAATGGCCTGATGGGCGCACAGCTATCCGAGGCCAGCACGAACCACTCATTATTCTGATCCGCCAGAGCAGCCCTCAACAACGCTAATGTGGCCTGCACCAAGGAAATTTTACCCCATTCTGTCTCCACCTGCTCCGATATGATAGCTTCCGTCAGCCAAGGCGTCTGCACGCGCTGGGGAAACTTCACGTGCGCATATCGGCTAATCATAGCCTCGTTGCCTGCGAAATATTCACTCCACACTTGCGCCTGATTCAGATCCCCAATCGTCAAAAAAAGAAATGCCACTTTAGCCAAAGGAGAAGGAGCGGCTCGCTCCTTCATTCCTTCCTCCAGTTGGGGCGAGCCGCCCCAACTCCCTTTCGTTCCACCATCCACCTTCGTCCCCACGTTAGCAAACTTCTCCGCAGCGGAAATAGAGTCCATCCCGCTCCAGACCTTCCCGCCGTGATACACCGCTGAGAATCCTTCCATGACATGCCAACTCGCCCGTTGCTCACCGCTCGGGTGGTAACTGCTGTAGTTCTTCCCTACCAGATCCGATTCTGATACCCGCTGCCAAGCCAGATTCGGATACGCCGCATACATCGGCACCGTGTCGGCCAACCGAGCCAGCAGTTGGTCGCTCGGTGGAACTTTCCATGGGGTTCCTTTCGTGCAGCCTTTCAGCGCGGAAATCACCAGCGGATAATATTTCCGCCGCACTGCAAACGCCTGGGTATCCAGCGCCCGCGTGACCCGCACCAAGCTTGTGGCATGGGCGTCCCGCCCATCAGCCAAACCCGCTTCCCTTTCCCCAAGCCCCTCTGAATTCAAAGTGATTTTACCACCAGACGTTTTCACTGACTCTGACGTCTCTAGGCTTACGGGCGGGACGCCCGTGCCACATACCTGCGGCATCTGCACATGCTGACATCCTAGATACAGCACACCCCAATCTTCCGGCAGTTCCAGTGCCGCCCAGCGTTGCTGAAACTGTGGATGCAGCACCACATCATCTTCAAAGATCATGACCGCCTCTGCCTTCTTGAGCATCGCCTCCCGCAAAATCATTCGATCCGTCAGTGCCAGCGCATACCGTCCCGCATTTTCATTTCCGCGCGCATCCCTCACCCGCCGCGCATCCACGGCTGCCCACCGCCGCACGTTCTCCAATCCCGCATCCAGAAATCCATTCATCGCCTCTCGCCGACGATCCTCGCGACGTCCGAGGTTGATGTAGTATTGCAGAGGAAAGGTTTCGTCGAAGCTGGACATGGTTAGGAAATTTGGTTCAAATGGCGAACTGTGGGCCGGATCTTGATTCTCTTCGTTACATTTCCAAAAGATTCAACATCATCCCATTTTCATCGAAGAAGAACGTGCCCATGTAGAGCCCAAACAAGAACCGCATCTTGTCCTTTAGACCCAAGCCTAGCGCGTGCACCATGCAGGCGTCCTTGTAAGTGGCGTAGTTTGTTTCGTGTTCGATGGGAAACATGATTTCACCTGATTCAAATGGTTTTATCTTCAGCCCCCGCAGTGGAGCTGGCAGTTCCCCGCCCAGCGCGGAATGCCCTGACCGCACATCCCGTATCAAGCGGTTCCACGCGCCCTGCTCGTGGAATTTTCCATCTCGCAGCGGTTTAGTCGCGTCAATGCGTTCATACTCATCCATCACCTCATGAAAGATCCCGCTCCGCACCGCAAACGTCCCCGCGTTAATGCCGCGCCAAGCCCCCAAAGGAGTCGGGGCGGCTCGCCCCGACGAATCATTCGCCTCATCGGCCTCAGAAGGGGCGAGCCGCCCCTTCTCCCTTCCGGCTACCCGTGCAGACTCCGCCATCTCCTCCTTCGTTAGGAAGGCATTGAACACATTATAGTGCACCGCATGAGCCTGTGGCTGGTAAGCAATATCCCAATCGCCCTCCAGCAAATGATCCACATTCCGCAGCGCCAGGCAATCCGCATCCACATACATCACCTTGTCATACCCCCGCACATCCAACTCCTTCCGCGCCCGATACTTCCAATTCCAAGCCTCCACCGCAAAGCTCCCGCCCTGCTTCCTCGAACTCGAACTATTCAACTCGAACTTTCCGCTCGGTCCCTCCACCTCCACCTCCGCCAAACCGCGCCGCTCCACTTGAAAATACGCCGCCGCACTATTCCGAAACACCACCACATCCCCATCAAAGAACGTGCGTAACAGACTGGATGCCAACAGCTTGCCCAGCATCCGATGCCCCGGTGCTCCTGATTGTTCTAACGCCAGTGTGTAGATTAAATTTGCCATGGAAAAGAAAATGATAGAAAAGATTGACGAAATCCTCTCTAACGGCTACTGTCGCGGAAGCAACCTAAAAATAACCCATAAGTCTATGAGAGAGAGTTACAAAAATACGTTTGGGAATCAAGATCGCGTGTCTGCGGTCCAGAATGTGACCCGCAGAACGTTTCTCAAACGCACGGGCGCTGCTAGTGCGGCTGTGGTTGGTGCCCTAAACGAAGTGTGGATGCCTAGTCTCCAAGCGACTATTACATCCGGTGCTGTTACACTAGATGATGGTCCAGAAGGCTTGGAGGCAATTATTGAGGGTGAAGAAGGGGCTTCCTTGACCGTATCTATAAATGATTGTGACGTTATAGTAAATAACGGCACAAGCGAAGCAATATCGGGCGATATTAAGTGGGATGAGTTCAAAATATATCTAGAGGGCGTTAGTGAAGCGCTTAGCTACAGCGCAGATATTACTTGGACCAACATCGTAAGTAATTTGGGAGCGGGCTTAAGCCAAACTTATAAAGATGCGCTCGATCAAGTCTTAGATGGAATTGACGGAATTGTCGAGAAAGTATCGGCGCGGGCTCAGTTTGTTGGGAACAAAACTTCTGCAAAAAAGGAGTTAATCAAGATTACACAAAAAGGCAGAATCGAATTCGACAATGTTACGTTCGTTAAGTCCTCCAATGGAAACGGGCAACTCTTTCTTACTGTTAGCTGCAAATACAAAACGACCGGAACACAGGCAGGAACCAATAACGTGAAAGCATTCATTATTTTATATCAATCAGCCTCTTGCGGTTCTGCGGAGGGAGATGGTTATGACTCAGATGGCGAAGATTTTGCAGTCACCAATGGGGAATGGGTCGAAAAAACCTTTAACGTTCGCGAAGCTACTGCATTTGTGTCGGACCACTTAAATTCGGCTACCACTTCAGGGGAACTTTATTTTGAGCCTAAGGGGCAAAATATTAGTGGTCCGAACCGCCGCTATAAGGTTGAGAAAGCAGGCAAGCAACTGGCCCCAGTTCCCACCGACAAGCGGTGGCAAAATACACCATAATATGAAATTGGTAACGTTATCGGTATTCACACATTTGCTGGAATTAATTACCATTAGTTATCTGTGTGCTTCGGGTAGCGGGGCACACACGGTGGAAAGAGCAAAGTCTGCTATAACTCTCCAAACATCTATCTCAGACCATGGCACAAATCTTGCCTCATCCCCCCCACTAATTTCTAGCGCGGATCATCAAATGTATCTCGACTATGAGTTAGCGGTAACAGCCCGTGGATCTTACACCGTTTTTGGATGGAATGAAAATTTCTTACCCTTGGAATTGATAGTGGCATTGGATTTGAGTCTCACACAAGTTGAATCAATAAAGGCTGCGGTTCTGCGATTCATTGCATTAGTCCAAAACCACGAGAAATCCATTGGAAGATTCTTATCGAGCCGCATATTTTTTATTCCAAAGTATCCTGAATTTCAGCTCGCAGCTCTAAATACCCTTAGGGAGGAAATTTCTAGCACGACATCGGATGAAATTGCGACACGCATCCTGCCTTGCCTTCTGCTCGACCCCGCCATGAGCGCTGGTAATTTCGATACTGAATTAGTTGCTAGCAGATCATCTACGTCCATTTTTGCTGAGGCCAAATATCGGGCCGACAGACCAGAACAGACTCATCGCCTCAGCGGTAACTCGAATGTGAATTTCTTTTTCGAGAGGTATGGTTTAGTGTTAGATCTCAAAAAATTCTTGGAATCCGAAGCGAGGAGTGAGGACTAACAATGAAACACATCCTCAAAGTAAGTCTGCTGTTACATGCAGTGCTAATAATCAGCATTATAAATTTATTTTTGGGAAAAGGAGAACTATCAGATGATAAGTCGGCGCAAGAAGCAAGTCAATTGCAGGTAAACAAACAGAAGCAGCCATCTCAGAAGCCCTCGCTAAATAGAGAAAGCCCAGTCTCGCGCGCCTCGCTCGCGGCTGTGGACTTACCGGCTGCGAGCAGCCTATTGAACTTTCGTATGGTGCTAGAGGGAGCTGATTTGATTCCAAAGCAAGCATTACTACGATTTACCAACACATTAGGGTTAACCGTAGCGGAAACATCAAGCGCAATCCAACAATGTAACGCAATTAATGAGATGACCACGCAATTTCTTGGAAAACATACGTTGAATGTGCTCCCTGAAAAAAACGTTTCTAATATGGTTGCTTTTGCAGATTTAACAGCTGCTGGTCCAGCTCTAAATGAACTAAAAAATAATATCGCCCGCCAAATTCCGGAAAAACGAGTTCTTAAGGAGTTCATACTTGGATTCACAGGACCACTAGAAAAACTGCTGGCTCGTGGGATACGTTATGAGCTGATCGACGGTGAAAACCAAACAATTGATATTACCGTGAGCGTAGGCGGAAACTATTATTTCCATTTTTACCGAGATTTCACCGTTCTTAACTCCAAACCAACTAGTTCTAATCAATCCGCTAGTGTGGAGGATTTTTTCAATCGTTCGCGGTGATGATGAACTCCCTGTAGCTCTAACTCCGCCAAGCCCCGCCGCTCTACCTGAAAATACGCCGCCGCACTATTCCGAAACACCACCACATCCCCATCAAAGAAGGTGCGTAACAGACTGGAGGCCAACAGCTTGCCCAGCATCCGATGCCCCGGTGCTCCTGCTTGTTCCAACGCCAGTGTGTAGATTAAATTTGCCATGGAAAAGAAAATGAGGGAAAAGATTGACGAAATCCTCTCTAACGGATACTGTCGCGGAAGCAACCTAAAAATAACCCATAAGTCTATGAGAGAGAGTTACAAAAATACGTTAGGGAATCAAGACCGCGTGCCTGCGGTCAACAATTGGACCCGCAGAACCTTTCTCAGAACGACTGGGTCTGCGAGTGCGGCAGTGTTAGGGGTTCAGTTAATTCCATGGCAATGCGCAAAGGCTGATGGTATAACAAGTGCATTATTTACATTGCAATGGAAAAATAATAGCGGGACTTGGGAGACGTTGGGCAATGCAGGCCTGGGTGGGGAGCAGCAAACCGTTATTGGGAAAAAAGTTGAATTTCAAGTTATAGATAACAGCACAGGTGCGACAATAGCCGACTCGATCACTTGGACTCTTGGAGGTAATTATTTCACCGATTACAACCCCCACGCCGATGGAACCAATTTTGTGCATGGGTATCGGCCAACAGAAGACGGCAAGCCATTGCCGACCGCAAACCCGCTCGCTCCGGTATATTGGGCTGATCCAGCTTCATCAGGCCAAAGCGTAAAGGCAGAGTGGGGCAGTTACTCATTGGAAGGGAGTTTGATTGTTTTGGCTCCCACCGCTGCATTTAGTGCTGATAGGGGGGTTGCCAATTCCTGTGCAGACACAACTGAAGGGCAGGCGGCACTTCTGCTAGGTGGAACGACGGGACACGGGATAGTTTTCCACGCCACCGTTAGCGACGCTGATTTACCAACCGAATTGAAGGGGGGCGAATTCTGTCTTTGTCAGACTGTGGATTGGGATCGCGAATTACATTGGCATTGGGGAACAACGTTTAATTCGGTCGCATTGGGCCGTTACAAGGCCATTACAACTACGCCTTCCGGAGTCGACTGGGCGGATGATGGCATTATTTTAGATTATGACTTTCCGTATGACGGTATTCAACCCGTTGGACCAACCCAGTATGACGGATGGTTTGACAGTCCAGGTGCGGTTTTAAGCGAGTTGAATGGTGTAGTGGCACTAGGCCAGTTTCCAGACTACTACAGAAACCATGATGTTTTCAATACATATCTAATGTATAAAAACTCTCCCAGTAATTCAGCTCATGACCTGGCTTGTTGGGTGCCAGTAAAGAAAATTACTTGGGAGTTTTCTACGGCAGTTACGAAGGTGAGCAACACAGAGGATCAGCCACAAGGAGAGTGGGCTGCTATTCTGGGTGCGGCGGATCCGACGACTGCAGCGACCCTCACGTCCACAGACTGCAGTGACCATCCTCGATTTACAAAGAAGGCCGATGGTTCGACTCAGTTCTATAAGGTGCCGAACAAATGATGCGCATACTTGTTTATTTGCCGTTTATGTTGCTGACATTGCAAAATTCTATGTCAGCTCCTGGCACCATGAACATCGAATACTCCGAAAATGGAAGTAAGAGTATATTTTTGTCAATCGATAATCCAGCGGAAAGGGATGTATCGATCCGCGTCTCTAGGTTATGCTATGGATTTGGTTTGATATTCAGAACGAAAGATGGTCCGCCTATTTTCTTTCCTACTGCAACAGCGCGGGCGATGTCGCCTAGAGACGATAGGATTTGGCCTAAGAACGGCACGCTTTCAAAGAGCTTTGATCTTGGCACAGTAAAATTGCCGATGGGAAATTATTACGTCGATTGTTTTTGGAGTTCAGTTCAAAGCACGGACCTGCAGAATGCTGAGGCTGCGGTCACCGGACTCGAGTTGAGTGTCGATGAAGATGGGGCTTGGGATTTAGTTGCTACGGCCAACACATCCATAAAAGCGCTTCTCGCAGAAACGATAGGTGCTTCTCGCGCCTCTGCTCAACTACAAAAACTCGATATTAAAGAACGTCCATCTGGTGACTTTAAAGTTGTTAATACGGCGCACAGATCTGAAGTTGCAGCAAATGCTTCACTGGTAACAACATTAGATCAAGGGTTTTGGCTAAAATGGATAATTGCATCAATTGTAATTCTCGGACTCAGTGTGATTATCTTTATAATTAAAAAGAATTTTAATTGTAAATAATAGTTCTATTCGGATAGTAACTTACTCTCTTCTAAGCACCAGCTTCTGCCTTTCCAATTATTTCTGTAGAATTCGAACAAAGGGCCTCTCTACCATGCGCAAATTATGTGCCATACCGATAAAAGAAAGAAATCTAATGACATATGCTAGTATTTCCATCCGCGACCAGCCAATACCTTTTGCTTCCGGCCGATTTAGAGGCCGTTGCCTGTTGCCATGTTCGAGAATCTGCCTCAGATCTTAGGATTCGCGGAAGGCAGAAGAAGCCCACCAAAAATCAATTTATCCGCTGCTGGCGCGGGATTGTCGCCTGGCCGGCACAAGATCCAGCTGCGGCCAAAGGATGGAGGGAAGCATTGGCGGCCGGGGAGATGAAAAATCAACTGGCGGGAGCCTCAATTCCTTGTTTATCCTAATGAAATGCTCGAAACATTATATCCTATTTCTGGTATTGCTTGCCACGACGAGCTACGCGGAAAATCCTGTAGTGAAGCCATCTCCATCAAAGGCCGCCCCTCTCGCAGAACCCAATGAAATCCAACGTTGGACGAAGTCCATGGATGCGCTAAACGGGCTTACCAAAGCCAACTGGCGTGATTTCCTCCAGTCATTTACGGATCACACCATCAAGACCGGAGCCTCGTTCGACGAGCATCGGACACTGGCGTTGACGCGGATTGGGGAAGTGGCGGGGAAGGAGGCCTTGGACGTGTGGAAGAAGGAAGAGGAACCGACCGGGAAGTTCGATAAATGCTGGCGGGGGATGGTGGGATTTGCCGCCAAGGATCCTGCCGGGGCGCAAAAATGGTGGGAAGCGTTACCGGATGGAGAATTGAAAAAGCAATTGGTGGGAGCGATGACTTGGGGCCTTTCCCAAGCGGGTGAACCTGAGGTGACGAAGTTTTTCCTGGCCGCGCCTGACTGGGTGCAGCAAAAGGTGGGGATGGATGCGGTGAAAGCGCTGGGGGTGAATTATGGGTTCGAGGCATCCGCCAAATTCGTAGCGGCCTGGTCCGCCAAACTCAATAAAGAATCGGAAGCCCCGCGTCGGTTATTTGCGGAAGTGATTCGCCAACGTATGGCTGGCGCTGCCGCCGAAGGGAAACCAGAAGTGACCTGTGCCTGGCTCAAGCCCCACTCCGGGAAACTCTACCTGGACCCCGGCAAAGTAAAAGAAGCCGCGTGGCAGTGGGGAGAAAAGAATTACGCCGAAGCCTTCACTTGGGCGGCAGGATTCTCGCTGGGCGAAAATGATCAACCGCCATCCACCGCCATTGCGGTAGCAGAAGTCTGGGCCAGCAAAGAACTCAATGCCTGCATGGAATGGCTGACCAATCACCCAGAGGTAGGCTTCAACGCAGGCGTCTGCGGCCTCGCCCGGCATCTCGCAACCAAAGACCTAACTGAAGCCCTCGGTTGGGTCAACGTGCTGCAGGACGCCCCGCTAAAACTCCGCCTGGAAGCTCAAGTGCGTGGAATTGCCACCAAGATCAAGCCGAAGGGCAAATAACCTCCGCCATGCTCCACGCCTTCTACCACGTCTGGGAACAGAACCATTGGCGGGAAGTGCTCTTAGAGCATTTCCGCATCCTCCAACGCCAGCGGTTCATGGGGCAATTGACCATCGGATTCATTGGCCACCCGCACGCCGACGGATTCATCCACCACATGCTGGAAGGGCATGAACTCAATGGCACCGTGGAAAACTTCGGACCTGATGCCAGTCAGTTCGAATTCCCCACCCTGCGCATGCTTCACAAAGCAGCAAAGGAATCGCCTCTGGACCAGTTTTTGTATTTTCATACCAAAGGCGTCTCGAAACTCAACCATTGGCTGACCTGCAATTGGCGTTGGTATCTCAATGCGTTTACCTTGGGACAACTGGCAAATCTGCTTCCGGAGTTGGGGTTACATGATCTGGCAGGCGTCTGCTGGGGCAACCACTTCAATATCGGAGCCCATATCCCAGGAAATTTCTGGATGGCGCGCGGAGATTACTTGGTGACCCTGCCGGAGATTGATGACCATCTGCAAGCCGCCGAGGCTTGGCTGGAACTCCCGGAAATCAAACGCTATCCATTCCTAGGCCTGCGGCACGCTGCCGAAAATTGGGTCGGCCAAAACGCCCCAAAAGTCCATGATTGCGCTCACGAAGCAGCCCCCATTTGGGACTACGATTACTGGGTGAGGAATCCTGAGTTGCAAAAGTATGTCGCACGACACGGAACGCAATAGACGCTTGGGGGTCCCACATCCAGTGCTTGTGCTTTGCTCCGAGCGTGGGCGCTCGGGCCACCTTTCAGGCGCGAGGGCGCGCCTGCTACGTGCAGCCACTAATGTTATACGCCGATCCGACTCAGGCCGCCAAAACTCATGACCACTTTGTTTTCGAGCCGTGAATTCACCAGGCTGACGTTGACCCCTACTTGCCAATCGTTGTTAGCTTCCGGATCAACCAGGGTTTGGTGAACCAGCCAAGTATTATTGTCTTCCGATGGAGTAATATACGTGTGGCGGCGGTTGCGGGCCTCTGGATCAAGCGTGATGCGGGAATGCTCGGTGAAGTAAGGAGCGAAATGCGCTTCCAATTCGCTAGCGGTGATTGGTGGCAGGAGTTGCGCGGCGGCGGGGTAATTGTGATTCGCGATGCCGCGGAGAAATTGGAAAATTTCCGCCCGGACTAAGGCCGTGAACTCTCGCGTGTTCTTGGTGATATCGATCTCCTCCGGGGTCAGCGTGGGTGCGGGATCGGGCTCGGTCGGTTGGTAGTTGGGATCGCGCATTTTCTCCCATTCATCGAGCAGGCTGCTATCGATGCCCCGCAGCATGCCCGTCAGCCAATCTTCGATCTCCTGCACGTCTGCGTTCTTGTAGGCCGGCGGCACCGTTTGCGTCAGCACTTTATAGGCGCTGGCCAGATGCCGCAGCAGCAGGCCTTCCGTGCGTTCGAGTTTGTAGCGATGGATGTAGCCGGGGAAGTCGATAAACTCCTCTGCCATCTCCCGCGCAATGCTCTTGGGGCGGATGTTTTCCTGCCCAACCCACGGATGGGCGGTGGCGAACTCGTTGAAGGTATTGTAAATGAAATCGCGATTCGGCTTGGGATATTCCAGCTTCTCCAGTTCGGCTATGCGCTCCTCGAACTCCATCCCCTGCTGTTTCAAGTCGGCCATCTTCTCTGTTTTCAGCGCGTCCAACTGCCGACGCAGGATCAGTTCGGGATTCTCCAATATAGCTTCGATGAGGGTCAGCACATCCAGCGGATAACTCGGCAGTGTCTGATCCAGCAAGGCCAGGGTGTCCAGCAAATACAACGACAGCGCATGATTTAGAGAGAAATCTTCCTGTAGATCGACGTTGAGCCGCAGCTTGGGACTGTTGGCGGGAGGCTGGATCTCGATGATCTTCCGCTCCAATAGTGAACGGAACAACTGCCAGGCCCGCTTGCGATGCGCTTTCTTCTGCGAGGTCGTTTCATGACTATCGCGAATCACCTGCTGCATGGCGCGACAGCCGTCGCTGGGTCGGCTGAGCACTTGCAGGAGCATGGCATGGGTGACTTGGAAACGGCTTACGAGTGGCTCCGGCGGGGCGGCCTGTAGTTTGGTAAATGTTTCCTCAGACCAGCCGACAAATTTTTCCGGCGGCTTGCGTTTCACGATCTTCTTCATCTTCTTCGGATCGCCCGCCGCTTTGGCTTCCAGCTTGGCGTTTTCGATCACATGCTCGGGGGCGAGGCCCACGACGTAACCGATGTCGTCGAATCCTTTGCGCCCAGCGCGTCCGGTGATCTGATGGAAATCCCGGGCGCTGAGGATGCCGGTTTTGCTGCCGCTAAATTTTGACAGGCGGGTCAGCAGCACCGTGCGGATAGGGACATTCACCCCCACGCCCAACGTGTCGGTGCCGCAGATAATCTTCAGCAGCCCCCGCTGGGCCAATTTCTCGACTAACACGCGATACTTCGGCAGCAATCCGGCATGATGCAGGCCGATTCCGTGGCGCAGGTAGCGCTTCATTTCCTTGCCATAGGGACTGGTGAACTTCACCCCCACGAGCGCTTCGTTGATCGCAGCCTTTTCTGCGGTGGTGCAATAGTTCACGCTGAGCAAATCCTGCGTCGTCTGCGCAGCATCATTTTGCGTGAAGTGCACGATATACACTGGAGCCTGGCGCGCTTCCACCAACTCCTGCACGACGGTTTCCAAGGACGTGTCCCCCACGTAACGGAACTCCAACGGCACGGGCCGCAAGACGCTGGAGATAACGCTGGTGGGGGCAGCAGTGAGTTTTGTCAGGGCAGCCTCAAAGAATCCGGTCGCCCCTAGCGTGGCGGACATGAGCAGGAAGCGCGCCTTCGTCATCGTCAGCAGCGGCACTTGCCAAGCCACGCCCCGCTCGCCATCCGAGTAGTAGTGGAATTCATCCATGATGACTTCCCGAAATGGAGCCTCCGCGCCTTCGGCCAACGCTACGTTTGCCAAAATTTCCGCCGTGCAACACAAGATGGGCGCATCCCGGTTCACCGTGGCATCCCCCGTGGCCAAGCCAACATTTTCCGGCCCAAAATCCCGACACAACGCAAGGAATTTCTCATTCACCAACGCCTTGATGGGACAAGTGTAAACGCTGCGCCTCCCCTGGGCCAGACTCTTGAAATGAAGGGCGGTGGCGACCAGAGATTTCCCTGAGCCCGTGGGCGTATTGAGGATGACATTATGTCCTTCGAACAGCTCCAGGATGGCCTCCTCCTGAGCGGGGTAAAGTTCCAGCCCGCGTTCCTGCACATACTCCAGGAAACGATCCAGGAGCAAGCTGGGGCTTGCCTCGGCGGCGGTCGGCAGGCGATTAAGAAGGGCGTTCTGGGTCATGGGTGCGGCATCCATGGTCGGAGAAGGCGAATGACGCAACCGGAGAGCGGGGCTGTTCTGGCTGCGATCTTAACCCGCCAATTTCCTCATCCTCTTCAAAACACCATGCAATCGATGAAAGTTTTCGGGAAATGATGACGTTCTGGGCAGAATGACATCACCCGTCCCTTCAGTCTGCTGGTCAGCGCTGGGAACGGGGACTAATTTCATTTTCCAACTACTGGACAAATCGCCACAGCTTACTATGATTCCCTTATGATGAACGTCTCACCCAGCAAACTCTTACTTCTTCTGGCCCCGCTCCTGCTGGCCAATTGTAAATCCACCCGCACGGGAGGCTCTGGTGCTTCCACCCCTTCTCACAATATGTCCCGCAGTGAGTATCCCTTCGATGAGAACGGGGTTTACCATGAAGAGTGGGCCAAGGGAAATGACAGCAGTAACGTGGTCGATCTAACCAAGAACAACCCCCCCTCCACATTCTTGAATACGGAAGATCCACGGGATGCGGATCGTCCGCCAGCCTCCAAACCCAAGGTTTCCTCCAGCGGTGGCGGCAGCAGCAAACCCAAGGTGACCTCGAAGCCAACCTCCAAGCCGAAAGTCGCAGCCAAACCAAAACCGAAGCCAAAACCCGCCCCGAAATTCACCACCGTAACGGTCAAACAGGGCGACTCGCTTTATGCCCTCTCCAAACGATACGGCGTTTCCGTGGGAGCCATCCAGAGTGCCAACGGCATGGGGTCGAGCACCCTCCTGAAAGATGGTCGCTCACTGAAAATCCCCAGATAATCGTTCGTTCCCACGCCCCCATGCTGCTAAACTCCGCCTCCCGCTGCCATGTTCGATAACAGAGTCTGGATCGACATTGTAGTTCTGCTTGGTTACTTTGCCATCATCATGGGGATCGGCCTCTTCATGGGGCGGAAGAACGACAGCATGGAGGACTTCGCGCTGGGGAATCGCAACATTCCCTGGTGGGCGGTGTTGGCCTCCATTCTGGCAGCGGAGATCAGTGCCGGAACCTTCTTTGGCGCACCCGGGGAAGGGTTTGCGCTGAAGAATTACACGTATATCCAACTGATCGTCGGGTATTTGCTGGCAAGGGTCATCGTGAGCGCCTTTTTCGTCCCGGCGTTTTATAAACACAACGTCGTCAGTATTTACGAGTTCCTCGAAACGCGCTTCGGAGTCACCACCCGCAAATGGGCCTCCGCGGTCTTTCTGGTGACGCGCCTCCTGGCCAGTGGGGCTCGCCTGTGGGTGCCTACGGTTTTGTTGGTGCTCATCTGGCATCTGGCGAATCCCCAGCAGGAACTAACCGCGGGAAATGAGTTTATGCTTACTGGGGGGGCTCTGATTCTGGTCACCTTGGCGACCACGATTTATACTGCTCTTGGAGGTATTAAAGCCGTGATTTGGACGGATGTGATTCAGATTTTGGTGCTCTTTGCTGCGCTTGGATTCTCCCTCTATCACTTGTTGGGCCACATTCCCGGGGGCTGGGACGGAGCGAAGGCCTCCCTCACCGGAGCGCACGATCTCCAGGTCTGGGACCTGGGACTAAAGGACGGGCTTGGTTTCTGGGGAAATGTGAAATCGGTGCTGGAACAAGAATACACCCTCTGGGCCGCATTTCTGGGCTCGACCTTTGTGACGCTGGCGACTCATGGAACGGATCAAGACATGGTGCAGCGAATGCTGACCGCCAAGAACCCCAAGCAAAGCGCCATCGCTACGATTCTGTCCGGTCTGGCGGACATCCCCATCGTGCTCGTGGTCCTAACCATCGGGATCCTCCTTAGCGTTTACTACGCGCAAAACCCTGACCCCAACCTCCCCACCCTCAACGGCAAGGTGCAGGCGGGCAAAGTTTTCCCTTACTTCGTGCTGACGGTCATGCCCGCTGGTCTGCGCGGCCTGGTGGTGGCGGGCGTCCTGGCCACGACCATGGGTTCCCTGAGCACCGCTCTGAATTCTCTGGCTACCAGCTATGTGCGAGACTTCCATTTCCCCATCTTTGGGGAACCCAAGAAGGACGCTGGCAAGGTCCGCGTGATGCGGTTCGGCACCGCCCTCTTTGCCGTGCTGCTCATTGCGGTCGCGCTGGGCACATCTTATGTCAGCTTGAACCATCCTGAACTGCGGATCATCCCAATCATTCTGGGGGTCTTCGGCTATACGTATGGTTCTCTGCTGGGGATCTTCCTCGTTGGCCTGTTCACCGAGCATCGTGGAAATGACGCGGGTAATGTCATCGCGATGATTGCCGGTTTTGTAGTCGTGGCTTATCTGAGCGGCTTGGATAAAGGGATTGCGCACATTTTCGGGATCACCGTGGAGCATCCGCACTGGGTGCCGGAAATCGAGTTCCCCTGGCGCATCCTCTTTGGCACGGTCGTGACCGCAGGAGTGGCGCTCTGTTTTCCGTCCCGTGGCAAGCCGTTGCAGGCGCCAGCCTAATGCTTTCGTCATTTGCGCAGTGCCAACTTCCCGTTTAGCCTGTGGTTTCACTACCTGCCGATTTGCTCCTTTGCCGATGTTCTCCGCTTCCTTCCTCCGCCCGCTGGCCCTGCTGGCGCTAGCTACTTTTGCCACGGTTCCCGCCGGAGCAGAGGAGATCAACTATGAGCAGGAGGCAGCCATCGAGGCTCGGCTGCAGCAATATTTACCCCGCACCCTACCCAAATTACAGCGTCGCGCCCGCGTGCGGGTCGCAGTGGTGGGGGATGAAGTGTCCCGCTTTGGGTTCGGCCCCGGAGAGAATCCACGGCTCTGCTGGCATTACCAATTCCTGGATCTCATGGCGGCTAAATTTTTCTACGGCGGCGGCGTGCGTCTGGCTGGCACCAAGCCCCCACCGCTCCCCAAGCCCCTGGCCAAAGGGGAGCCGCCCACGGTCCGTGAACTCCCCGCGCGCGGTGAAATCCAACCCATCAGCGAAGTCATCAACGGATCACCAGAGATCGTGTTGAGAAATTTCGCCCGCAAAGGGACCACCGCCATCCAGGCGCTCCAACCGCTCACCACCGAAGCCTTCGACGACCGCCCAGACTTGGTGTTGTGGATGTATGGCTTGAACGATGCCCTCTCAGAAGTGCCCGTGGAGTCCTACCGCATGGCCTTGGAAGCAGTGGTCAAAATTTGTCGCGAGCAACAAGTCGATCTCGTCATCGCAGGGCCATCCTTGATCTATGGGGATGACCTTCACAGCATTACCACCACGCAGGCATACTCCCGAGCTGCCGCTGGGGTGGCCGCCAGTGAAAAGCTCCTTTTCTGGGACATGACCGCAGCTCTGGGCGATCTCCCGTTGAAGTTGCCAAGTGACCTCACTACGGCTTACACCTCATATTTGGAACCTCTGAAAAAGTATTTCCAAGCAGGATCGGCCTTGGACTTGCTCCACCCCAACTCGGCCGGACACACGGTCATGGCCGAAGCCGCCTGGCAGAACCTGCTGGGATTGACCCTGCCCCCGGCCATTACGGCTCGTGGCTCCTACACGCTGGCCACGCATTCCACCAAGGAACAGCAGCGCCCAGCCCCGAACCTGGAAATCTCCCTAATTCAAGCCTCCACACCGGAACACCCCGCGCCGGAAGTCACGGATGCCGTCCTGACGATCTTGCAGCAAAGCGGTGGTTGGAAGCGCGCGGGCGACAACACCTTTGCGGTTAAGCCCTTCACTGACCGCCGCACCACGCGAATGCCACTCACCTCCAGCGAGGACCGGGAATCGCCCCTGCCGTTGGGCAACACCACCTGTGCCAGCTTCATCCTTTATCAAAACAACCGTGCCCAACTTCTCAGTATTGACGCCATCATCGTGCCCATCTCCGTGGACCTGCCCGTGCAGCGGATCGAAAGCGTGGCCGGAGATCTCTTGATCGACGGAACCATTACGAATAAACTCAAAGAAGAGTTCCGCGCCAGCGCTGAGATTGACTGGCTCGGCAAAAAGACTGAAATGGCCATCGCACTGGAAGGCAATGGCAGCAAGCCGCTTAAGCTTCGCCTCGTCCTCCCCGAAGCAACCTCGCTTCACGCGCCTCTGGTCGTGCGTCTGAAGTCGGGCGACCACACTTACGTTTTTACCCGCACCATCGACGCCACGCGCAATTTCCTCCCGGAACAAAAACTTCCCTTTCCAGCGCAGGATGGCGCGTCTCCCGCAGTCACTTTACTCGCCAAGGTGGATCCCACCGGTCTCTTCTGCACGTTTGCGCTGCCTCCAGCCCGCACCCCGGGCGGCTCAGTGAGTTTAATGATTGATGCCCGGGACCCCGTCGAGCGAGGGAAACTAGGCTTCGTGGAGACGTGGACCTTCCCGCTTCCCGCTCAGGATGGTCCCATCCAAATTAAGAAGATCCCCCCAGCTGTCTTCGGAAGTGGCTACGACCGGGAAATCGACCCGGCCAGCATTCGCGCCTCCCTAAAAACCCTCCCCAATGGAGAGCGGCAAGTCGAAATCGCCATTCCCAAACAGGACTTCTACCTCCATCAGTGGAGCCTCTCCGACCGAGGGCAGAACAAACTCGGCTTCAACGCGCTGGTCCGACTTCCCGATCTTCCGGCCCCACTCACCCTGACGCAAGGTGCGTTCGACCTCAGTGACACCTCCAGCCTTGGCGTGCTCCAGCTCTTCCCGAAGTCCACTGGCGAGTGGAGCGTGCGGGTGTATTGACCCGATCCCGCTTTGCGCACGCTTTTGCTGGCCTAAATCCCAGCTGAAAATCCCCCGGAATTTCAGTTTGACCTCTTCCCGCTTTAGGGGAAGGCTGCACGCCCTTTTGCTGGACGGCATTTACCCATTTTCACCGTCCGTTCGTTCGAATAATTTACTCTATCATGACACTGCATACCATTTCCGTCCTCGTGGAAAACAAGTTTGGCGTGCTGGCCCGTGTGGCTGGCATGTTCAGCGGCCGTGGCTATAACATTCAATCCCTGAATGTCGGCCCCAGCCATGACCCCAAGCTCAGCCGCATGACCATCGTCGTCAATGAGAAGGAAAACACTCTCAATCAGATCATCAAGCAGCTCGATAAGCTCATCGACGTGATTCAAGTCATCGACTTCCGCGAAGGTGACTACGTCGAGCGCGAACTGGTCCTGCTGCGGGTCACGCTTGACCGCAGCACCCGGGCCGAAGTCATCGAGCTATGCGATATTTTCCGCGCCAAGATCATCGACGTCAGCAAGGACTCCCTCACCATTGAAATCACCGGTGACTCCGGCAAGGTGGACAAGTTCCTCAACCTCATGGAAAACTTCACGATTTCCGAACTGACTCGCACCGGCAAAATCGCCCTGCCCCGCGCCCAGTAACTATTTTCATCATTCTCATTACTCAAACCTAACCAAATAAAACCACCTCCATGGCAGTTAAAATCTACACTGAAAAAGATGCCGACCTCGGCGCACTCAAAGGCAAAACCTGTGCCGTCATCGGCTTCGGCAGCCAAGGCCACGCTCACGCCTTGAACCTCAAGGAAAGCGGCGTTAAGGTCATCATCGGCCTCTACGCTGGCAGCAAATCCATCCCCGTCGCCAAGGAATACGGCTTTGAAGTCTATGAGACCGCCGAAGCGGTTAAGAAAGCCGACGTCATCATGATCGCTCTGCCCGATACCAAGCAGGCCTCCATTTACGAAAAAGACATCAAGCCCAATCTGACCAAGGGCAAAACGCTCCTCTTCAGCCATGGCTTTGCAATTCACTTCAAGACCATCGTGCCACCCGCTGACGTGAACGTCATCATGGTCGCACCGAAGGGCCCAGGCCACATCGTGCGTCGTCAATACACCGAAGGTAAAGGCGTCCCGAGCTTGATCGCCATTTACCAAAACCCCGGCAAAGACGCCAAGAAGATCGCTCTGGGCTGGGCCAAAGGCATCGGCGGTGCGCGTGCCGGCGTGTTGGAAACAACCTTTAAAGAAGAGACCGAAACGGATCTCTTCGGTGAGCAAGTCGTCCTCTGCGGCGGCACCAGCGCACTGGTGCAAGCTGGCTTCGAAGTGTTGGTGGAAGCCGGCTACAGCCCAGAAATGGCCTACTTCGAGTGTTTGCACGAACTGAAGTTGATCGTCGATCTGATGAACGAATCCGGGATTGCCGGGATGCGTTTCTCCATCTCTGAAACCGCCAAATGGGGCGACGTCAGCGTGGGACCAAAAATCATCGACGCCTCCGTCAAAAAGCGCATGGCCGCAGCTCTCAAAGACATTCAGACCGGCAAATTCGCCAAAAACTGGATCAAAGAGTGCGAGAACGGCTATCCCGAATACAAGCGCCTGCTCAAGGCTGGCGAAGGCCATCAAATCGAGAAGACCGGTGCCAAGCTCCGCAGCTTGATGCCATGGATCCAAAAGCGCGACATCAAAGGCAGCCAAGCTTCCTATAAGTAGGCACCTCGCTGATTCATCAGCAGTTGAAACTATCACGAAACGCGGCAGGGCAACCTGCCGCGTTTTTTGCGTTGGAGTTCCACTCCCGCCGCCTCAAGGGTGACCTCCCATCACGAAATAGCCCAGGCCATTCCCGATGGCGGCGGGACTCCGCCAGTCCAATTGGCGTGGCGTGACTCTGTCCGCCATTGCTAACGTCCCTCCCAACTCGCAGGGCCATCCATTTTCCCCAGAAATAAGTTCTTCCTTGCCGTGCGGCACTCATCCTGCTTGTATCCGAGGCTTCCTGAAATCACTTCCATTCCCAGCCCATGAGTCTCCCTGCCTTTAACCGTAAGAATCCCTGTCTCGCCCGTCTTAAGCTGGCGCGTAAACTTTCTGCTGATACCTCTCCGAAAGATACGCGGCATTTTGAATTGGATCTGCGTGGTTCTGGCATGACCTTCGAGCCGGGGGATTCGCTGGCGGTGTTGCCGACGAATGATCCCGGATTGGTGGCAGAAGTGCTCGCAGCGCTGGGAGCCACGGGTGATGAGGCCGTGATGGATTTGGATCCCAAACCGTGCACGCTGCGCGAGGCTCTAACTTCCTCCTGCGCCATCACCATTCCTGACAAGAAATTCCTCGCGGCCATCGTGGCCAAAGTGGGTGATGCTGCCAGCGAACTAGCCGCCTTGCTGGCCCCGGAGCAAAAAGATGAGTTGGCCAAATATCTTTATGGTCGCGAGGTGATCGACTTCCTCCTGGCCTTCCCGCAGGCGAAATTTGAACCCCAGGAATTCATCGCCACCCAGAAGAAGGTGCAGATTCGGTTGTATTCCATTTCCAGCAGCCTCAAGGCGAATCCGGATCAAGTTCACCTGACCGTGGCGACCGTGCGCTATGAATCGCGTGGACGGAAGCGCCTGGGCGTGGCCTCCACGTTCCTAGCCGAGCGGATCAGCGCGGAAACCGACATCCCCACGTTCATCAACCCGGGCAAAGGCTTCCGCATGCCAGCCCCTGAGGAAACGACACCGATCATCATGTGCGGTCCAGGCACCGGGATCGCTCCTTTCCGGGCCTTCCTGCAGGAACGTGCCGCCACGAAGGCCGCCGGCAAAGCGTGGTTGTTCTTTGGCGAAATCTCCCGCGCGACGGATTACTTTTACGAATCCGAATGGAACGAATATTTAGCCTCCGGCGTCCTAACGCGATTGGATTTAGCATTCTCCCGGGATCAGGCGGAGAAAATTTACGTGCAGCATAAGATCGTGGAAGCCGCCCAGGAACTCTACGCGTGGCTGGAAGAAGGTGCGATCTTCTACGTCTGTGGCGATGCCTCCCGCATGGCGAACGATGTGGACAAAGCGCTGCACAAAGTGATCGAAATAGCGGGTGGCAAGACCCCGGAGGAAGCTGTGGCCTACATGGCTGCGCTGAAAGAGCAGAAACGCTACCGTCGCGACGTGTATTGACTCCCTCCACGTAATTCGCAGTTGGCGTTCGGCTGTCAGGTGGCTAGAACCCGAAACAAATCAGCAAAAAGCTTTTGCTCACGGTTGACCCGCCTGAGCAGCCTTGGTCCGTTCATTCCATTGCCGAATCGCTTCAGCGTTCGCTTGGCTCTGGGGATCTAGCTGGTTGACCACCGTTGCGGCAGCTTGCGTCACAGGTTCGGGCCCGCCAACCGTGGTCGAGCCGATGCTTGCGCCAGTGGTTGCTTGCACGGATGGGTTGCCGTAGGTCGTAACACCAACGACAACGGAGACTAAAAGAGAGAGAATGCCGAGTAATTTCATAATATTGAGCTGAAATTACTAGATTTTTCTACAATTACAATAAATCAGTTTTGTCCCCCTTAAGCGCAGCGAACCTCTCCTCGTTGGTTAGGAATGGGGAAGTGTTGATGGAGGTATCCAACGAAGCTTGCAAAATCTTACTCTGCACGCAAAGCAACGCCCCCAGCGCATAGAGCGGCAAGGCGGCCAATACGCCAGAAAATGCACCGGTCACCACACTTCGCTAAATCATCAGCACTGACCGCATGGCGCGCAGCAAAGGTGAGGAAGTGCGGGCGTAATTCCTCCAAGCCCTCAATCTCGAAGGTTCCGACGATCTCATCGGTTGGTTTGCAGACGGTGACGATCATAAGCAGGGTGCGGTAGAGATTAATTAGTGGCTAGGGTGTGAGAGGGCAGGATGACGAGTATTTCGGACGGGAGCAAGCCCCACAACTCGTATAAATTTCTCTTACTCACGAGCCTCCATTGCGGTGTAGGTTGTCTTCTGGAATTCACTAACGCCCCACTTATTCATGAAATTATCTCTCTATTACATTCTTGCTTCCGTCTGCCTTTCCACCGCCCTGGCTGATCCCAAGCCCACCGTTGTGCCAACAGAACGGGAATCCACCATCGGCCCGGATTACACTCCGGCCTTGGAAATGACGCGTCAGCCCAATGTGCCAGAAGGACAGGTGCATGAGTTCGTCATGAAATCCACAGACAGCAAAATCTACCCGGGACTGAAGGGGCCCTATGAGCGCAAGGTCTGGGTCTATGTGCCGAAGCAATACCAGAGTGGCAAGCCTGCTCCCTTCATGATCGTGCAGGATGGCGGCGGCTATGTGAAGCGCATGGCTCCGGTATTGGATAATTTGATTCAGCAAAAGAAACTTCCTGCCATGATCGGCATTTTTCTCAACTCCGGTGGTGGTGATGGCAAAGGCAGCGAACGTGGTCTGGAATACGATGCGGTATCGGAAAACTATACCAAATTCATCGAAACCGAAGTGCTCCCCAAAGTAGCCGCCGACTACAAACTAGCATTTACCAAAGATCCCGCTGGTCGCGCCAGCATGGGGGGGAGTTCCGGGGCCGCCTGCGCCTTTACGATGGCGTGGTTCCATCCCGAACTCTATGGCAAAGTCCTGAGCTACAGCGGAACCTATGTGGCTCAAGAATCCCCCGATAACCCAGCCAGTCCGCACGGAGCTTGGGAGTATCACGAAAATTTCATTCCCAAATCCCCCGCCAAGCCCATCCGCATCTGGATGCATGTTAGTGAAAACGACAATCGTTCCAAGGACCCGGAGAGCACCTATCACAACTGGGTCATGGCCAACAATCGCATGGCCGCAGCGCTGAAAGCCAAGCATTATGACTATCGCTACGTGTTCTCCAAAAACTCCGGCCACGTGGACGGAAAAGTCATCGCGCAAACGCTGCCCGAAGCCCTCCTCTGGCTCTGGCGTGGCTATCCGTCGACACCGCCCCTGCGTTAGGGTAAATGCTATCGCCATGGAACCCATCGCCCGTGCTGAACCTCTGAAACCACGCGTCGTCATTGTGATTGCTGCGTTGGTTGGCTTGGCAACATGGGATCCCTTAACTGGCGTTTTGATCTTCATCATGCTCATGGTAGCGGAAGTGCTGTTGGCACCATTGCTGTGGGGGCTGAGTTCCGTCTTCCGTTGGTTTCGAGTGCGGGCTGAGGTGGCTCGATGGGCACTATACCTTCCATTCCTTTGCCTTTGCGCGCTTTGCCTTTGGCGTGAGAATCCTTTTCGGCGTGAGCAGGATTTTTTGAATATCATCTTTGTTGATCACGTTCCCACCGGGGTAAAGGTTTTCGACAGTCAGCAAGGGCTCGGGTGGGATATTTCAACGTTTGAAGCATGGATTAGTTGTGATCCCTTGGCCCTAAAGCAGACGCTTGAATCGGGCTTTTACACGAAGGAAGATCTCACTGATCCGGCTAGGATTTACCAATATAGAGTATTCCCAAGCCCCGCTCAGACTCGAGTGCCAAAGGAGGAATGGCTGATTTATAAGCGCACCACTTGGCCGCAAACGAGTCCGCATCACCATCCCAAGGCATTTATCATTACGGACCCTACATTTTCCTGGGCCTTCGTGAGCTTTGTTGGCTGAAAGCTAGCCGCCCGCACCGCTACTTGTCTGCGGGGGCTTGATTACGGGGGAGAATCATCGTGCGCAGGGTGGGGGATCTTATAGATTTCTTAATAATTCTGGCGCGTGCTGGGATGACGTCTGCCTTCCCCTGGGTGACGAAAGTTAGCGCGCGTTGACTTAATGTTCCCCCCTTAACTGAACTCTCACTAGCATGTTAAGTATTTCCGATTCCCAATCTTCCCGTTTTTGCGATGGCATTTCCCGCAGGGGATTCTTGCGGCTTGGGGCCTTGGGATTAGGCGGGCTGGGGTTGCCGCAATTGCTAAGGGCGGAAGCGGATCAGGGGCAGAAGAGCAACAAGTCGATCATCATGATTTTCCTGCCCGGCGGGCCGCCGCATCAGGACATGTGGGATCTGAAACCGGATGCCCCGGCGGAGATTCGGGGGGAATTCCGGCCCATCGGGACAAATGTGGCGGGCATTCAGGTCTGCGAGCTGTTTCCGAAGATGGCGGCCATGATGGATAAATTCAGCATCATCCGCAGTGTGGTCGGTAGCACCGGGCAGCACGCAGCGGAGCAATGCCTGACCGGGCGTCCAACTGTAAATGCTCCTGCCGGTGGCTGGCCGAGCATCGGGGCCATCATGTCGCGCATGCAGGGGGCGGGTGCTCCGGGCGTGCCGGCGTTTGTCGGGCTGTCGCCCAAAATGGGGCATGGTCCGTGGGCGAATCCCGGGCAGCCCGGATTCCTTGGGCCGGCTCGTGCTCCCTTTCAGCCGCACGGTGGCGGGGCCGCGGACTTGACATTGAATAACATTTCGCTGGATCGCCTGCAGGATCGGAAGGCGCTGCTGACCAGCTTCGATAACATGCGACGGGACGTCGATGCCTCAGGCATGATGGGTGCGATGGATGCCTTCCAGCAGCAGGCCATGGGCGTCCTAACGTCCAGTCGTCTGGCCGATGCGTTAAATTTAGACAAGGAGGAGGCGAAAGTCCGCGCCCGTTACGGCGGAGGATCGATGAAATGTCGCGATGACGGTGGCCCGCAGTGCCCCGAGCAATTTCTCATGGCGCGTCGGTTGGTGGAAGCCGGGGTGCGTTGCGTGACGTTAGGATTTAACCGCTGGGACTGGCACAGCAACAACTTCGGTCAGGCGCGTGAAGTCTTCCCGCAGCTGGACAATGGGCTAACTGCGCTGGTGGAAGATCTGCACAACTCAGGCTTGGACAAAGACGTCAGCGTGGTGGTCTGGGGCGAGTTCGGCCGCACCCCGCAGGTGAACAAGAACGGCGGTCGCGATCACTGGCCCCGCGTTTCCTGTGCAGCGCTGGCCTGCGGCGGCATGAATCACGGGCAGATTGTCGGCTCCACGGATCGTCTTGGTGGCGAGGCCGCCTCGCGTCCCGTGGATTTCCAGGAAATCTTCGCCACACTCTATCACGCATCCGGTATCGACACCAAGACCGCCACCATGAACGACCTTAATGGCCGTCCGCGTTATCTTGTGGATGAACAATTTGCCCCCATGCCGGAATTGATCGGCTAACTGAATTTCATGCTCACACTCTTCTCCAACAAATCTTCAGGTTCCTACTGCGACGGCATGTCGCGGCGTTCGTTTCTGCGTCTTGGCGGGCTGGGCTTGGCGGGACTCAGTCTGCCGGATCTGCTGCGTGCTGAAGCCGCGCTAGGCCGGGGGAAATCGCAGAAGGCGTTGATCCTCGTTTACCTTCCCGGCGGGCCGCCGCATCAGGACATGTATGATCTGAAGATGGATGCACCTTCGGAAATTCGCGGGGAGTTTTCTCCCATCCGCACCAACGTCCCGGGCATCCAGATCTGCGAACATTTGCCACGCATGGCGAAGATGGCGGATAAATTTAATTTTGTTAGGAGTGTGGTCGGAGCCAAGGACCGGCATGAGTCATTCCAGTGTGTGACCGGTCGGTTGAATGACAATGCGCCTCCCGGCGGATGGCCGGAAATCGGCAGTGTGGTCTCGAAGGTTGAGGGTGGCGGAGCCGCCGTGCCGGGCTATGTGAATCTCTCGCCCAACATGAAGCACACGCCCTACAATCAAGGCCGGACCAGCTTTCTGGGCGTCGCTCATGCCCCGTTCATGCCCATGGGCAGCGTGAAGGATGACATGACTCTCAATGGCGTGAGCATCGAGCGACTAGCGGATCGGAAATCATTGCTCACTGCCTTCGATGGCTTCCGTCGT
>JANOAV010000173.1:0-19817 GCA_031411295.1 Verrucomicrobiales bacterium | reverse complement strand
GCTAGCTCGAACTCCCCCAAGCTCCCGGCACTGATGACGATGCCTTTCTCGGTGGTTTTTAGTTCGGCGGTCTGTCCGTGTTGCACGGAGAGCAGGAGGATGTGGGAAAGGAAGCTGGGTCGCATAGTGAGGCGGACGATGACACGGACTGATGAAGACGATATTGCTTTTTGGCGTAGGGTGCGGATGTCATGCACCAGAAAGGAGTCGGGGCGGCTCGCCCCGACCATAATGCTAGCAGGGGCGGGCCGCCCCTGCTCCCTTGGGGCGCTTGGTCACGTAATTCGTTTCAGAACATTTCCGCCGTAATTTCAAATATTTCACTTCTCAAAGCGATCCGGAAAATGGTAAAACCATCGGTGTGCCCTCATTCCTCTGAGGTTCCGCTGTCCTTTATCCCCTCAATCCCCATGTCTCCGCGCATCTCGTTTCGCCTTGCTCTCTTGTCCCTATCATTCGGATGCACCATCCCCGCCGACGCTGCACTGCAGGGGTGGTGGAAATTCGATGAAGCCTCCGGGACTACGGCGGCTGATTCATCCGGCAATACTCCGGCCGCTTCAGGCACCCTGATTACGGGCGCTACCTTTCAGCCTGCAGCAGGGAGGTTCGGCGGGGCGGTGTATTTAAATGGCACTTCTGGTTTTGTGGATGCGGGAGATCTTGCGCGCTTTGAATTTTCCCAGACCCAGTCCTATTCCGTGGCTTGCTGGTATAAGAGTGATGGCGACGAAACGGTGGCGGAATACCAGACAAACAGCGGTCTGGTTTCCAAGGGCTACGGACGCGTGTCCAACGGGGGGGGCGCAGCGAATACTTATGACCCGTTGGGATACTATCAACTTCAGGTAAACTGGAGCACCGGCACGGGGAATACCACGAGTTATTTCCAGTTCGATTCCCGCCAATCCTCGACTGCCACGACCTTCTTCCGATTTCCTACGGCCTTCACGAATGGCCTGGATGTCGTCAACAGCGCTTGGCACCATTTCGTGGCCGTGATGGATCGGGGGGCCGCCACGCCAGCCTGCCGACTCTACGTGGACAACACCCTCTACGCCACGAAGAACATCGTGGCTGGTGCGGGCGGCGGCATCTGGCCCATGGGGGTAAATAACAGTTCACTCCTCTTTGGAAATCACCTGGACCGCTACACCAAAGGCTGGATGGACGATGTGGGCATCTGGGATGGAGTGCTCACGACCACCCAGATCACGAACATTTATAACAACGGCATTGCTGGCTTGGGCGACACCGATGGCGATGGGCTTTCCGATGCTTGGGAAACGCAGTATTTCGGAGCTGGAAACCTCTCCCAGACTGCCTCGGGCGATCCTGACAATGACGGTTTGACTAATATCCAAGAGCAGACCGCTGGCACGAATCCGACGGTGCCGGACACCGATAACGATGGGCTGAGCGACGGCCAGGAAGTGCTGACGTATCTGACTAATCCAACGCTGACCGACACCGATGGCGATGGTCTCTCTGATGGCAATGAAGTGAATGTTCGGGGCACGAATCCAAAACTTGCCGATACGGATGGCGATAGTTTCACCGATGGCGAGGAAGTGACCGCAGGCACGAATCCACTGCTGGCCAGCAGCCATCCGCCTCCAGCGGTGTTAAATGTGCATCTCAATGAATTCGTTAGCGAGAGTTCTCCCAAGGCCAACGACCCTACTACTCCCTTGGACATGGATGGTGATGACGAGGGCTGGATCGAGATCCGCAATAACGAAGCCACGGCCGTGAATCTACGCAACTATCAACTCTCGGATGATGCGGCATTACCTGCAAAATACATCCTGCCCAGCGTTAGTGTGCCTGCTGGCGGATATCTGCTAGTGTATGCCTCGGGTAAAAATAAGGCGTTTACCGGGGTTCAGTTGCATACGAATTTCAAGCTGAACAACAGCGGCATTGTGACCCTCAGTAGGCCGGATGGTGCGGGTGGGAATGTCATCGTCTCCTCGATCGGAGGCACAGGCGTGAACCAGTATCCGTCCCAGAAGAAATTCTCCTCGTATGGTCGCGCGGACAACACCGCCGCAGGCACGCTGGCGTATCTCACGGTGCCAACTCCAAGTGCGGCCAACGTTGCGGCAAATGCCGTGAGTGCCTTTGTGAAGGACACAGTGTTCACGGGCGACCGGGGAATATTTACTGCTGCCACCAGCGTAAGTATTTCCTGCGCCACCCCCGGTGCCACCATCGCCTACACCACGAATGGCAGTGCGCCCACGCCCACCAATGGCACGCAGGTGCCAGCCGTGGATGGGCTCACGCCACCGGTGGCTAACCTCACCATTTCCACCACCACCTTGCTGCGCGCACGCGCTTGGAAGACGGGAATGGGATCCTCTAACGTGGACACACAGAGTTACCTTTTCCCGGCGGAAGTCATGACGCAGAACGGCCCTACACCGAGCATGGGAGTCGGCTCTGCGGCCGATACCGTTACGAACTGGGGGACCACTGGCACCACTCCCATGGTGCTGACGGCATTTCCCGGACTCACGCAGTGGGGGGTGAATCAACTCATCGCCACCGATCCCGTGACCACAAATCAATTCAAACAAAGCGACCTCATGGTGCTGCCCACGCTGTCCTTGGTAGCCAGTTGGAAGGACCTCTTCGGTCCGAATACCGGGGAAGGCATCTACCCACCAGCAGCTGGAGTGGCGCAGGAAGGGGTGGACCGGGCGGCCTCGTTAGAGTTAATCAATCCGAATGCATCAACCACCACCCCTAACTTGGTGAAAGGCTTCCAAGCAGATGGCAACATTCACATCTTCGGCGGCACCAGCCAGGCCCGATGGAAGTCGCTTAAGCTCTCCATGCGCTTCCAGTGCTTGAACGATGTCAGCTACCGACCTTATGGGGATGAAGGCGCTAATAAATTTAGCAATTTCGTGCTGGATTCCGCCATGAATAACACTTGGATGCACCCCTCTGATGCTGCGCAACGCACTCGCAGCGCTTTCACTCGTGACTATGTGATGGCTGATTTGCAAAATAAGCTAAGTGGCGCAGGTGGCTTCCATACGCGGGCGTGTCACCTTTATTTAAATGGCATGTATTGGGGGATCTATTGGCTGCATGAGAAGCCAGACCACCACTACGCCTCCGACTACTATGGCGGTAGTAGTGCCGACTACGATGGCTTCAAGCACAGTGCCACTGCTGGCGTGGATGGCGCAGCCAGCGCATTCCCGCAGATCGTAAATTCACAGCCCTTGGACCCTGCTCTGCCACTGGGATCGAATACGATTACCGCCCTCAATTCCTCCAGCCAATACTATAACTGCACCGTGCTGAAGAACTATGAGGACTTCCTGGACCTCATCGGCTCCGGCTACAGTGCGCCCAATCCCGCCCCGGATCTCACGCAGCAAGCGAACTATGAGGCGGTGGCTGCGGTCTTGGATATCGATCATTTTATCGACTACATGTTGCTGAACTTTGTAGCCGGGAATTGGGATTGGTCGGACAAGAATATCTACTGCTGCAAGAGCCGCCTGCCCGGCGGAAAATGGCGCTTCAGCAGTTGGGACGCAGAGCATGTGTTCCGCACCGGCACGGAAAATTTCATCGCTGGTGGTGGCAACGAAGTGCCGCGCGTGGGGCAACCCAAGGATATCCATAACAAGCTGCGGGTAAATGCGGAATACAAGCTGCGTTGGGCGGACCACATTCGGAAACACATGTTCAACAACGGTCAACTAACCGTTGCGGCCATGAAAGCTGCGTTCGATATTCGCGACTTGGAAATCAACGATGCCATCCGTGGCGAATCCGCCCGCTGGGGCCATGCGCGGGCTTCCTCTAATGGCAACGTGCCCTACAAGCGCACCGATTGGTTCACGGAAACGCAGCGCATCACGGTGAACGAAGGCAGCGGCGTTTCGTTAATTCAGAATCGCTGGAATCTCTACATGACCCCCACCACGGGCCAATTCCGCCTGGCCACGTATGGTTTATACCCCACCACTGAGGCACCGGATTTTGTGCAACACGGCGGAAACGTGAGTTCTGGTTATGCGCTCACAATCAACAATCCTAACGCAGGCGGAGCGGGCGTCACTTACTATACCATGGACGGCAGCGATCCCCGCGTCGTCGGTGGAGCCGTGACCGCGGGAGCTCTTACTTACAGCGCTCCAGTCGTCCTGACGCAATCCACCACGGTGAAATCCCGGATCTTGAATGCCGGGGTGTGGTCCGCGCTAACGGAGGCGTTTTACGCCGTGGATACCACGCCCGCCACCAGTGCAAATTTGGTGATCTCCGAGTTCAATTACAACCCCAGCAATCCCACGCCCACCGAAATAACAGCTGGATTCAACAATGCTAACGATTTTGAGTATATGGAAATCATGAACATCGGCACGAGTAACGTGAACCTGCAGAACGTGGCGTTCACTGCCGGCATCACCTTCCATTTCAACAACAGTCCCGTGCAAGTGCTGGCTCCCGGCCAGCGAGTGGTATTGGTCGAGAATTTGCTAGCCTTCCGCATGAGATACGGCAACACGCCCGTCGTGGCCGGCGTCTTCGAGCTGGACAGCAACCTGAGAAATGGCGGAGAAAAGATCACCCTAACTGCCGCCGACGGCGTGACAGACATCCAGAGTTTCACCTACAATAACAATGCTCCCTGGCCCGGCGGCACGGACGGCCAGGGCTACAGCCTCGTCCTCATCAAGCCGGAGACCAATCCTAACGAAACTCTACCCCAAAGCTGGCGCGCCAGTGCCAGTGCCAACAACGGTTCCCCTGGCTCGGTGGATACCACGAACTATCTCACCTGGAAATCGACCTATGGGGTCTCGTTAGACACGGGCGATCCCGATAGCGACGGCGTTTCCAATCTGCTGGAATACGCCCTGCAAACGCTGCCCAGCGACACCCACAGCGCCAAACTGCCCACTGGCGGCTGGGCCACGTTCACCGTCGCTGGGGTGCCGGACAATTATCTGCAACTTGTTTTCACCAAGAATCCTGCTGCTGACGACATCACCTATCACGTCGAATACAGCACTAATCTCGACAACTGGAGCGAGGCCGTCTCTGACTGCACCCGCGTCAGCAGCACGCCCAACCTCGATGGCACGGTCACGGAAACCTGGCGCTCCACCCTTCCCGTGCCCATGACCCAGCGGGCCTTCATGCACGTCCGGGTGACCTATCCGTAAATTAGGCTTGGCAAGCCTGTCCGGAAAGTGGTCATCATCGCTCCGCGTGATGACCAGCACGATTCCCCCCACCCCAACACGCCCCCGAATCACCCAACGCGCCCACCCCTGACAGCCCAACACCCGGGTAGTTCCCACGCCCGGCCGCGCTAGCCGGGTCTGCTCCGAACTCGCATCCGCCTACCCACGACTGCCGTCACGCGGAGCGATGACGGCTACTATCCGGAGAGTCGACCGCTGCCGCTGCCTGTTCACTACTTTGCCTTGCTCACGCGTTTTACGCTGTGATCTGTGACGGTGAGGCCGATGGCGCTGCGGCCTTTGGTGGCTACGTCGGCCAATTTCAGGGGGAGTTCCAGGCTCTTGAGCCGTGGGGCGGGGTTCAGGAAGACTGTTAGTTCCTGGGCGGCACTGGCTTCTTCGGTGTCGTGCATCGCGAAGTAGAGCACTTTGCTGCCTTTAGTTCCCTTGGTTAGATCATAGGCGGTGTCCCGCGTGACGCCTCCGATCTGGAATCGCTTCACATAGACGCGGCCTTGTTTGCCATCCCGATAGACGAGCGTGTAAACGGGCTGTTGGTCTTTGTTGAACAGGGCCACGTGCATGGGGGTGCCGAAGAAGGCTTTCTCCGTTACTTTGCTGACTTTTACGCTGCCGTCGTCGAGGAAGACAATGATGTCGTCCAGGCGGGAACATTTCACGAATGGTTCACCGGTGCGTTTCATGCCGTAGCCGATGAAGCCTTCCTTCCAGTCCACATACAGCATTTCCGTGGCCACGGCGGCTTCGGCGGCGGCTACGCGGGTGAAGGAGGTGATCTCCGTCTTGCGGCCCCGGTTCTTGCCATACTTGGTCTTCAGCTCCTTGAAATAAGCGATGGTGTATTTCGTCAGGTTCTCCAAATGCTCCTTGGTTTGACCAATCTCGAATTCCAAATCCTTGAGATGTTCATCGGCCTCGAAGCTGTTGAACTTGGAAATGCGTTTGATGCGAATTTCGGTTAGTCGGGTGACGTCATCGTCGTTCACTTCGCGACGCAAGTTCTTCAGGTAAGGCTTCAGGCCCTTCCAGATGGCGGCCATGACGGCATCCCAAGTGGTGCATTCTTCGATGTCCCGATAGATGCGTTTCTCGATAAAGATCTTCTCCAAGCTGCTGAAATGCCATTTCTCTTCCAGTTCACTTAACGTGATTTCCAACTCCCGCTTGAGGATGTCCTTGGTGTGGTCCGCCGCATATTGCAACAGGTAGGTGACGTTGGTGAAAATTGGTTTCTCCTCCGAGATGACACAGGCGTTGACGGAAATGCTAACCTCACAACTGGTGAAGACGTAGAGTGCATTCACGATGTCGGCGGCTTCGGTGCCGGGTGGCAAGTGAACGAGGATTTCCACGTGTTCGGCGGTGAGATCCTCGATGCGGGCAATCTTGATTTTCCCCTTCTCGTTGGCGGCCAAAATGGAATCGCAGAGACTGCTGGTGGTCACGCCGAAGGGCAGCGCCTTAATGCTGAGGATATTTTTCTTGCTGGTTTCCTCAATGCGGGCGCGCACGCGCACTTTGCCGCCGCGGGCACCGTCGTTGTATTCGGAGGCATCCATCATGCCGCCAGTGGGGAAGTCTGGGAGCAGCACGGGCTTCTTGCCCTTCAAGCATTCGATGACGCCATCGATCAATTCCACGAAGTTGTGCGGCAGAATTTTACAGGCCAGGCCGACCGCAATGCCTTCCACGCCGTGGGCCAGCACGAGCGGAAATTTCACCGGCAGGGTGACGGGCTCCTTCTTCCGGCCATCATAGCTGAGCTGCCATTCGGTGATCTTGGGATTGAAGAGCACATCCTGGCTGAACTTAGAAAGCCGGGCTTCGATGTAACGTTGCGCGGCGGCGTTATCGCCTGTGAAAATATTCCCCCAGTTCCCCTGGGTATCGATCACGAGCTGCTTCTGTCCCAAGCCCACGATGGCATCCACGATGGCCATTTCCCCGTGCGGATGGTAGCCGGACGCCTGCCCGGCAATGTTGGCCACTTTGTCGAAACGACCGTCATCCATCAATTTCATAACGTGGAGAATCCGTCGCTGCACGGGCTTCAGACCATCGTTAATGTGCGGCACGGCCCGCTCCAGAATGACGTAACTGGCGTAATCCATGAACCAGTTGCCATACATTTCCCCCACGTGGTTGAGCCTTCTTGGCGTGGCCCCAGAGGCCGCCATGGGAACAAAAGGATGATGCACTTCCGGCTCAATCGTGGCGGCATCGGTCTCGGCGGGAGGGGGCTCAGCGGTCGCATCCGTCTCTTGAGCCGCAGTCTCCTCTGCGGAGGCTTCGGAGCCGTCAAGGTTTAGCGAGAGTTGGTCATCGGAATCCTGGGGCGGAGTGGGCATGGCTGGTCAGAGGAAGAAAAAAGGGGGGAAATAGGAGGACAAAGGTGGTCGGGCGACCAATTAGGGGAAATTTTTGCAGGATGCAAGGTGCAAAGTCTGGTTGGGGCAGGGTTTCCCGTCACGTTTCCTTATCACCGCAGTCCAAATCCGAACTTGAGTCCGCGCAGTCCTGCTTTAGATGGCCGGACCTATTTTCCCCATGAAATTTCTCCTCCTGCCTCTTTTCCTGCTCAGTGGCCTCGTGGCCTACCTGGCTCATGCTGACTCCGCGCCTGAGGTGCCGGCCAAAATGTTGTTGAACGGAGAGCCTACGGCGGCCGATCTGGCCCGATCCCGGGCATTATTAACGACTTGGGAAAACGAGACTCCGGCCAAGGCAAAGCGCCTGATGCGCATCGTGTATTGGAGCCCGGCGGATCGTGATCCCCAGCCGGAGTTCCGTCCGCGGTTGACCCGGGTGCTGCAGCACATTCAGGGATTCTATGGCCGGGAGATGGCGAGTTGGGGATTCCCAGGGCGCTCGATTCAGCTGGACTTGGAGGCGGATGGGTTGATGAAAATTTACCAAGCCAAAGGCACGCTGAAGAATGATGAATGCAGTGAAGCCGATGGCTCGGACGGCCAGGCGATTCGGCGGGATGCCCTGCGGGTGCTCAAGGAGGCTGGGATCGACGGCAATAAGGAAACGATGGTGATCTTCTGTAACCTGGCCGAATGGGACCCGACCACTCGCAAGATGAGCCACCACAGTCCCTACTACGCGAGTGGTGACAGCAAGGGCGGCACCGCCTGGCAGGTGGATTCGCCACTGCTGGACTCCGCCCAACTGGGCGTGAAAGATCAGATGCTGGACGATGGGCAGTATGGCCATATTTCGCTGGGGAAATATAACAGCATTTTCGTCGGTGGGGTGTGTCATGAACTGGGCCACGCGCTCGGGTTGCCACACTGCAAGGAAGCCCGCGCGCATCGGGCGGTGCGGGGAACCGCCCTCATGGGTAGTGGCAATCGCACTTATGGCGAGGAACTGCGCGGGGAGAGCAAGGGATCATTCCTCACCCTGGCCCATGCGCTGAAACTAGCCGCCCACCCCCAGTTCTCCGGCTCGATCAAGGAGATCGAGACGGCGGTCAAATCTACCTACGCCGACTGGCAATTGCAAGCGACCGCCGATGGCCTGCAAGTGCGGGCGACGGTGCAGGCGAATCTGCCAGTGCACGGTGTCATCGCCTATGCAGATCCTGAGGGCGGAGCGGATTACGATAGCGAAATCGCAGCGGCCGTGCCCTCCGCCGATGGAAGTTTCCAGCTCGTGCTCCCACGACCACAAAAGAAAAATTGCCCAGCCACGCTGCATTTCGTGACCCTCTGCGTCAACGGTGCGGCCAGCGCTGGGGTGTGGTCTGCCCAAGCCTTCACCCTTCCCTGCACGATTTCCGGGGACTCGGGCTACGACGTTAGCAAGGCGCAGGAATCACTCGCGCTGGCAGCCCATGTTGCCGCCGCTCGGGCCAACAAACTGACTCAGGAGCAATTAGCCAGCCTGCCGCCCAAGCTGCAGGAGGCGTTCCGTCGCCTTGCCCTGCCGGATACGGTCAAAGGTAAACCTGCTCCGGCGGACGTGCCTGCCACAACGACCTCGCTTAACCTCTCGGATGCCGCACCGGTATCAGCAGAGACGGGATGGGGCGGGGCGCACTACGATCGGACGGCGGATGGGAACCCATTGGTCGGGGCGGATGGGTTGCTGGCTCATGGTTTGTATGCCCACGCGGATTCCGCCTACGTCTATCAACTCAACGGCAAATGGGATACGCTGACAGGCCTGTGCACCCTTTTGGAGAAAGGCTACGGGACCGTGGAAGGCATCATCCTGGCCGATGACAAACCCGTGTGGAACTCCGCCGCAATCAAATCCGGCACCAGTAAATCCTTCAACGTTTCCCTCAAAGGCGTGCAAGTGCTGAAGCTGCAAATCAACGCCAAGAGCAAGAACGGAGCCTGGGGTGCCTGGGGCGAGCCGACTCTAACACGGACGGCGGCTCCGTAACGTAGCTCGGCATTCCAATGCCGAGAGGGACACGCAGCAGCCTTCTACGTTCGGGACTCACGCCAGTAGTAATTAATTCCATATTACCCTGTTGACCATGCAGCCCACCCATTCTAACAGTATATGTGATTCCCACACTAGCACACAAATTAATTTTCCGACTCGCACTGCTACACATCGTAGTCGGAAATTTCGTTTGCCTAGCTCCAGCGCCAGCAGCTGACACTCAAAATTTGTTTCCGTGCCCCGATTGCACTTCCCTCGTCTCTCGTCGTGCGGTGATGTGTCCGCAGTGCGGGTGTCCTGGAGAGGCGATCAAAGCCGCGGTGGTTGCGGCAGACGAGGCGAAACGTCCCAAACGGATCGCCACCATCGAGACAAACAACACCAAAGGAGTTGGGGTGCTCGTGAAGGAGGGCAATGATCGTTTTGTCATCATGGACCTGTTCCTTTTGGCTGATTCAACTACGCTGACAATTTCGGCACTCGGATCGGCCAAGCCGCTCACTTATGCAGAACCTTCCCTTTCGAGTGATTCCCGCTTGCTGCGGTTCAAAGTGCTGGGCGAACCGACAGCCGATTTCTTCGCTGTAGCGGACAGTGCAGCGACAAACCAGTCACCATCCTACCTCTCAACATCCGACCAGAGCCTGGATCCCAACAAAGGAATGAGCCAAGCGTTGGTGGCTTTGGATGAAAAGCGCCAAATTTCGGGCATCCAAATCGAGTCCACATGGATTCCACTTCATGCGGAACTGAAGTGGACGGCAGTTAAACCGAGTGATCTGCGGCAGCAAGTTGACCTCCTCGCCCACGCACGAGACGAGGCCGCACGGGGTCAGCTCTCCCCACAAACAAAGAGCGCACTTGAAAACAATCACTGGCTAACGCCATTTCTAAGCTCGTTCGCTACCCAACTTCAAAAAACTCCAACTTCCACTCCTAAACCATGAAACTACGACACCTGTTAATCCCAACATTGATTGTGTTCAGCCACAGCGAGGCCCTAGCTGGAGTTCCAGTGGTCAGCAATGTCACCGCCTCACAGCGTGCTGGCACTAAGTTGGTTGATATTTCCTACAATGTGGCGGACTCCGATGGGGATCTCCTAAAAATCCGCGTTGAGGTTTCCGACAATGCGGGCGTGCTTTATTCTGTTCCCGCATTTGCGCTCACTGGAGCCATCGGAGACAATGTGGCTCCTGGAAACGGTAAGACCATCGTTTGGGACGCTGGGGTGGATTGGGATGGCGAATACTCCGATCAAATGAAGGTGAAAGTGATTGCTTCGGATGCCAAAGGTTTTCCCGGACTGGAATGGGGTAACGAAGTGCCACCGGGAGGATTCCTCATAGGCCAGGACGGAGGAGCGGAAGGCAGCGGCCCGTCCCGTCACGTGAATATTCCCTGGTCATACTGGCTTTCGAAATACGAAATCAGAAACGATCAGTATGCGGAATTTCTGAATCTAGCGCTAGCCGCTGGGCGAGTTACCCGCAATGGAACGACGACTAGTGTGAAGGCCGTGGGAGGACACTGGACTGGAGTTGCCGGAGGAGCGGAACTATTAAAGATTGGTGACACTTACGATATTCGCTGGAATGTAAACAACTTTGAGGTGAATCCGAATGGTGGGAATTTCCCTGTCACGGTGACATGGTATGGAGCCATCGCTTTCGCACAACAATATGGCTACGACTTACCCACCGACGCCGAATGGGAAAAGGCTGCACGCGGACCAGACCACGACGATCAAGATGAGCATTGGGTTTACCCTTGGGGTAATTCGATGACGGGTGGAAACGCAAATTATGGCAACAGCGGAGATCCTTATGAGGCCGGACTTTCCAAAACGCCCGTAGGCTATTACAGCGGAAACCAAACTCCCTTCGGTCCCGATATGAAGAACGGCTATGGTTTATACGACATCATCGGAAATGTTGCAGAATGGACTCGAAGTCTTACTATCGCCTTGGAATCTTATAACCAATTGGAAACGCTTGCTGCAGCTAACCATGCGTTAACTTCCGCAAGTGATCGAATCGCTCGTGGCTCAAGTCTGATTGATTACCAAGGCAATAATAGTCAAATTTTCCGAAGACCGACAAGCCCACTTACCACATACAACAACGGCACCAATGGCATTAACATCGGTTTCCGAGTGATCCGCCGCAGCACACCATGAGGAACTGATCCGCCTCACCCCGTTTCAGATCATGTCGCACAAGCCTGCCAACACCACCCTCCTCCTCTGCTTATCGCTAAGCATGGGAACTGCGTGCTTGCGTGCGGCTTCAGAAGCGGAGTCAACTGTCTTTCAGGTGGATACCTCGGTGCATATCTTGGATACGGTTGGGGACAAAATGCCCAATGCGTGGGAAATCGCCAACGGATTGAACCCTTCGGTAAACGATGCCGCAGCGAACCCCGATGGGGATTATTTGAACAACCTGGCAGAATACAACGCTGGAACCAATCCGCAGGTGGCGGACTATGCGCTGGCACGTTCCGCCGAGTCTGGCGTTTTCACTTTAGCTCTGCGCTCCGTCGCTCCAGATCAAGACGGGGATGGGATGCCTGATGCTTGGGAACTGGCGAATGGGTTAAATCCCGCAGTGAATGATGCTAGTATTGATTCTGATTTGGATGGGCGGAACAACCTGGCGGAATACAACGCCGGAACGAACCCAAAGGTGGCAGATATACTCGCGACACTATTTGCCCAGTCTGCTTCATTTACCGCCAATACTGGAGCTTATCCGGCTGGATTTACTGCTGACTCTGATGGAGATGGAATGCCAGACTGGTGGGAAGCACGCTATGGCCTCGAAATCGGAGCCAACGATGGAGGATTAGATCCTGACCATGACGGCCTGACAAACGTTCAGGAATACAGGACTGGTTCTAATCCCACCACGCCAGGGGAGGGTGGCCAAGGCTTAAACTACTCTCCGCTCTTCGTGGGCGATTTCGTAGGTCGGCTTCCTGACACAGACAACGATGGAATTCCAGACGTCTGGGAATCCGCGTTCGGCACGAACCCATTGGTGGCAGATGCGGCCGCAGATCCTGATCTAGATGGACGCAACAATTTGGCCGAATACAACGCAGGGACGAACCCGCTGGTGGACGATTGGAAGGGGCCAAGTTCGGTGGCATCGCTCAACTTTTTAACCGACACAGGTGGACTCAACGGCGGCTATAGCCCTGACACGGACCATGATGGAATGCCAGACTGGTGGGAGGATAAATATGGGCTGAATCGTTTGGTGGCAGATGGAAGTGGGAATTTGGATAACGACGCACTCACGAATCTCCAAGAATACAACGCAGGGAGCGATCCCTCACGGTTTGGATATTTAATCCTCGTGGATGCTACAGGCAACATCTTCACCTGCGACACGGGTGGTGCTTTCACTGATACAGACTCAGATGGCATTCCAGACTGGTGGGAAAAGTTCCAAACAGGAAACCGCACGGCTATGAGCGCCTCCGCCGATAGTGATGGGGATGGAAAAACCAACCTCGCTGAATATCTGGCAGGCTTGAATCCATTAGATGCCAATTCTCGATTTGAAATTATTAGCACAGAAGCCGCGAGTGACGCGCAGGGGCCGTTTCTCCGAGTGCGCTGGAACACCGTCGTCGGCCGACGATACAAGGTTTACAGCACCAATAATTTAGCAGCAGGCTGGCCGACCATCCCTGACCTCACAGTGCTAGGAAATGGCGCTGCGCAAGCTAGTTCAATTCGATTTTCGGGTAGGTTAAAATTGTTCGTCCGAGTCGAGGTGGAAGTCGTTCGTCCATAATCGGCACTGCCACGTAGCGCGGCATCAGAACGCTGCCCCACGACTATCGTTTCATGATGAAGGAGTCGAAATTCATGATAGCGCTGGCGACCATAGTGGTCGCAGCCAACTCTGCTGCGGGCAGCGCGGCGTTTACTTCCGGGCCGGTGGTGGCGAGAAATGAGGTGGTGGCGGAGGCCGCCTGGAAGGCGACTTGCTGCTCCGTGTAGAGTTGCTGCAGAATACCGATTTCTGCGGGACTGGGCTCCTCGCTAATCAGCGTGCGATAGAGGAAACGGAGGCGGGCGGAAGGCTCCGGCTGCTGGGTGAGCGCGCGTTCAGCCAGTTGGCGGCAGGCTTGGAGAAACTTTGGTTCATTGAGCAGGGTCAGCGCTTGCAGTGGCGTGTTAGTCACTTGACGGCGGGCGATGCAGACCTCGCGCTTGGCCATGTCGAACAGTTCCATGCGCACATCCGGCATGGTGCGCTTCCAGAAGGTGTAGAGGCTGCGGCGGCTGTCTTTGTCCGGGTCCACACTCTTACCGCCCACGGTGCGATTCAGTTTCTCCGCCACGAACAGGGCTTGGTCCCGCACGGCCTCTGCGCTAAGCCGGGCGCTGGGGCCTCGGCTCAGTAATTTATTTTCGGGGTCTTGGGCTCGAATTTTGGCAGGCACTTTGGAATCCTGCCGATACGTTCGGCTCAGCACGATTTCCTTTAGCAGCGCCTTCACATTCCAACCACGATCACGAAAGCGGACCGCCAGGTAGTCCAGCACTTCAGGATTTGTCGGCAGGCGCCCCTGCAGACCGAAATCCTCAGCCGTGACCACCAGTCCCGTGCCCCAGAGCCCTTGCCAGAAGCGGTTCACTACGACCCGGGCGGTGAGCGGATTTTCTGATTCAGTGACCCATTTAGCCAAGCCGAGACGGTTCCGCGGGACCTCCGCAGGAAAGGGGAGAATGGCCGTGGGCACGTCAGCGGTAACCGCCTCGCCCCGGGCATCGTAGGTCCCGCGTTTTAAAATGTAAGCTGGTTTCGGCTGGGGCAGTTCCTTCATGACCATGAGTTCGGGGATGGGATCCGCCGTGCTGGCCAAAGCCCGTCGCAACTCGGCCAGGCGTTTCGTTTCGTCAGCGTAAGCTTTATCCAATCTGGCTAGGAAATACTCCTGCGCTTCCTGCGGTTGTAACTTTTCCGGCTGACCGGCAAATAGACTACGCGCCTCGGCGGCGGTAAGCGCACGATCATAGACGGCAAATTCGTCGATCTGTCCGCCCTTGAAGCCTTTGTCACGAAAGCGCTGACCCAGGGTCAATTTATCCTCTCCGCCACGATTAATATCCTTGGTGAGGGAATCTCTGACTACTTCTGCTGCGGCTAGAATGCCGTTGACGTAAAGCTTCAATCCCGCCGCTTGGCTGGAGCCATCATAACTCCACACGAGATGAGTCCACGCCTTGACTGGCAAGGGATCCCGGGCCACGACGCGCAGGGCGTTGCCGGGCCAGAAGTGGATCAAGGCGGCACTGAGCCTTCCTTCCTCAATCAGCAATTCATAACCACAACTAGCCGCATCCGTCCAGGCTTTGGAGCGATGGAAGATCACCGCGCGATCCTTCACGTCCGGCGTCTGCAACCACAGGGAAAAAGAAAACGCATCGGTGCGGGTAAATTTTCCACCAGCCGTTAGGTTGACGTTATTTTCTCCGCTTAGCTGCACGGCTTGTCCGATTTTTCCTGGCATTAGGGAAACGTCTTCGAAGGTGCTGGCAGGTGCTTTTTCGTCGCTGGTATTGGCAAATTTCCCGCCCTTAAGCTCCTCGAAGCTAAGCTGCGCGATGGCTTGCGGCAAGGCGGCCACGGTCGCTCCGGCCGAGAGCCACGCTTTCACTGCGGGTTCCGCCGCCGCTTGGAGTTGCTGCAATTTCCTCTCCTGCGCGGCAATCTCCTGACCCAACTTCTGCAATTTCTCGTCCTGTTGCGCGTTGGTTAGCTCCAGCGTGGGAGTGGGAATGGCATTGGTAAAGTGGGAGTAGAGGCCGCTCTCGTCGATGTTCGCGAAGAACGAACCCAGCGAGTAATAATCCTTCGTGGTGATGGGATCGTATTTGTGATCATGACATTTACAACACTCCAGCGTCAGGCCCAGGAACGCCAGGCCGAACGTTTGGACGCGATCGTTCACGTATTCCACGCGAAACTCTTCGTTGATGCTGCCGCCTTCATTGGTCTGCCGATGCAGCCGATTGAAGGCCGTGGCCACGAGCTGATCCCGCGTGGGTTGTGGCAGCAAATCTCCTGCGAGTTGCGCGGTAATGAATTGGTCATAGGGCAGATTCTGATTGAAGGCGCTGATGACCCAATCGCGATACGGCCAGTTCTGCACGGTGACATCCGACTGATAGCCAAACGTATCGGCAAAGCGCGCCACATCCAGCCAGTCCTGAGCCATGCGCTCGCCAAACGCCGGCGTGGCCAACAAACGATCCACCTGCTGCTCGTAGGCGTTAGGAGATCCGTCCGCCAAGAAGGCGTCCACCTCGGCCACACTGGGAGGAAGCCCCGTGAGATCGAAACTTAACCGTCGCAACAACCGGGCGCGATCCGCTTCCGCGTTGAAATCCAGCCCTTCTTTCTGCAATCGCGCCAGCACGAACGCATCGATCGGCCCGGCCAATGCGCCTTGCGGAGAAGAAACATTGGGCACGGGCGACAGCTTGGGCGGAAGAAACGCCCAATGCTTCTGATACGCCGCACCCTGCGCGATCCAGCGTCGCAAAATTTCCCGTTCCTCGTCGGTGACACTCAGTTTCGACTCTGGCGGTGGCATGATCTCCTCGGGATCATGCGTCAGCAGCCGCTTCATCACTTCGGATGCCTCCGGCTTGCCGGGCACGATGGCGATGGCCCCACTTTTCAGCGGCTTCGTGGCCGAGTCCGATTGATCCAAGCGCAATCCAGCCTTGCGGTGGGCGGCATCCGCTCCGTGACAGAAATAGCAACGGTCACTGAGAATCGGCTGAACGTGAAAGTTGAAGTCGGGCTGCTCCGGCAGGGTCGCCCAGCTTGAGGGCACACCGCTCAGCGCAACCACAGCCAATAGAAAATATAAGGGGGAAAAACCACGCATAGCTCATCGGTAAACTGGCCACTGCGGCAAAGCAAGAGCCTCGGTCTCGCCTAAGCGGGTGAGGGCGGTGGCTGCATCCCTCGATTCCTGATGACAGAATTTATTGAAAATTGGGAATTTTCCACTTGATACTCTAAGCGAGAAATAGTTAAATGGTCTTAATAAAGCTATGGACGGACCCTCACCCATCAACCCACCAGGATTTGCCCCCATGCCAATCCCTGGTTATGCACCGCCAGTTGCTCCACCTCAACAATCCTTTGGTGATGCAGCATTTGGCGGGCTGCCGCCTGCGGTTACTCAATCCTCCGCAAGGGAACCTAGCTGTGGTCGTTTCGCCCCGCTGAGTGCGTTGCCTGCAGACAAAAGGTTACCTCCTCGTCGTGGGGTGGTTCAGACTGCAATCCCGGCAAGCCCGCCCGTTCCGCAACAGCCCACCCACATCGCGCCGCGGGAAGTTCCCGGTCAAGCTCATCCGAATCCCGCCAAGCAACTTTCCAAGGTCAAGCAGATTGGGTTCAACTGCCCGTCCTGTTTGGCGATTCTCATCATTAAGCAGCCGGAAAATTACGATGGTCAGGCGGCCCCCTGCCCCAACTGCAGCGTCGTCATTCTTCCTCCTCGGATTGCTCCGGCCTCTCCATTCACGCTCTTGGGAGGCCCCGCACCTGCGGCCGCGCCTTTCCCACCTCCGGCCTCCATGCCACGCCCTCCGACCCATGTCCCCATGGGACTTCCCGCCCCCGCTTCCGGCAAGCCTGGGTTACCCGGTGCTCGCAAGCTGGCCCAGGCCGCCTTGTTCTAGCAGAACCATCTCCCACCTCGAATGTTGCGAATGTTGGCGGTAAGCGCTTTTTCGCTTGGAAACACGGCTTGGTTGCGACAGACTGCGTCATGCGCCCACTGCTTCGAAACTCCCTGGCATTTCTCCCCCTGCTCTGCTCCCTGTCCCTGATGCCTCGGGCCCACTCGGCGGATGAAGCTGCTGATTGGGTGTCCCTGTTCAACGGCAAAAATCTGGACGGATGGACCATCAAAATTGCCAAGCATCCCCTGGGGGAAAATCATGCCAAGACGTTCCAAGTCGAGGACGGAATCCTCAAAGTCAGCTACGACGGCTATGAGAAATTCGACAAGCAGTATGGCCACCTCTTTACCAACATCGCTTACTCGCACTACCTCTTCCGACTGGAGTATCGCTTCATCGGCAAAATGATGCCGGATGCACCGAGCTACGTGAACCTCAATAGCGGCATCATGATCCATGCCCAATCCCCCCAAAGCATGCTCTTCGCCCAAGGGTTCCCCAGCAGTCTGGAAATGCAGTTTTTGGCGGATGAAGGCAAAGGCGAGCGCTCGACCGCCAACCTCTGCACTCCTGGAACCAACGTGGAAATGGGCGGCAAACTTATCACTCAGCACATTGTGAAATCCAGCGCGCCCACCTTCCCTGCGGAGGAGTGGGTTCGAGCCGAAGTCGAGGTGCACGGCAACGAGGAGATCATCCACCGCATCAATGGCGTGGAAGTCCTGCGTTACCAGCGCCCCCAACTCGATCCAAAAAATGACAACGCACCGGCCAGCGAACTGCTCAAAGCGGGAAGCAATCTGATGCTGAGTTACGGCCACATTGCCCTGCAGGCCAAAGGTCAGCCGGTGTGGTTCCGCAAGATAGAACTGAAATCGTTGGAGCCGAAATGAACTTGGCCCATCCGATTCCTCAGACCAAGCACCGCACCTACCATGAAATCAAACCTCGCGCCCAGCAATTCACGCCGCACCTTCCTGCAACGGGCGGCACTCCTGACCGGCAGTTCAGCTTTGGGGGCTCAGGGAGCTGAAGAAAAAGTCATCCCAGGATTCGAAAAAGCCCCGGAGGATCCGCAGGCTACCAAAGGATGGCAGCCCGTTTCAGATCGGAAGATCCGCGTGGGCATTGCCGGATTTGGGGTGTGTCAGTTTGGAGCCGCGTTTGGATTCCAGAATCATCCTAACGTAGAAGTTGTCGCAGTCACCGACCTCCTGCCCGACCGTGCCGCCGCCTTGGCCAAGGCCTGCAAGTGCCAGAAAATTTACCCCTCCCTGGAGGAAATGGTCAAGGACGACAAGATCGAAGCCGTCTGGATCGCCACTGATGCCCCCAGTCATGCCAAGCACGTTATCACTGCGCTCGCCCATGGCAAACACGTCGCTTGTGCGGTGCCTGCGGTCTTCGGATCGCTGGAAGATGGGGAAGCTTTATTTAAAGCTGTGAAGCAGAGTAAGTTGAAATACATGATGTTCGAGACGTCCGCGTTCCACGAAGACTTATACGCCATGCGGCAAATTTACCAAGCCGGTGGCTTCGGGAAGCTGGTCTATGCCGAGGGCGAATATTATCACTACATGGCCCAACCCATCGATTCCTACAAAGGCTGGCGCATCGGACTGCCGCCGCAGTATTACCCCACGCATTCCAATGCCTACTATTGTTGCGTGAGCGGCGGAAGCTTTACCGAAGTTTCCTGCATGGGAATGCCCAGTGTCACGGAGCATCTGAAGCCCTCCGGCAATCCGTATAAAAACCCCTTCGGCACGGAAATCGCCCTTTTCCGCACCAGCGAAGGCGGCAGCGCCCGCATGGCCGTCAGTTGGGACACCCCAGGCAAAGGCGGAGAGATGGGGCGCGTGCGGGGACAGCAAGCCTCCTTCTATGACAAGTTCGAGGGCGGCACCTTGCCTCAAGTTAAGACCAATCGTCCCCCGCTGCCACCGGGCGTGGAAGCCGGTGGGCACGGTGGATCGCATGGACACCTAACCAACGAATTCATCACCGCCATTCTCCAAGACCGCCAGCCCCTGGTGGATGTTTGCATGGCGCTAAATTTAACCGCCGCCGGCATCGTGGCGCACCAGTCTGCGCTCAAAGACGGTGAACTGTTGAAGATCCCACAGTATAAATTGTAGCCGTCATCGCTCCGCGTGACGGCAGGCGTTAGCGTGCGCATTCGAGTTCGGAGCTAGCCTCAGACATCCTGACCTGCGGACGTAGTGACAAGGGGAAGAGATGGGATGCTGGAAAGTCATTGAGCTAGACTTTGGAGGGGTATTGGTTACTTTTTGGCTGTGCCTCATCCTCAACTTCCCATTTTCTCAGACGCTTGCACTCTTATTACGCCGGAGCTTGGCTTTCAGCGTTTTGATGGGCGGGTCATTTACTTCAATGGTCAGATGCCTGTGTTCTCCCGTGCCAGCGAGGACATCGCTTCCTTCAGG
>JANOAV010000172.1:0-4383 GCA_031411295.1 Verrucomicrobiales bacterium | reverse complement strand
GACCGGAGTATGCTATGCGCTCTACCACTGAGCTACCGGTGCAGGCACCGGGACGGATTCGAACCGCCGACCTCATCGTTTAGGATACGAAGTAACTCTGATCTCACTGCCTTGGAAAATTTTGTTGTCGAAGCCCGCGTTGTTACCAATCCAGCCTGCGATAATGCTCTGGAATTGGGAGTATTTTATGAAAGCGCCACCAGTTTTTCGGCGTCTCTGGATAGATTGGTTTGGCTCGCACGAATCGGCCTTGACGATAAGCTCCTGGAACACCAAGGAACAATCCCACCGCTTTGTCATAAACTTTGTCGATTTGATAGCGATTGATCCAACTGATCATTTCAGCATAGAGCTCCTCGCTTAGAAAATTGGTGTGATAAGGGTAAACGCTTGGATAGTTCAGCACGTAGTTTGTCTGCTTTGGCCCTACTGTCCAGTAACCCAGCTTCGACTTGGTGACGACCAAATCTGGGGTCGGGTAGGTTCCGATGCAGACAAGATCAAACCAAAGCCAGCAGCATTCCGTGAGTTCGATGGATTCGGCATGATCTATGGAATGAACCCTTGCTAGAACAAATGAGAACGCCTCGTCCACGGCAGTAAACAGGATGCAATGATCCTCAGTGGCGATGCCACAGGCGATTAGGTCTTCCTTTTTCTGCAATAAAGGCTCGGGGGCTGCTACTAGCATTCTGCGTTAAAACAGAATGGGTGGGAATTGTAAATCCACATTATTGTCAAATGTGAGTGGGTGAACGGAATCCAAGGAGGAAAGGTGATCAGGGTAATTTATACGCCTCTATCCGCTGGGCTACCGGTGCCATCAGACACCGGGACGGATTCGAACCGCCGACTGTATCGCTTTAAACGAAGTAACTCTGATCTCACTGCCTTGGAAAATTACAGAAAGCAGCCTGGGAGAAAACTGACATGAGGAACGCCCCTTGCGGAGCGAATCCGGCCCATAGGTGGACCGGGTTGGGATCGAACCAACAGTTGGAAGCCCCAACTTGCCGAAGTAACTCAGGTCTCACTGCCCAGGTAAGTTGGCATGAAATGGAATCCAGAGAGAAACATGGCCCAGGGTGGTTTTGGTTTCGATTTTGAGCGAAGTAACCCCAAGCCTCACTGCTCTGGAAAAGGAATCGCGGAGGAAAGCGAAGAGAGTGGAAACGGTCCTTGGCGGATGATCACAGGACACTATGCCTGCCCCACCCGGGTGTAACCGTTGAGTTTGTCGAACTCATTCCTTTGCTCGGTTAGAGCGATGGAGACGAAGTAACTCTCCTCTCACTGCCGCGAAAATTTAAACGGTCCCAAGGGGTATCGATCCCCTTCTTTCAGTGCGACAGACTGACGTGCATCCTTTGACACTTTGAGACCAGAAAACGAATAAGCAGCTACCGATGAGCCGTTGTGGATTGGATTTCCCAAGGAGAAAAGCGGCTCTGGGTAATGGTTTCATTAAAAGTGAAGTAACCCCGAGCCTCACTGCCCTGGAAAAAATTTGGTGAACCGCCACGGTTCTGCCCCGTGCTCAACTGATTAAAAGCCAGTTGCTTCACTACAAAGCTTGCGGTCCGAAAATTCGTAGCAGGAGCGCCATCGCTCCTGAAAATGTATGAGGAAGCGCCTTCGCTTCCAGTGAATGACATTGCCTGCCGTGGGGCGAGGGCGCCCCTTTTACAATGTGGGAGCGAGTGCGCTCCCGCTACGCTAATTTCTAACCACTTCCACTCGGACGAACGTCGGCGTGCTTACGAGAGGCGTGATATATGCCGTAACCACCGGAGTGCTGCCGGATGTTTGACTAACGTTGGCCCCAGTAAATACGGCTCCATTGGTGGCCGTGAACACCGTGGTCCATGATTGTAAATTTCCCGAACGTTGAATGCGATAGGTCAAATCGCCCCGAACTGGCCTTGGAAAGCTGACGCGTATGGAGTTGGGTTGGACAGTTTGGGGGCCAGCCAGGGAGACGCTCAAGGGTCCTGCGTTCGGCTGGTTCGGAAGACTCCCGAAAGCGTATTCCGTGAGATTATTCTGGCCATCGCCATCCAGATCTAAGGCAAAGGAACCAGGAGCTAACCCTGCCGTAGCAGCCCAAGTATCGTAAGTCTCGCTGGTGTAGACCTGAAGGGCATTCGTCTTCTTAAAGGTGGATCCGACCGCTAGGTCTCCAGGGTCGATGGTGCCAGAGTTGTTGAGATCCAAATATAACGCCAGCCAGAGATCGTAGTTTCCTGCCGCCAACGTGGACGGCAGGGCAAAGCTGCGGGTGGCTGTGCCATTTCCTTGGGTCAAGGTTACGATGCCATCATTGGCTGAGTTGCTAGTGCCACCCGTGGTTGCACCCGTTGGGAAGATACTGGCCCCCAGCAGGAGTTGACGCGACTTTGACGAAGTGATGTTTCCTGTCAGCGAAACGCTGCGACCGCGCACGGCTAAGGCCGGAGACGCACTGGCATTGGTAATGGTATGGGTCAGCGGCGGCAGCACGTAGGCTTGAAGATCTGACGTATCCCCGAGGAAGGCATTCAGATCCACATCTCCCGCAATGCCGGGGACAGTTCCAGTCCAACTGTATTGCTGCAGCGTCCAGGATGACCACGGGCCGAGATCGAAATTTGTCTCGCCTGGCGTCGTGTCAGGCACGGCAATCCAGAGCGGATAGACGGTCAGATCCGTTTCGATATAATTTTGCGCATAGTTGCGGCTGGTATAAATGATGGGTTTAACCGTGGTCAGGCGCTCGACCTCCTGACAGAAAGTGCGCGTCCACGCGGAAAGGGCACTTTTGCCTAAGCTGGATCCAGCTTCAAGATCCAGCACTGGCCAGAGGATGCCATCGTCCAGATACGGATGGATGTTCTTGATGAAATAACGCGCTTCCTCCAAGGCATCGGCGGAGACACTCGGAGTAGCATCAGGTCTGGCGAAATGATACGTTCCCATCAGGACACCAGCAGCCTTGCCGTTAGTCATATTGGTTGCCAGTTTGGAGTCAATGATAGTGATGTCCTCGGTAGCCTTCGTAATGGCGAAATCAATCTGGGTGGCCGCACTGCTCCATGTGATGGTCCCTTGATAGTGCGAAACATCAATGCCGTAGGTGAGGGTGGCTTGATCCAAGCCGCCTGCATACGACCAGCCATCCGTGCCGGTATCCCAGTTTACCTGCCACCAAGTGATGGGCGTGCCACTGAGGGACGCTACGGTGGGACCACCAATGATGGTTCCTTTATCACCAGAGACACGCGTCGTCAAAATACCGCCGGCTGGGGCGCTACGCACGTTCACGTTGGTATTGGCCGTGACCCGATTGCCTACATTAAGCGCCCACAAGGGAGCACAACCAAGATACCAGAAGCATCCCGTCAGCGATAAAATCATGAGCCAGCGGATGCGAGATCCGTTGGAAAACGATAATGGTTGAGGGGAGGGTAAGAGCATGGAGCACAGCAACTGCCCTTGGTATGACACAGATGCCGGGCTCTTGCCAAGCAGGAAATAAGCCACCTCGACGGGAGTCGCACCCGCATTGGACATGTTGAAAGCATGTGGTCCTAGGCTAATTAGACGACGAGGTGATGGGAAATTGATGATGGATGACTTTGGATTGATGATTTGTGGCGGGGGCATTCTGCCCCCAAGCCTTGACTGTGCTGCTGGTATCTGCTGCGAGTGTGGCGCCAAGCATGGACCCTGGTGGGTTGGAGGCTTGTTGCTGGGCTTGGGGGCAGAATGCCCCCGCCACGTTAGTTGAATGAGCGGAACGGAGAGGACTTGCACCCCATGCGACTTTCAAGGCCGCACGATCTCGTTAGCACCGAGTCCCGGCACGCTGGTCCGGTTTCCGTTCCCTAAAGTGGCATGGGCGTCCCGCCCATCAGCCTGGAAACGCGCCTGGATATTCAAACGTCATGATTAAAGGGGCGCGTCTGGGCTGACGGGCGAGACGCCCGTGCCAGTGTGCCCGGCATGGGCCTGAACTAATGAACATGAAACGATGACATCGGAGCTGATGAGAGCAACCGTAGCTGAACCGCAAGGCGACGCCCGCGAGGGTGGAGCTGAAAGAAGCGGTAGGCGAATCCGTGGCCTTAGGAACACGAACTGGCAGCGAGGCAGGCGGTGGGCGACAAGCATGCTGGTAAATGCGAAGTCCAATCCTCATATTAAGACACCGCAAGTAGAGCCAGAAGGAATGCGGAGAAAGTTCAGGCACCTTACCCGGGGAGGTCTCCAGCGTGAGAGCGCGGGAGAAGTCAGCAGCGGTCATAGTAACGGACCAGCGAATCGGGGGTTGGAAGATACCCGCTCAAACTACGAAACCGACAACCGCCCCGTGAAGGACCAAAGGAACCACCAGCAGGGCTCTAC
>JANOAV010000171.1:0-2559 GCA_031411295.1 Verrucomicrobiales bacterium | reverse complement strand
ATGACTTCCCGTGCTTCAGTTGGATTAGGCTCTGCGATTGCGATTGTGATCGGAAACATGATCGGTGTTTCCATTTACGTTTCGCTGGGCTATCAAGTGGGCGCGCCAGCATCCCACAGCGCGGGCATGATTTTGCTGCTGTGGACCGTGGGGGCGGGTATTGCTGCGCTGGGCGCGCTAAGTTATGCTGAGCTGGCGGGCGCATTTCCGCAGTCTGGCGGAGAGTATCATTTCCTGCGGCAAGCCTATCCTCCGAGTATTGGATTTCTCAGCGGTTGGATTTCGTTGGTGGTGGGATTTCCCGGGCCGGTGGCAATCGGGGCGTTGGCGCTGGGGCAGTATTTGCTGGGCTTCATCACGGGCGATGCGTGGAATCCGGCGGCTTGGGAAGTGCGCGGAGTGGCCGCCGCAGCCATTGTGCTGACTTGCGGGATGCACTGCTTTCCGCTACCGCGGGCCAGTCAACTGCATCGTTGGTTCACGGCCGCCAAAGTGCTGTTTCTGGTCGTATTTCTGGTGGCAGGGTTCCTCGCGCCAGCCACGACGCAGCCGGTGGAGTGGTGGCCGTCCGAACCAAAATGGAGCTGGGAGCAGGCCACGGCCTGTTTCGTGAGCCTGTATTACGTGCTGTATGCCTATGCGGGCTGGAATTCCGCCTGCTACATTGCCGGTGAAGTTAGGGAGCCTCAACGCAACGTGCCGCGCGCGCTGTTGCTTGGCTTGGGGATTACGTTTCTGCTTTACGCCGGCCTGATGGCAGCCTTCCTCTACTCCACTCCGCGGGACGCGCTGGCCGGCAGCGGCTTGGGGGCCGCTCAGGCCGCCGCATTGGTGATTTTCGGTGACAGTGGCGCGCGGGTCATTGGTGGTCTGATCAGTTTGGCGCTGATTTCTTTCCTAAGCGGCACCGTCTGGGCGGGATCGCGCGTCGCGCAACGCATGGGGCAGGATTATCGCTTCCTGGGCATGCTGGGCAAGGCCAGCCCCCAGGGCGTGCCGCGCACCGCCGTGCTGGTGCAGGGGGCGATTGCGCTGGTGATGGTGCTGCTGTTTGATGCTCCGGATAAGCTCATGTTATATGTGGAGTTTCTGCTGCAAATTTCCATTTTCCTAACCGTCTTGAGCGTGATCGTGCTCCGGGTCCGGCAACCGGAATTGGTGCGTCCGGTGCGGGTCTGGGGCTATCCGTTTACGCCCCTGTTATTCCTCTGCTGGATTGCGCTGTGCATGGGGTTCTTCCTCTACGGTCAACATGAACAAGCGATGCATGGTCTGGCCACGCTGGCGGCCGGAGCGGCGGTTTACTGGCTCTGCAAATCGGAGTCCTAGGCCCCGTGGATTAGGGGCCGAGGAGTCGGTAGAACACCTTGGCGCTGCTGCGGGGGAGGGTTACTTGATACTGTCCCTGGCCAGCGGCGGGCGTGGTGGTAACGTTGGTCCACGTCTGCATATTGGTGGAAGACTGAAGTTGCCACCCGGGAGCCCACATGGGCCAGTTGATGATGACGTTGGTGGGGGTGCAGGCACAGCGCAAGGGCGGCAGGGCTTCGGCCGCGTAGGTGAGGAATTGCAGATCGAAACTAACATCCGAACTGGTGGCGGACGATTGGTGGAGTTCGGCGGCCAGGAGGTTGCTCCCAGCGACCAGTTTCGTGGGATCGATTCGCACGGAATGCCACGCGAGTTCCTCGGCCGTGCCAATGGAAACAAGGGCTTTGGTCGCGTTCGCGATGACTCCGGTGGGCATGTTATCGCGCACGATTTCCTGCCCATTTAAGTAAACCACCAATCCATCATCCCGCAGATAGCGCAAGACCGCTTGGCTGACCTGCGAGGGATCGGTCACGGCAAAAGCCTGGCGGAAATAAGTGGTGGTGAATCGAGCCGTGGTGGGGCCTCCGCCGAGGAGGGTGATTTCATCGCCATCGCCATAGCCCAGTTGCGCCGGGCCAGTTTTCCAAGCCGCGGTCTCCGCAAAGCCAGCAGTGAACCAAGTCGCGCCCGGATCGGTGCCATCGTCCAGATAATGCCAGTCTGCCCCCATGGGAATTGCCTGCACCGGAGCGGGATTAGTCCCACGAACCTCGAGATCGAAACTGAGATCCGAACTAGTGCTGCTGTTTTGATGCAAGCGCACCGCCAGGACGTTGGTGCCGGCCACCAACGGAGGATTGTTGATGGTGAAATTATACCAGGTCGATTCCGCCGTTCCGCTTACCCCAACGGGAGCGAAGGTGGTATTGAGGATGGTGCCGGTCGGCATGTTATCACGCAGAATTTCCTGACCGTTCAGATAAATCACCACGCCATCATCCCGTAGTAAACGAAGTTTCAACTGGGAGTAAGCGTAGATGTCCGCAAGGTTGAACGTGCGGCGGAAATACGTCGTGGTGCGGGCTGAATTTGCCACCAGCAGCGTGTTCTCATCACCGTCACCAAAGCCGAGTTGCGCTGGACCCACGGGCCAGATGGCATCGTCGAACGCATTGGTGTTCCAAGCGGTGGGATTGGTTCCGTTGTCAAGGAAACGCCAGTTTCCACCGGCGGGAATGAGGACGG
>JANOAV010000170.1:0-24965 GCA_031411295.1 Verrucomicrobiales bacterium | reverse complement strand
CCTGTCCCTGCGTGCTTTGCGGACTGCGGATTAGGGCTTCAATGGTGACCTTTTCGTCGTTCGTTAAATTCAGCGGTTTGATGGAGCGGCTCATCCCCACTTATTTCACATTTGTTAACTATTGCAAGTAAGCACTAGTTGTGCCTTCTCACTGGCCTCTTCGGCGGCGGTTGTAGCACTTTGGACTTTGTTGTTGTTGTTGTAGGCGAGGGCCACTCCGCTGCCACCGACGATCACGGCCAAGCCGAGGCAGAACTTCATGAAGGACTTCATCAAATCGGCCTTGATTGGGGAGATGGTTTTAGAAATCACCAGCACGGTTCCGATGATCAGCATGGCTAGCACGCTGACGCCTGCCACACCGGCGCTAGCGATTTTCACCATGTCGTCGGCGGAGAAGCCGAAGGGTTCGGCTTTGGTTGCGGCGGTTGCTTGGAGGGTGAGGATGGAGCTCATGGGCAAATGATGGGGCGCAGGGACAGAGAGCGGTTTACACCGCACGTATCACGGCTTCGTCGCTCCAGGGACCTCCGTAGAGATGAATGACGTTGTGGGTGAAGTTGTGCTCCGACTTGGCGGTGTAATCGGACCATTGGAAGGATTGGAATGGATGATCATGACTGGACACCTGTCCGCCTGGCCCGAGAAGCGGATCAGTGGCCTCGAAGGTCTTCATCCCGCTCATCCAGTATTTTTCACCTTCGGTAACGTCCTCACGCTGGATGGCGTAGCCAAGGCATTTCTTCCGCTTCTCGTCGCAGAGATCCATTCCGAGGACAACGACAGGCGTTCCCGCGATGGTGTTGATGGTTAGTCCTTTGCTGGTTTTTCTGGTTCTCATTAGTGTGAGGCAGTGAACCACACGGGGAGTTCTGGTTCAATCAGGAGGCTGTCTTGAACTTTTGTGGGGGAAATGTGTAACGTCGGGTAATTTTTCTGGTATGGAGCATGGAGGGGAAATCTGATGGGTTTGTAAGAATGCCTTGCAAGTTTGTCGGGAATAGTCTTACATCGACTTGCATTCCCCTTTAGAAAAACAATATTGTTATGAGCGCACTAAAGGACACAAATATCGTTATCGTTGAAGCTGAATCGATGGCTCGGTTCGGGCTGCTGCAGTTGATTAATAAGGAGCCGAAGCTGCGGGTTTGTGGGGAGGCGAGTTGTTTGGTGGGGGCTCGGGAATTGTGTGAGAAGCATCAGCCGCACTTGGTGGTGTTTGATATTGCGCTGGGGGATGGGGTGAATTTTATTAAGGACTTACCGCAGTGGAGTCCGGCCACGCGGGTGGTGGTGCATACGGGGGCGGTGGACGTGGTCTTGATTCAGCGTGCCTTCAAGGCTGGGGTGTTGGGGTATGTTTCGCGACATGATTCGACGGAGAGTCTTTTAATGGCAATTCATGGGGCGCTGAAAGGGACGCGGCACATGAGCCAGAAGGTGGGGGATGTGATGCTGGGAAACTTGGCGAACGGGGCGATCGAGGTTCGGGCTGATGGGATGCCGAAGGTGTCGATTCGGGAGGCGCAGGTGCTGCGACTGTTGGGCAAGGGACTGAGTAATCGGCAAATATCTGATGAGATGAAAGTGAGTATAAAAACTATAGAGACGCATTGTCAGCGTTTGAAAAAAAAGCTGCGCGTCAGTAGTTCATGCGCGCTACGTCAGTATGCTGCGGTTCATGTCGGGGTATCAGCCTAGTTTAGCTGGATTAATGTTCAGTCCTGGGCTCATTTTAGGGCATGGAAGCCAGCAACGACAATGGTCCATAGGCTGAGCCGGAGGGCCAACCCAAAAGAGATCTCCATGATGTGCGAGAACCGGAGGGGCACGCATGGCAAAATCTCGGTCAGGCACCAACCTTGTGCCCGCGCCGACTGCGGGTAATAGCTAGGGACCACGCTGCTTGCTCCACTACGAGCCGCCGGCTTCACCAGCCCGACCGAAGCGAAGAAACGTTCGCACATCATTACCACCTCCCGCTCAATATTTTGCGGAATCAACGGCTTCCAGGACTATGATTGGAACCCCTGACGACGACGTAATTCTGCGTGAGGGGTTACTGCATCGCATCACTCCCATTCGCTATTTTGACCATTCGACTTACTGCTCCGTTCAACAAGCTGGCGGCTGGGAGTAGATGACGCCCTGAAACTCGCAATTTGGAAAAATGGTAAAATGTCCGATTTAGCATAAGAAGCGACTGATTTATCCCAGCCTTTTTAACGCGTTTAAGCACGCCCCCATAAATGCGATGAGGTTCCGCACTTAAGCACTCGACATCCGCTGCAAACCCTGTAAAACGGGCGGTCGACTGCACTCTATTATCCACTATGAATCATCGTTATCTAGCCCCTACTTACGCCCTTGCCGCCACTGCGCTCATTTCTACCAATGTTGCTGCACAGCAACTTGAACTTAAAAAAGGAGACAACATCGCCATCGTCGGCAGCGGCCTGGCGGATCGCCAGCAGCACCATGGTTGGCTGGAGGCGCTGATGCATCGCGCCTACCCAGACTTAAATTTAGTGGTGCGGAATCTTGGCTTTGCCGCAGACGAAGTGAATCTGCATCCCCGGAGCGATGAAGTCCCCACGACGGCCTATTTCTTGGATATGAAGCCAGGCGATCTCAATACGAAAGCTGGCAATACCGACGTGACTTACAAAGCCGGAGCGGATTTCCATGCCAGGGTGATCCTGGCTTACTGGGGTTTCAACGAATCCTTCCGTGGTCCCGCTGGCGTCGAGGATTTCAAGAAGAACATGGACGCTTATGTCAAGGCCACTCTGGCTGCCAACTATGGTGCCGGGGCTCCAAAGTTGGTCCTCCTCTCCCCCATCGCTCACGAAAATCTGAAGAGCGAACATTTCCCTGACGGCTCCGCTAACAACGCCAATCTGGAACTCTACACCGCCGCTCTGGCGGAAGTGGCCAAGGCCAATAACGTCCAATTCGTGGACCTCTTCCATCCTTCCAAGGAACTCTACGCCAAGGCCGCAAAACCGCTGACACTCAATGGCATCCATCTGCTGGAGGAAGGCGACAAGGCACTGGCCCCGGTGCAATTCCAAGCGCTCTTCGGCAAAGCTCCGGCCTCCACCGACGATGCTGGCGTGGCCAAGATTCGCGCAGCGGTGATTGAGAAAAATACCGAATGGCATCATCGCTATCGCACGGTGGATCAATACAACATTTACGGCCAGCGCAGCCGCTTCCCCTACGAAGATGCCAAAGGCGGCCCCAAGGTCACGAATGCCTTCATCCTCTGCCAGGAGATGGCGCAGCGCGATGTGAAGACGGCTAATCGCGACAAGCTCGTGTGGGCCACCGCCAACAATAAACCATACACCGTTAAGGACGACAATTTACCCAAGGTGGATCTGACACCAGCGAATCGCAAGGAGCCCGTGCCTTACCTGAGTGGGGAAGAAGCGATCAAGCACCTGAAGGTGGCCGAAGGCTGCAAAGTGGAATTGGTGGCCTCTGAGGAAACGTTCCCAGAGTTGATCAATCCGGTGCAAATGAACTTCGACACCAAGGGCCGTTTGTGGATTGCCGCCTGGCCGACGTATCCCGAAACGATGCCAACCACGACCAACTACGATAAATTACTGGTCTTCGATCTTGATCCCAAGACGGGCAAGGCGGTGAAGTGCACGACGTTTGCGGACGGCCTGAACTGTCCCACCGGTTTTCAATTTTATAAAGACGGCGTGATTGTGATGCAGTCGCCCGACCTCTGGTTCCTGCGGGATACCAATGGCGACGGCAAGGCCGATACGCGGGAACGCCTGCTCCACGGCTTGGACGCAGCGGACTCCCACCATGAGACCAATTCCATCTGCCTGGAACCCGGCGGAGCGATGTATCTCAGCGATGGCGTGTTCCATCGCACCAACGTGGAAACGTTGAACGGCCCTATCCGCAACGTCAATGGAGCGATCTATCGTTTCGAAGCGAACACGAGCAAGTTCGAGCGCTATGTGCCGTATGGCTTTGCCAATCCGCACGGCCGGGTCTTCGACTACTGGGGTAATGACATCATTACCGATGCCACTGGCAACGCCAACTACTTCGGACCCGGCTTCAGCGGGCATCTGGATGAAGGATCGCACCCTGGTTATAACCAATTCTGGAATCGTCCTTCCCGCCCCACTCCTGGCACCAACATCCTGTCCAGTCGTCATTTCCCGGACGAGTGGCAGGGCCAATTTCTCAACACCAACGTCATTAGTTTCCAAGGGATCTTCCGCGCGAAAATCAGTGAGGAAGGCTCCGGCCTGAAGGGCGAAACGACGGATCATTTGATTGAAACTGACGTGGCTGCCAACCCGAATTTCCGCCCCAGCGGGATCACCACGGCTCCGGATGGCTCGATGTATTTCATGGACTGGTCGCAAATGTTGATTGGTCACTTGCAACACCATTTGCGCGATCCTAACCGGGATCACCAACATGGCCGACTCTATCGGATCACCTACCCCAGCCGTCCGTTGCTGGAGCCTAAGAAGATCGATGGCGAGCCGATCGCTAAATTGCTGGATCTCTTGAAAGAGCCGGAAAACGATACCCGTCGCTTGGCCAAAATCGAACTCGGCAAGCGTGACAGCAAAGAAGTCATTGCGGCAACGCAAAGCTGGGCCAAGCAATTTGACGCCACCAAGACGACCGATGCGCACCATTTGCTGGAAGCGCTCTGGGTGCATCAATGGCATGATGCCGTGAATATCCCGCTGATTGAGAGCATCCTCAAAGGCCCCGAACCACGGGCGCGCGCCCAGGCGGTGCGGGTCATTTGCTACCAACGGGATCGCATCCCGAATGCCTTGGAATTACTGAAAGCCGCCGCCAATGATAGTGCTCCCCGGGTGCGTTTGGAAGCCGTGCGGGCGGCCAGCTTCTTCAAAGGCGACGATGTCGCCAAGGCCATGGAGGTGGCTTACAGCACGCTGAAATATGAGTCTGATTACTATCTGGACTACTGTTACAAGCAAACCATGCGTCAGCTGCAATCGCTGGCGAAAGGCTCGGTGCTGCCAATGGATGCCGCCACCCTAACGGCGGTGCTGGGGAAAATGGATGACAAAGAATTACTCAAGCAAGCCGCCAGTGAGGTGGTGCTCCTGACCCAACTCGAACGCAAGTCCTACGATCTCCCCACCCGGGAAAAGATTGTCACCGAACTCGTCAAGCTCCACAAGAGCGACAAGTTGACGGAGGTGCTCAACAGCTTGGCTAAATTGGATGAAAAGGGCGCAGCCAATAACTCCGCCGCTGCGGAGTTAGGAAAAATCCTGCTCGCCCTGCCACCCTCAGATCTCGCCAAAGGCAAAGCTGCTATTCTCCATGCCGCTGACAGCGCCCAGCAAGGTCCCTCCCGGAAGGCGATCTATGCCGCCTTGGTGGTAGCCGATGGCAAACCGGACGCCGTTTGGGATGCCTCCGCAGATCGTCCATCGAATCGTGAAGCCATCATTTCCGGACTGGGTCTGATCGTGGATCCCGCTCTGCGTTCGCAATTCCAAGGGAAGCTCAACGAATTCATCACCAGCGGCAAGGCCTCCGGCAATTTGCTCAAGGCAGCTCTCACCGCGCTCCCGATGATGGGGGCGGCCAACGCCAATGCGAATTTTGCCACGCTGGCGAAGTTTGTGCTCGAAGGCAAAGAACGCAACACTGCGGCCGATGCGATGATGCAGTTACCGAAGGACAGTTGGGATAAAGCGCAAGCTGGTGCCATCGCCAAAAAACTTTTGGATTACGCCAAGAACGTGGATGCCAAGAAACGCTCCGAGCAGGAATACGTTGAAATTTCCCAACTGGGCCAGGAAATGGCAGCTCTCGCGGGCGATACGGCCACCCGCAAGGAATTGCGCGGTCTGGGCGTCAGCGTCTTCATCATCAAAACCGTGCGGGAACAATTGCGCTACGACACCAACCGCATCGTCGTGGAGCAAGGCAAGCCCTTCGAAATCGTATTCGAGAATTCCGACGTCATGCCGCATAACCTCGTGATCGTTGAGCCCGGCAAGCATTTGGAAATTGGCACCGCCGCCATGACCATGGGCCCGGACAAGAAGGACAAGAAAGGTCGGCAATACCTTCCCGACAAGTTCCCCTTCATTGACGCCACCCACATGCTGGAACCCGGTCAGAAGGAAAAACTGCAAGTGAAGGCCCCCAGCAAGGAAGGCGAATACGAATATGTTTGCACCTTCCCCGGCCATGCCGTCATCATGAATGGCAAATTGATCGTCACCAAAGACGTCGATGCCTATCTGGAAGCCAACCCCCAATAATCGTCCCCATCAAGTCTAACTTAACCTACATTCCTATGAAAATCCGACATCTCTTCACCCTTCTCGCTCTTAGCACGACGGCCGCGCTGGCCGATGATCACGTTACCTACGCGCCTAAAGATGGTCCCGGTAAGGGCAAACACATCGTCTTTGTCAGCGGAGACGAAGAATACCGCAGCGAAGAAGGCCTGCCCATGCTGGCCAAGATCCTGAGTCAGCGGCATGGTTTCAAGGCCACGGTGTTGTTCTCCCTCGCAGCCGATGGCACGATTGATCCGAACAATCAGAAGTCGCTGAGTGCGCCCGAGCAATTGGACACCGCCGATGGCATCGTGATCCTGACACGTTTCCGCCATTGGTCCGATGAGGCCACCAAACACTTCGTCGATGCCATGGAACGCGGCGTGCCGATCATCGGCCTGCGCACCGCCACCCATGCCTTCAGCGGTTACGACAAGGCTGGTCCCTATGCGAACTTGAACTGGAATGATAAAGGCGGCTGGGGCCGGGCGGTCCTGGGAGAAACTTGGGTCAGCCACTGGGGTGGCCACAAATCCGAAGCCACCAAGGGCATCATGGAGCCTACCGACAAAAGCAGCCCGGTGCTCAAAGGCGTGACGGATATTTTTGGCCTCACCGACGTTTACGAAGCCCATCCGCCTGACGATGCGAAGATCCTCGTGCGGGGCCAGGTCTTGAAAGGGATGCTCCCCGATGCGCCTCCAGCCGATTACAAGAAAGGCAAACAAGGCATCAACGATCCGATGATGCCGGTGGTCTGGACGCGAGAAAACAAGAACAGCAATGGCAAGACCAACAAGGTCCTCACGACCACCATGGGTGATGCCACGGACTTGGAAAGCGAAGGCCTGCGTCGTCTCATCGTCAACGGAGTTTACTGGGGTCTCGACATGCCAGTGCCTGACAAAGCCGACGTCACCTACGTGGACGAATACAAGCCCGGCTTCTATTCTCCCAACGGTTTCCGCAAAGGCATGAAGCCAGAGGATCTCGCCCTCGGCAAAGCCATGCCCGGCACCCCACTGCCCAAACCTGACAGCGCCATCAAGAAGTAATTGGGAGTCGCCAAACTTTGCAGAGCCCAGAACGAATTCCTAACGGTCTTTGTTCTGGGTTCTTTTTTATTCTCGTGGCCCAGCCAATGCAACATCCCGGAGCTTTAGCGTTTTTCGACCGAATGCAGAACGGCTCCCGTGTCATCCCGAAACTCCATCTTCAGGCTTGATCCCGTTGCTTGATGAGGGTCAACGGTAACGTGGAGGAATCCGCCCGTCGGCTGGTCATAGGTGTAGGGTTGCTTGATAAGGGCAGACGGATCGGTGCCGTTCTTGGCTCCGGGAGCGACTCCCATCCGCGAGTTTTCGTCATTTAGCGCGCCACAAGAGAATTCCTCAACTCCAGACGGATGAATGCTGTGATATTGCCAATGCCGGTCTCCGCAAAAGGTGATGATAGGTCCCACCTTTTGCCCCGTCATCCAGGCGAAGAAATCATCGGCTTCGTGACGGAATCCCCCCAGATTGGCATGGTTGTCCTGCTTGCGAGCGTCATCTGGACCAACCATGGGCGTTGGCGTGATGATGATCTTCCATTGCGCATCGCTGGCTTTCAGCGTGCGCTGGAGCCAGTCATGTTGGGCCTTGCCCCACATGGATTTTTCCGGTCCATCCTCCATCTTGTTAGGGGAGCGGAAGTCCCGGCCTTCCGTAAACCACAACTGCACATCACGATGAATCCGATGCGTGCGGTAGGTTGGACTCGCTTGATCTCCCGCCGCGTGAATCGGCATTTGTTCCCGGAAGATTTCAATCCCAGTGGTGGGGGCAGGCAAATTTTTGCCATTTAAATCGGCATCATCGAAACGAAAATCATGATCGTCCTTGGACCAGAATGCTGGGGTGCGGGAGAAGAAATCGATGAGCCGGGGAAACCTCGCCTGCTCATGCCATTTGCGTCTTAGCTCGGACAATGATTTGGCCGCAGTCTCCCTCGGTTGGTCATAATAAACAATATCGCCCGTCCCGATGAAGAAATCCGGTTTCAGGGCCAGCATGGCAGCAAACGATGGATAGCCGAGACGCTTATCCTCCAACGTGGCCGTGACTGGTCCTTTGCCGTTGGGTTTCCCACTCATGAAGGCGTAGTAGTTCATGCAACTCCCCATGCAGAAGCTCACTTCCGGAGCCTGCGTGGCGGTGGGGAGCGTCTTAAATTGCCGCGTTGGGCCTGGCTTGGCAGATGCTTCATCCGTTCCGAAAACCAGCCGATAATAATGCACGGTCCCGGGCACTAACCCGCCTAACCGAGTGCGCAAAATGAAATCGCTGCCCGCCCCCGCCTGCATCCAATGCGATCGTTTGGCATTGGTGAAATCCGCCGCCGTGCTCCACTCAAAGCAGCCCGCACCCACCGCCCCCGGCACATCCCCCATGGCGTCCAATCCCGGGCCAGGGAGCGCAGTGAGTCGAGATTGCAGTAGGACGGTGCTGGCAGTCACCTCCCCCGCCAACTCACCCTGAGCATGATGGATCTCCGCCTGCCCTTGCTGGGATGTGCAGCCAAGCAGGAAGCCTGAAAGGAATGAAATGAACGTGCGGTTTTGCATGGTGTGATGTGTCGCGCGGTTCGTGGCCCAGTAAACTGTCCCCGGCTAGAGATAGGTTTTGCGATCGGTTCGGCGGATGTATTGGTCGGCCTCGGGCATGCCGGGGACTTTCATGTTGGGGCCGTCCCAGTCGATGTTCTTTTGCAGGCGAAGGGAGACGATGCCGGCCAGGCCGATTTCCGTTAAGTGGCCGCCAAGATCGAAGTCTGCGAAGACTTTGGGGCCGCCGAGGCAGGCATCCACCCACTCGTGGAGATGACTTTTGACGCGGGGCAGGGTTTGCGGGATTTCCTTGGCGGCAGCGTGGTTGTCGGCTCCGGTGAATCGTTTATCTTCATTGAGTTTGACGTAGCAGTCGGAATTCCAGAGGCCGCTGGAGAGTTGTCCTTTGGTGCCAAGGAGCAGGCACCCGGTGCCGGAAACTTTGCCGAAGGAGTCAGTTAGGGCTGCGGTGACCTCTGGCGGTGGGAGATCGCCTCCGGTGTAGAAATTGAGTTTCACTGGCCCCCGATCGCCCCGGGCCGGGAAATGATAGCGCACGGTGCAGGCTTTGGCGAAGCTTTCCAAACCAAGCCCCTGGCCGCTGACTTCGATGTGGGTAGGGTAGTCCAAGTTGAGCGCCCGCACGGGCAGGTTAAAGCCGTGGCAGCAGAAATCGCCTACGGAGCCGTTGCCAAAATCATACCACCCACGCCATTTCACGGGATGATATTGGTTCTCTTTGAAGGGGCGCAGGGGAGATGTGCCTAACCAGAAATCCCAATCGAGTTGTTCCGGCACGGCATCGGTGCCTTCCGGGCGGGACACGCCGCTGGGCCAACTATGGTCTGGATGCCAGACGTGGATTTCGCTGATGGGGCCGAAGAAATTGGCGGCAATCAATTCCATGCTGCGGCGCAAGCCGGGTGAGGCACTGCCTTGGTTGCCGGTCTGGGTGACGACGGGCGAGGCTTTGGCCAACTCTCGGAGTTCCCGTGCTTCTGCGATGGTATGCGTTAGTGGCTTCTCGCAGTAAACGTGCTTACCAGCCTTGATGGCGGCTCGGCAGATGGGAGCATGCCAGTGATCCGGGGTGGCGATGACGACCGCATCGATGGATTTCTCCTTCGCGAAGAGCACGCGGTAATCCTGATAAATAGCGGCCTGAGCGACGGCTTCTCCGTGGCGTTTCTGGGTGCTTTCGATTTGGCGGGCATCCACATCGCACAGGGCGGCCACGTGATGTCCCATCTGGATTAATTGACTAACGTGTCCCTGGATTTGCCCGCCCATGCCGATAAAGGCGATATTTAATTTCCTATCTGCGGCCGTAGCCCCGAAGCTGGGAGCCGCCAATAACGCGCCAGCTGCCACGGTGGATTGCTGGAGAAAACTGCGGCGGGAAAGCGGTGGAGGGGTTGGTGATTGGGGCGTCATGAGATTATGGGTTTACTGGTTGGGAACAACTGCAGCGCAGGAACCGCGTGGGACTTGTCGTGAGACTGATCGTATCCCGGAAGGTGACTTCTTCCAGTCCATTACTTAACGCCACTGCGGGGGTAAGGAGCACGGCATCCGGCACCCAGGGACCATTAGCCAAGTCCGAGGTGGCTTGTCCCTGATACACCGTATCGATGGTATTCAGCGGACGTTGGCAGGTGATAGTAAGGAAGGTGTCGGCACCTATATTAGCACTGCCGGAGCGCACCTGCGGCACGGAGGAGGCATCGATTGGATTGCTACCGAAAGCGTATTCGGAAAAATTTGTCCAACCATCCCCATCGGGATCTGCCGTTGGAGGGGCGGCGGGATTGGTGAGGGCATTCGCAAAAAAGGCGTGTCGCCAACCTTCGTAAACGATCGATGAAGTGGTGTCGCCAGCACTGGGACTGCCGTTCGTGTTGGCGCTGAGTGCCCAACTGGCTGGTTGGCTGTAAGCGGTGGCCGCAGGCATTGGCGTAGCAATTACGAAACTGCGATATTGCCCTGTCGGCACGGGATACCAATCGTCATCATAGGTGAATTCCAACACGGCTTCTCCTACCGAATCCAGCAATCGCAACGTCTCGCCACCATTGTCCAAAGCCCCTTGGAATTCCCCGGCAACCAAGTGGCTGGATCCGTAGCGGATGGCGAATGCGGTCTCACTGGCAACCAGGACACAGCGTTGATCGGGGTTGAGAAGGAAAGGTTTCGGAAAGGTAAATTCCACGCCTTCCTCAAAGTAGGTCCCGCCCAAGTCTAACGGTTGCTCGCCTGTGTTGAGTAATTCAATAAATTCGAAATCTCCACTAACCAGTCCAGGGAGCTGGGCAAGTTCCTGCGTGGTGGCAGGAGCGGGGCGAAAATTCAATTCTGTGATGCGGAGATATTTCTGGGCATCGGTCGGCACGCCAGTGTAAGTCACGCTCTGAACTTGGGTGTAACCAGCGGAGGGATTGAGCGGATCGTTAGGGCGGCTCAACGTGATCGTGCCACCATAGGCGGAAAGCTGATGCTCGTAGGGTCCGGCCACCAATCGATATTGGTTGGCCATGGGCGCAGTGCTGCGGGTGCGAAATCCCGCGGGCTGGTTGGCAACAACCAGTTCGTTGACGTAAGCGGCATTCTCCGGCTGGGTGGTGGCCGCACCTTGAGCGGGAATGATGGTGCCGCCTTGGAATATTAGCTTGATATCTCCGCCGAGTTTCCATCCCGAAAGGTCCACGGCAAAGGCATTGGGATTGCGGATCACGAAATATTCCTGGTCTTGATAGTTGCCCGTAGTGGGCGTGACGTTGAATTGTTCCAGGATAACATTTGGTTCCGCCGGCTGACTCGTGGGGAAGACTTGGTTGGGTAACGTGGTGCCGTTGAGGCTGGGACTGATGGGCGGAATGGCGCTGAAATAGTAGTCTCTCCGCCCGAGCAAGAAGGGGAAGTCTGAAGCAGTGCCATCGTTGTAAATGCCGCCTGGGTTCGGTGGGACGGGATTGGAAATCGTAATCCGTGCGGCTTGGACGCGGGCTGTTTGCTCAGCCATCCGGGAATCTGTGTAAGGAATGCTGGTGCCACTGCCATCGACCCAAAAGCCCCAGGCTCGGGAATCCAAATCGGCATCGTCGAGTCCCGTGGCGGTGTTATTGGGATCGGGATCGATTTGTTGGATGATGGCGTCGATGTGTTGCGCGATGGGGCCGTTCGTTTCGGCCGGAGCAACGTAGAAATGATCCGCCAGGGTGCGCAGGCGACGAACAAACATGTGATTCAATTCGGGGGTGTCATAGACCAACTGCATGAGTCGATTGCCCGGCACGCCTGAATTAATAGGCTGCAAGGCGGCCTGACTATGGGTGTTATCATCGAAGTATCCCTGCTCCCCGGTCCACGTATGGCCGAGGCACAGGTCTTGATCCCACGGCAGGACGCTCCATTCCTGGGTGCCGTGGGTGTCGCGATAAACGTAGTAATTCTTATGCCCGAAGTCCCGATTCAAAATGATGGAATGGGTGGCCATGCAATTGATCAGGGCCGCCACATTGACATTGTCGTAGAGGTATTTCAGTCGGTTGGTTAGAGGAAGGCTAGGATTGATTCCAGCCACGAGGGCGTTGAGTTCAGTGGCATCGGTGTCGTCGGGATTTTTCTTTTCATTGCCAGCGGTCGATTCGAGGGAGTTGTAGATTTTGTAAAGCGTGCCCGCTTCATCCAGATGCTGGCGTTTGAGCCAAGAGGCGTTGCCATTTTCGACGAGATCGTAGAGGCCCTTGAAAGCGTTGTTTTGCTGAACCCTAACCAGCGTGGCATAGTGTGATGCGATGTGCTGGGACTTCTCCCAGACCCAGTAGGCAGTGCTATCCCGCACTTTGGATTTGTCCGCATAGTTGGATAGTAAATTGACCCCAGAGGTCTCCGGGGTGCCGTCTTTCCAGAGGAAACGGTTGTCTTTGCTGAAGCTAAGGTCGTGACTCTTCTTGGGGAAACCTTGCGAACTCTGGCCGTGAATGTTTACGAGCACGTTGTCATAGAATCTCGGTTTGGGCGGCACGTAGCCAGCAGGAGGTTGATCCAGCGGGAGCGGTTGCCAGAAGAACGAGCATCGCGTGCCGTTGCCATTTACGGTGTTATCAGGGCCAGTAAAATACCAGTGGAGCACGGGCAAACTGGTGTTCCCGACCAGGGCCGGAAGGGCGATGGTTCCAAAATATTGTTCCGCCTCCATGAAGGCATCCACCGGAGGTGGGTTGGTCGGTAACGCGGTAGAGGAAAAGCCTGGGTAGGGTGGATCGTAAGCATAAATTGGGCTGGCAGAATTATCCTGGGCGACGATGCGCCAGCGAATCATTTCACCTGGCAGCAGGCTGGTGGTGGGGATGCTGGCAGTGTAGATTTTATCGTTGGCCGTGACATCCCCATTCGTGCCGTCGTCCATCATGGTGACGCTGGATTCTGTGGCAAACATTCGTCGCCACCGCAGAGTTACGGGATTGCTAGGAGCGAGCGGGCGCAGGGTGGGATTCACGGTGGTCGTGATCAGCATGGGAGCGCTGGTGGCTCCTCCGGTGGGCTGCGGGGGCTTATCGGTGGTGTTGCTGATGGCGGGGCCGATGGTGGTCCGCAGGTTGGCGTTGGCTGCGCCCCGGGTGGAGGCGCTCAGATAACCGGACGCGATCGATGTAATTTCATCGATCTCCAATTGGGCTTTGAGCAGGGCGTTCGTCACGTCGTTGGAGCCGTTGAATTCTGTGGCCGCACTGTTGAAGAGTTGGAAACCAAGCAGATTGGTTCCACTGACGAGGAATGGAATGCCGGTATTGGCTGCCAAGGTGGTGGCGGAGGTGGTATCGTCGCGCGCAGACAAGGCCACGGAATTCCATGCTGGGATCAGGGCTCCGCCGTTTTTGAGCACGAAATTTCCATTCAGATAACTGCTGAAGCCGTCGTCCCATCGCATGATGAGTCGCATGGCGGCCACTGGAAAGGTTGGCGTGTAATTGAATTTGTAACGAATGAAGCAACTGGCATTCAGTCCTCGCATCATCCCGGAGATATTTCCTCCGCTGCCGAGTTGACTCGTAAATGGGCTGCCAAACCCAAAGCCTGCCGTGCCCGCCTGCCAGGAAGTATCATCAAATGTGGCGAGCCTCCAATTGTTAAAGTTTAAGCTGAAGTCCGACGCGCTGGTGGGCGATTTAGCGCGCCCTGGACTGATTTCAGGCAGGAGGACTTTTGTGGTTAGGACATTACCGAGGCCATAGGTTCCACTGGGGATCTGAGGAGGATAGGCAGGGGAATAGCTATGCTCAATGGTGGTGCCGTCCGGGCGCACTAACGCGAGGAATTCCCCGGTGTTATTGAGTTTGAAATTGGTGTGGAGTCGGGTGGCGCTGGCTTTGCGGTTTTTGCTGGACGCCCAAACGGTAATACGACCACCCCCGGGCACGCTGACCGCTGGGGTAGTCAGGGGAAATTGCCATTTGCGTAACTCGGTAGCATCATCCGTGAGATACCACCCATTGAGCGAGGCAGTCGTGGGTCCGTTATTCTGAATCTCGATCCAATCCGAGTGGCTGGTGTCTTCGTCCACCTCAGCACTGCTGAGATTGTTGGCCATGAATTCACTGATCACAAACTGTCCGTGCGTGGTGGCCAGTGACATGGCCCACAGGCAGGCGAAAACAATGACTGGACGAGGCGACATCGTTTCGTTGAGGAAGGGAAACAGCCTGGAAAAGAGCACGGATCAGGAGCCGAGACTCCTGATCCGTGCATGAACGGATTGAGGCTTAGAGCCGCAGACGCCAGAATTTCTTCCCGGGCGTGAATGGTGTGTTGTAGGGACTGGTGGCTCCAGGGAGTTCAGTCCAGTTGAGCAGGTCGGAAGACCATTGGAGCACGCCGCAGCCAGTCCAGCGCACGAAGACATCGGTGTCTTCGATGGTGACGGTGAGGTTGGAAAGTTCCACTGGATCGTCGGAGGTGACCGTCAGGCCACCAGTGCCAAGGATCAAACCTGGGTAGGTAGTAGCATCATAATTGCCGATTGGAAGCTGCACCCCGTTGATCAGGAGGGCTCTGACAGGTTTGTTGCCTTCGTAGCCCAGCTTGAGCTGGCCGGTGGTGGTAGCGCCATTGTTGTTGATCTGAATGGGGCTGTTGGGGCTGGGAACACCGGATGCCGTGATGTAGAGCACGCCGTTGTTGATGAGCGTGGGGCCGCTGTAGGTGTTCAGTGGAGTAGGCATCAAAATGGTGCCGGTGCCGATTTTAGTCAGGGCGACTTTGCCGCCGGTGCCGGTAGTATTGTCCACGATTTTGCCGCCGTCATGGGTTGCGTTGTTAGTCGGCCATGGATTGTAGCCTTCGATGGTTTGGGTCCCGGTCCCTGTTGGGCTGCTCAGATTAGCAGCTCCCACGGTCAGGATGGAACAAGTATTTGCTCTGTTGTTGGCATAGACTCCTCCATTACCTGACAAGCCACCGGTGGTCTGGCTGGTTCCGTTGAAGTCCACCCGCAGGGAGGCATTGCCACCATTACAGATGATGCTTCCGGGAGGAGTGCTCGTATTGGCATCTCCGGTATTCGTGGCAACACCCCAGCGGCCATTCCCCGTGAAGGAAAGTCGGCCGCCACCGATCCGGGTGAATCCAGTGAAGGTGTTCTTGCCTGCGAGAACAAAGACCGAACTATCGTCAGCCATGGACTGAAGGTCCAGATCCATGCGGTAGCCCTGCTTGTAGGTGACGGGAGTAACCCCTGGAGCCGTGTTTGGAATAATGCTGGTCACAACAACCCCATTGTTCCCATTTTGGATGACTCCGCTAAAGGTTGCGGTCTGGCCGCTGGCAAGACCGATGCGATACGCCGCACGGGCATACGGAGAACTGTTGGTAATGATACCAGTCCCGCTCGGGGCAGGCCATTGAGTGGTGTTATCTTCTCCATTGAGGTCGAAGGTGCCTCCCGTCATGACAAATGGTGCGAAGCGATAGATTTGACCATTGGCCGCCCGGTTCAAGCTGCCGTTGGTGTAGGGGCCACCCAAGGGAGTGGGGGCTCCGGCCCACTGTTGCAGGGTAGCACCAGCATCCAACGCATCCAGACCAACGATGGCATAGGGGGAAGCGTTGTTGCCAGTGGTCGGGGCGTGGAGGATCAGCGTGCCACTCTTCACTTTGGTTGGTCCGGTGTAGGTATTGGCTGCTTCCAAGCTCACGGCACTGCTGCCCCGGACGGTTAGCCCCGAAGTCCCGGTGATGGGCGCGGCAATCGAAAATGGTGCGTCTGCGGTGATGGTGGCATTACCAGTCAGATTCAGCGTGCTCCCACCGGAGGAGGCAAGCGAGTAGCCAGGAACGCTTACGGTCACGCTATGCGCGTTGACGCTGGCATCCAAGGTGACGGTGCCCACCACCCCCGCCGCAGCGGAGGAGAAGATCGCGTCCTCATCCGACACCCAGCCAGTGGCCGGGCTGTTCCAGTTGGTGCTGGTGGGATTCCATTTATAATCCGTGGAAACGTTATTCCAATTGCTGGGAGCGCTCGGTTGGACTAACGCATGTTGGATGGCGTTGAGGAACATTTGCTGGCCTTCGGGCGTGAGATCCAAGGCCCCGGCTTGGGGATTGGGGGCACTGGTTGAAGAACCAGAGGCATCACGAGTGCCGCAACCGAAGAACATCCGATAGCCTCCAAGCGGTTCTCCGCCAGATACTTGGGTGCTCCGAACTCTAGACCTAGCTGGCCATTCAGCAATAGCGTAACCGGTTGCCACATAATTCGGATCAATGGATGGAGTGACTCCAGTGGCAATATTTACCCCGGGATTCAGGGGATTAAACTCGATGGTCGCCAAGCTTACACCACCAGGCTCCATTGTATTTACTGGAGGATTATTAGGGGCTGTGGTTTGCTCCACTCCACCCACCAACAGTTTAAAGAACTGCACGGAAGTTCCACGATTATTGGTTGGGGTTGGCACGATAATGGAGCTGTAGCTGTCCATGACATTACCCGTGCGGGGGATTCCCGTGAAAATATCGCTTTGGGGCTGAACGAATGTCACCTTACCGCTGGCCGTAGTGCTCAAATCAGCCCCGCAATCATATTCGAAGTTATTTAAAAGATACCCCATCCGGTTCGCTCGGATCAGAGTGGACTTGGTCGTGATCATCGGCTTGGTGATCAGGGTATTCCACTTGGGTCCTTGGGCATTCAGGTTGAACGGACCACTGTTGGTGGCGGATCCAACAATGACCAGATCGAAAGTATTAATCGTCTCCACGTCATCCAGAGACAACGCTCCTGAGCGGGGATTGAAACGACTCACGGCGTGCCCAGCCTCCGCTAGCAAGTCCACAAACCCTTGGTCCACAAAAGGATTGTTCCCGTCGGGCGAGGAGTTGGAGGCGAGGAAATTCCCCTTACCGACATTATCAGTGCCAGTGGCAGTGCCCTCCGGTCCATTGTCGCTTACCCAAAGAATGTTGGCAGCCTGAGCGGTAAGCGGCATCATGGATAGCCAAACGCCAGCTAGCGTTTGCTGTAGCGAGGTGGTGGAGAATTTTTTCATAAGCGGGATGAGGTGAGGTGAGGTGAGCTTGGCGTTGGTATTCCCGGATTTTCAGACATCAATTTACGAAGCGCAGAATTCCGAGCCGAGCGTGATATGTCAGAAACCGATGGGGATGGCGATTGATTTCGAAATGTCTGCAAAAAATACACCGTCCGCCGACCCTGATTCGTTTCGGTTATCAGCAGCGTCAAGGTGTGCCCCTCCCTAGCTGCACCTACCTGGCTAGGCGTTCGCTTAGGTCTTCCGCTGCACCAACGTTTGTCCAGGCACGAAGACTGGCTGGACTCGGCGATGCGTTTGCCGCAACCCGCCCCCAGCGAAGACACATCTCACCAGCCCTCCAGCCAAACGCCCGAATCGAGGAACATCGAAAGTATAACGCGTTACCTCAGGCACGCTGCGGGAGAGGAACGACTCATGATCCCGCACCACCAAGGAAACGTCCTCCGGCACTCGCAATCCCAGTTCCTGAAGGATACCTATGATCGGCCAAGCCTGCCCTGCTGCGCTTGCGATGATGCACGTGGGTGGTTCCGCCTGGGCCATGAGCCGTTTGAGCGCGACTCGTAAGGACGACTGGGTATAATCATCTTCGATCAAGGACAATTTCGCCAAATTCCCTCTGGGCCGGAGGTGCTGATTCAGTCCCTCCTGGGTTAGCAGTGAGCTGGCCACGGAAAGATCATGGGCCACAAAGGCTACATGCCGATGCCCCAAGCGTGAGCATTCGCAACCCACATGCCACCCCAGTGCCCTCACATCGAACTGAGCGCTCGGCAGCGTTACTCCGGGATAACAAGGCCCCAACACCACGCAGCGCACCTGGTTATCATGGAACCATTGCTGTATGGCCAGTGAGGCGCGATAGAGCACCCATGCTCCGGCCTCGCTTTCCTGCGTTAAGCTCCGCAGCTTGGCGGCGGGGTGCTGGCTCCAGACCGATTTCCTATGATCAAACGCTATGGAACAGCCCTGCTTCAGCAACGCGATGCGCAATTCATCATAAATCACGCGAGTGCTGGTGACCATCTCTGCCTCGGAAATGGGACTCAGGAAATGCACGCGTTGCCCCAGAGTGGCGTCTGACAACGCCCTTGGTTCCATCGCGATCTGATTCCGAAAACCGCGTCCGCCTGCCTTGATTAAGCCCTGGGAGCCAAGTTCCGCAAGGGCCTTGCGCAGGGTGACGCGACTGACTCCGAGTTCTTTGGTGAGGAAGTTTTCCGGCGGCAGGAAATCTCTCCATACTTGCTGTTCAATGTGCTGCCTCAGCGCGGACACGGTCTGCTCTACCAACGACAACCGACGATGTAGAGAAAGCTTTTGATTGAATGGGGGCGAACCGGTTGGGGGCATAGGAGACACTGAAACACAGAAAATCAGCCCGACAAGGAAGAGAAGTAAACCAAACGAGGTTGAGGATCGGCTCAACTGCGCCACGGGGACCGAGGTGTTCCCGCAGACGTGAATGGGAGCGCGGGCGCTCCCATTGCACTGCTACATGATCGAATCTGCCCTAACGTTGTAACTCGCGCAGCAGGAAACGCAGGTCCCCCGTGGCCTTTTCGTCCACATTGTTCAGATCCTCCACTTTGCGACAAGCATGCATCACGGTGCCGTGATCCCGATTGCCGAAGGCGCGCCCAATATCCTGGTAGGGGGCTTTCGTTAGTTCGCGAGTCAAATACATCGCCAATTGCCTAGCCCAGGCGATGTCTGCTGGACGACGCGGGCCTGTGAGGTCACTGATCTGCATCCCAAAGTGGCTCGCCACCACCTTCTGGATACGATCAACATTGACGGTTTCTTTGGCTTCCTCATGGAGCAGATCAGGCAAAATTTTGGTGGCCACGATTTCCGTGCTTAGCGGCAACTCTGGATTGAGGGAGAAGTATGTCACGACGCGCAGAATCGCTCCTTGCAGGCGACGCACGTTGCTGCGGACTTTCTCGGCTACAAAGCGCACGACTTCATCGCTCAGATAAGGCACGTTTTTCAGGCTCTGGAGCTTACGCCGGAGGATCGCCACCCGAGTCTCCACTTCTGGAGGTGTCACCGAAGCGGTCATTCCCCATTCGAAGCGGGACATGAGGCGTTTCTCCAACCCATTGATTTCACTGGGCATGCGATCACACGTTAGGACAATTTGTTTGTGTCCATCTTGGAAGGTGTTGAAGGTGTGGAAGAATTCTTCCTGACTGCGCCCCTTGTCGCCAAAGAATTGCACATCATCAATCAACAAGACATCCGCCTGGCGATACTTCTTGCGAAACGCGGGCAGGGAGGAACTACCGATGGCGGCAATGAATTCGTTAGTAAAGTCTTCCGAGGTCACGCAAATGACGCGCGCTTTCGGGCGATTGAGCAGGATTTGCCGCCCGATGGCATGCATCAGGTGGGTCTTGCCCATCCCGGTGGGGCCGAAGATAAACAAGGGATTGTAGGTCTTGGCTGGGTTCTTGGCCACGGCGTGACAGGCCGCAGCCGCAAATTCATTATTCGCCCCCACGACGAAGGTCTCGAAGGTATATTGCTCGTTGAGGAAACCCACCGCAGGCCGCAGCCGAGGGGCCTTGGTGGTCTTGGCTTTGTCCTCTTCGGCTAGCTCATCATCGAACAAGTCGGGCTGTTCCAAGACACCGGAGGCGGTGCCAGATTCAAAGACCACCGGGCGGCGGCTGCCGAGACTCATCTCCAAGGCATTTTGCACCTCGGACAAGTAATTGTTATCCAAGAATGCCGCGTGCAGATCATTGGGCGCTTCCACCCGGGCGGTCACTTCGTTAATTTCCAGCAATCGGGTCTTGGCAATCCAAAGATCATAATCTCCGGGCTCTAGTTTCCGACGTAAATCGTCCTTAACACCGCCCCAAATGGCGGCTAAATCATGGTTTGGCATGACGTTTGTCCCCTTCTATTTCGTGCGGTTAGGAATGAGTTGTGACGTTATTGCTAACGGGGTGGCAACAATGGTTCGCAGGGGGCAACGAAGGTGGGGAGAATAAGAAAAACGGAGGTCGGTAGTGAGGAACATGGTGAGTTGAGGTCTGGTCGTTAAAAATGGAAATTCAAAAAAATTAGAAAAGCAGAAAAATGGGAGTCGAACTTGGCAAGGTTTCAAGTGTGGTGGCAAGCGATACTTGAGCTGAGAGTAGTATTTATTAACAAATGAAGGGTTAAGGTTGATCATGAACGACTTATGCGGATACAGAGGATTTGCAGACGACTAGCCAGCTGATCTAACCTGAAATTCCCGCGAGCAAGTTCGCAGGTTTCTTTTAGCAAAGCTGACTCGCATTACTAGTAAAATTTTACATTTGCGCGAGAATAATTTTTAAAAAACCGCTTGCGCTCCAGATGCTAGTCATCACTCCGATTGAACGCATGTTAGGACGCTGATGTCGGCTAGCATGGCTGCTTCGGGCTTCCTGATGCAGGAATCAGGGGTTCCCCTACGAAACCCATCCGCAGCGCGAGCGCGAGACTTTTTCTAAGAGAAATGGAGCCACTTGATTAATCCAATTCATAGATCGCGACCGCCAATTCTGCCTGCCGAATCGCCCGGTCTGCCCCCCGCCTAATGCGGCGGGTCAAGAGGACGGCAATCTCCTTGAGAATGGCCACCCCACACGCGGGATATTCCTTGAAAAACTGCTCGAGATTATCACGTGAAATTTGCCACACTCTGGCGGTGTGTTGAACCTTAACGGTGGCGCTGGCTTTGAGCGGATCAATGATGTTCATTTCCCCCACGGTCTCACCCGCCTTGATGGTGCCCATGGAAACCGTGCTCATGGGAGAATGACAGGTCACATTGAGCACTCCTTCCAGCACGAAAAAAAGCGAGTCACCGTGGTCTCCCTGCTCAATCAGAGCGGCCCCTGGAGCGAGGATGCGAAATTTACCCAGACGGGTCAAAATATCCCGATGTTCGTCGGTGAGGACTTTGAAAATACCGACGGATGGCAACGGAGCGTGGGGTGTTTCTGTGGATTGGCTCATGATAAGTTGAATTGACGGAAGCTAGGCCCGAGAGCAAGGAAAAGTTCGTCTGCCAAATTTCTCGACAAATGGCGCTGGCGGTGCCACTAGTCGCGCCTCCAATTTTATCCCTCTCTCAATATCCCGGAACCCATGCAGGCCCACCAACTCTTTAAATCGATGTCCCCCGCTCTCGGTCAACAAATCATGACTTGGATGAAGGACGACGAACGTGAAGTCTATAAAGCAGCCGTCACCACGCTGGCGCAACAGAAGAAAGTGCGTCCGGTCTTCGTGACCCAGCGGTCACGAGATCAACAATTCGCTTGGATCATGGAAACGCTGAAATCCCGCCTCAGCGAAGGCGTGGGCGAGAACATCCTCCAAGTCTGGCTCATGAAAGCCAAGTCCCCTATGCTGGCCAGCTTCTTGGACACACTGGGAATCAAGCATGATGGCAAGGGCGGAGTGGATGGGGACATCCCCGACGAACTGGATTCCGCCAAGGTGGCGGCTGGCGTTACCAAGTTGCTGGCAGAATTTCCCGCTGAGGAAGTGGCCGTTTACCTGAATCTCTTCCAACTGCAACAGCCCAATGGCTGGGCGGCAATCACCGAAGCGATCAACGCCCATCAGTTACTGGGCGCTGCCTAGGTGTTTTGGGAAATCTCGCCATGACGCGTCGGCAAGCCTACTTGGTGCTGAATCAACTGCCACGAGTTGGTCCGGTGCGGGTGCGTCGGTTACTGGAACACTTTGGCTCACCAGAAGCAATTCTAACGGCATCGGAGCATGACATTTCCCGCATCAAGGGTTTCAGCGCCACGCTGGCAGCCGCGGTCCATGGCTGGGAGCAGCACACGGATTTGGCGCGCGAAGAACGTCGCGCCAAGGAAATGAACGTGGACATCGTTACTTGTGAGGATGAAATTTACCCGGATACTCTGCGGGAAATTTACGATCCGCCGCTGGTGCTCTATGTTCATGGGAAATTACTGGAGCGGGACCGGGTGGCGATTGGTGTCGTGGGCAGCCGACGCTGCACGCATTATGGCAGTCAGTGCGCCAAGAAGCTATCCTATCAACTGGCTGCAGCAGGCGTCACGGTGCTTTCGGGCTTGGCGCGGGGCATTGATACGGATGCCCACGAAGGGGCCCTGGCCGCCGCTGGTCGCACCGTAGCCGTGATTGGATCCGGACTGGGGAAATTATACCCACCCGAAAATCAAGCACTGGCAGACCGCATCGCGGATGGACATGGGGCCGTGGTCTCGGAGTTCCCGATTGATCTGCCGCCGGACAAACAAACGTTTCCCATGCGCAACCGCATCGTCAGCGGCTGGAGCAGCGGCATTCTGGTGGTGGAAGCACCTGCATGGAGCGGATCACTCATTACCGCCAACATGGCCGCCGAGCAGGGGCGCAACGTCTATGCCGTGCCCGGGCAGATTGATAAGCCGCTCTCCGCTGGCACCAACAAGCTGATTCAAAATGGCAGCAAACTGGTGATGTCTGCCCAGGATATTCTAGATGATCTGGGCAATCTTTTCCCCACCGAAGCTTCTGCTCCGGCGCAACCGACTCTTTTTCCGCTGGATAATCTCAGCCCTGAAGAGCAAGCCATCTATGCCGTCATCGGGACCAACGAAACGCACGTGGAGGAAATTATTTCGCAGTGTGAACTCAGCACTCCCGTGGTCTCTGGGAACCTGATGCGACTAGAGTTGAAGCGGCTGATCAAGCAGTTTCCCGGGCGGTATTACGCAAGGACTTGATCCATTTTAGGAAATGCAGGCTCAGACATCCTGACCTGCGGGAAAGTGGGTGGCCTCAGAAGGAAACTAATGGCAACACGAGTTGTGGGCAGGGTTTGCTTGACGTGATGCTCCGCTTAAAAGCGGGACTCCAGCGTATATCCCTAACAGTTGGCAGGCAATGCTACGAGCCATCTTGTGATGCGAGATCGGTCTGAGGTTAACTTTTTGGTGGCGCAAATTTCTCCTGCCGTTGCGATGCTTTCTCACGCGCCTTGGTGATTTCAGCCTCATTCAAAGAGAATCCCGTGGTGCCGGATTGCATGAGATTGGTGGTATCCTGCCGATGGGGCAAACCCAACGCATGACCTAGTTCATGTGAGGTTACCCGCGGCAAAGGTTCATCCAGCCCACCGGGCACCTCCTTCAACGCAGCCGTGTCCTTGACCACGATCAGCTTGCCGTTGTAAAACCCATTGGGTTGGACCTGCTTAACGTAACAAACATTCAGAGCCGTCGCGCTGAGGCGAGCCTCAGGAATCATGGCCCCGACCCGTTCGAACTCACCTGCCAGGAGTTGCTCCTTGGGCAAAGGGGTAGCCTCGGTGGCACCAATGGACTCAATCTCAAACTGAATCCCAGCTGCCGCCCAAACTTGGTTCACCTTGGCGAAAATTCGTTTTATATCCCCGTCCGTCAACGTCGTCTGCATGGCTGGCAGCGTCGCAGAATGCATCAGATGAACCCGGACGGGAAGCGTTAGCACCGGGAGCGCAGACGAGGGTTCCTCCGCCAGTAAAGGAAGCATCAGAGCGCAGAGCGAGTGCAAAAGGAAGATACGTTTCATCAGGGGCAAAGGGCGAGTTGGTTCCAGCTTCAGTGGGAATCGCAGTCCAGCGGACTGCGCCACACTCGGTTTACGATTGCTTGGGGGCGACGTATTTGGCGAGGTCTCGCAATGGAATGACTTTGCAGCCTTCGGCCTTTAGGTGAGCCATGTAGGCTTCGAATTTGGCGGGATCGGTATTGACCCAAGGGTGCTTGAGGTCGGGCACGCCGTGGAAGGTGATGACTGCGATCTTGCCATCACGGGCTTGCGCGATGGCGGCTTTGAATTGGTCCAGCGTGCTTTCGGGTTTGCCGTCGAAAGCTTGGGGCAGGGCGAGGGGATCATCGGCAGCGGGGTCGTAGATTTTAGCTCCGCCGGCGCGCGCAAATCGGTAGCCGCGTTCGTTGAGGAGTTTGCTGGCAGCAATGGAAGTTTGATAGCCGGGATAGCAAAAGCTGGTGGGGCGGGCGATGCCGTATTTGGCACATTGTTGTTCAATGTATTCGACGTCGGCTTTCAATTGCTCGGGCGATTGGCCAGGGACGGTGGCGTGCTTGCGGGTGTGGTTGCCAATTTCAAAGCCAGATTTGTCCATCTCCTGGATCTGTTCCCACGTTAGGTAGTGTTCCTTGTCGGTGCTGAACTCGAAGCCTTCGGTGATGAAGAAGGTGCCCCCAAAGCCCATTTTCTTGAGCAGGGGAGCCACGTAGGTGGCATGGCTAACGACGGAGTCATCGAAGGTCAGAACCACCAGTCGATCCGGGATTGCCTCCAGAGCACGGCTGGAGTTGGTGGCCAGCAGACTGCCTACGGCGGCTAGGGCAGTGCGCTGGAGGAAATTTCGACGATGATATGGTTGGCTCATAAATTTTTTTGCTAAGGATCAATCCGCTTTCGTTGTTGCGGTCTTGGCATTGGTGGGCTCGGGCACAAGCTTCA
>JANOAV010000169.1:0-12701 GCA_031411295.1 Verrucomicrobiales bacterium | reverse complement strand
GCATTCATCACTACCCATACCCGATCCCTTTCTTTGGCGACGTCGTTTCGTCCTGCTCATCTACAATAGCCTGCTGCCGCTGGCGTTGCTGTGGCTGCTGCCTAGTTCGCTGCTGAAGATGCGGAAACGGGGCGGTTATGGGCAGAATTTCTGGCAGCGGTTGGGCTGCTTCAGCGCGGAGATCAAGGCTCGGCTGGCGAGTGGTCCGCGGCCGATCTGGTTGCACGCGGTGAGCGTGGGAGAGGTGGGGGTGGCGCGGAAGTTGATTAAGGAAATGCTGCGGCTGGCTCCGGAGCGTCGCATGGTGCTGTCCACGACGACTTCCACGGGCTATGCGGTGGCGGTAAAGGATCTTCCGGAGCAGGTGACCGTGATTTACTCCCCGGTCGATTTCCTGTGGGTGGTGCGTCGAGTGCTGAAGTTAGTGCGACCGGAAATGCTGGTGTTTGTCGAGGCGGAAGTCTGGCCGAATCTGACGTGTCTGGCGAAGCGGCAGGGGGTGAAACTCTGTCTGGCCAATGCCCGACTCTCCCCGCGCTCGGGACGTCGCTATGCTAAATTCAAATGGTTCGTGGAGCCGATCTTTTTCCTGCTGGATCAGGTCTGTGTGCAATTTCCCGACGGGGTGGACCGTTGGCGGGCGATTGGCGCACGGTCGGAGGCGATTGTGCTGACGGGAAGTGTAAAATACGACGAGCCCGCCACGAAGCCGGGTCGGGCAGCGGAGTTGCGGGCGGTGGCGGAGCGTTGCTGGCCGGGCGGTTGGTCGCACGTGATCCTGGGTGCCAGCACCTTCCCGCAGGAGGAAGTGCTGCTGGGAAAGGTATGGTTAGAGCTGCGCGAGGAGTGGCCACAGCTGAAATTGATTCTGGTGCCACGACACGTGGAGCGTGCTGGCGGGGTGGTCGTGGAATTGAACGCGCTGGGGTTGAAAACGGTGCGTCGGACCGCTGCTGAGGTGCCGGAGGAGGAGCCTGACGTTCTGCTAGTGGATACCACGGGGGAACTGCGGGATTGGCAGCAATTGCCGGATGTGGTGGTGATGGGGAAGAGTTTCTATGCCAACGGTGGGCAGAATCCGGTGGAGGCGATTGCGGCGGGCACACCGGTGCTAACGGGTCCGAAGATGGAGAATTTCTCGTTGGTGATGAAGCTGCTGTTGGATGCCAAAGCGCTCCGGCAACTGGATGGGCCGGAGGCACTCTGCGCAGCGGTGCGGAACGTGCTGCGGAATCCTCAGGAGGCCCGGTTGGGTCCGGTCCGCGGCCAGCAAGCCCTGGCTCCGCATCGTGGCGCGGCCAAGCGCACTGCGAGCCTCGTTCTGGAGGGGATCTAAAACGGGACTGCCAGCCCTCCGCGCCCTGGCCTTGGCATTTCCCGTTGAATTATTGGAATAGCTCGAGAAATTACAATGCCCGGCGCGCTGTTGCTCCGAGCAGGAACTTAATCCCGCTGGCGGCCGATTTCTCCCAGTTGATTCCCGCATCAATTTCCCCCTTCACTTCCATGTCTGAATTCCGAGTTAAACGTGCCCGTCACATTTCCGCCGAGATCCGCGTCCCGGGGGATAAATCCATTTCCCATCGGGCTGTGATGTTTTCCGCGCTATCGAACGGCGTGTGTCATATCACGGGGTTCCTGGCCAGCGAAGACTGCCTTTCCACCATGGATTGTATGCGTCGGATGGGCGTGAAAATCCTGGCCTTCGATGAACAGGGGAACGCTTGGAAAGGTCACGATGAAAAAGGCACTCCGTTGCCCGGTCCAACCAGCTTGGAGGTCCATGGCTGTAGCATGAAGCTGGAAGCGCCCACACAGGACTTGGAGTGCGGTAATTCCGGCACCACGATGCGGTTGCTGGCGGGAATCCTGGCCGCGCAGCCGTTCACGAGTCGCTTGGTGGGCGATGCGTCACTATCGCGTCGTCCCATGAAGCGGATCATGGAGCCGCTGAGGGAAATGGGGGCGGAGATTCGCTCGGAGACCGAAAATGGTTGTGCCCCGCTGATCGTTACGGGAGGGGCGCTTCGCCCCATTCGCTATACGCTTCCGGTGGCCAGTGCCCAAGTGAAGAGCGCCATCCTGTTGGCAGGCCTCTTTGCCGATGGCAAGACGACGGTAGTGGAGCCGCAAGCGACGCGCGATCACACGGAAACGATGTTGAAATACTTCATGGTGAAGACCCTGCGCAGCGGACATAGCATTAGCATCTATGGTGGTCAGGTGCCGGAGAGTCGCGACTTCCAAGTGCCGGGAGATATTTCCAGTGCCGCCTTCTGGGCGGTCGCGGCTGCCGCCCAGCCTCGCTCTGACCTCATTATTCAAGAGGTGGGGCTCAATCCCACCCGCACCGGCATTCTCAAGGTTCTGATTCGGATGGGCGCACAAATCACGGAGGTGCTGGGCGGTCGGGAGCAAGCCGAACCGATTGGCAATGTCACCATTAAGGGCGGCATCCTGAAAGGCACCATCATCGAGGGAGCGGAAATCCCTAACGTCATTGATGAACTCCCGATCCTGGCCGTGGCTGCGGCTTTGGCGCAGGGCCGCACAGTGATTCGGGATGCCGGGGAACTGCGCAACAAGGAGTCGGATCGTATTTCCGCCGTGGCCCGCAACCTGCGGGAAATGGGTGCGAACGTGCGCGAACTCTATGATGGCTTGGAAATCGAGGGTGGCGCGCAACTGAAGGGGGCCAGAGTGACCAGCTTCGGAGATCACCGCATCGCCATGGCTTTTGCCATTGCGGGACTCTTTGCCGATGGCGAAACGATCGTGGAGGACGTGGATTGCGTGGCCACGAGCTATCCGGGCTTTGATGCGCAGTTAAAGCATTTCCAGAGCAAGGGGATTTCCAATGACAGCACCCACGTCATCAGTTCAATGCCCCGTCCAGAGGATTTCGCCAAGGCGAAAATGAAGCCACGCAAGGCTGATTCCGCTCCAGAACAGTTTCCCCTCTGAGGCTATAAATGGGGAAGGGGGCAGTTGTGCCGATGGCACCATTGCCCCTCGTTTACTCTTTTTGTTTTTTCTTGGCATCCTTGTTCATGGGATGCGCCGCGCTGGCCAAGGCATCAAATTTCGGGTCGCTGGCAGTGTTTACCAACTGCTTCCCTGCTGCGTCCTGCAGGATCACTTTGTAGTCCAGTTCCTGTTTGCCGTTACGATTTTTTACAACCGTGACGGCGTCGGTTTCGATCGTGGCAGATTGGCTGTTGGCCAAGGGCCCGAGTTTGCTGGTGCCAGAGGTCAGTGCCGCCTTTTTGGGACCAGAACGGGCGACCACAATGGCCCAATTCACTGAGGCATTTTCGACAGGCTTGCCGCTGCGATTGGTGACCACTATCTTTAAAGTTGTCTGGATTTCTTCCCCTTCAAGGCGCGGCCGATTGATTCGGTCCTCTTTGTCAATCACATGACGTTCAATTTTGATTTCAAACGGATCAGCCCAAGCCGAACCAGCGAAGCACATGAGGAGGGCGAGGCAAATCAAGTGTGGAAGTGTTTTCATGTTTTATTGCGGAGTGATTCCAACCGGCCACTGGGCCAGCATTCAGCGTGAGGCTCACGGCGTGTCGGAATTGTGCAGTCATAACCAACTGGCGTCAACCCAAACCTCTAATTCGCTGGCTGCGCCCTCTGCAACAGGCAAAACTCGCGGATGATTTTGTGCTTCCTCGGACATCAACGGAGACGTAAACTTGTGGTGCAGAACCGCTGCTTCTGGTTGCCATGAGGCGATCATGAGGCTACTACTGTGTCATTGCGGGCCAATTTCGCATGCTTACGAGCTTCAAATTGGCTCCCCCGCAGATTTCCTTATCCACATCGCTGACTCTTCCTCCCTGCCATGAGCCTGAATCCCTCCACCCAAATCGCCTACATCGACGACAAACCTTTCGGTTTTGAACCGGGGGATACCCTCTTGAATTTCGTCGATCGCTACCGCGGTCGGGGGCATGTGCCGACCTTGTGTGATGCTCCGCAGCTCAAGCCCTACGGTGCCTGCCGCGTCTGTTCGGTGGAAGTGGCCTTGGCGGAAAATGGGCCGCGTCGCGTGGTGGCTTCCTGCCACACCCCGCTGACGGCCGGCATGTATGTTTACACCGAATCCAACAAGGTGCGCAACTTGCGGAAGAATATCATCGAATTGGTGCTCACGGACCATCCACTGGACTGCCTGACTTGTGAGGTGAATGGCAACTGCGAACTGCAAACGGTGGCGGCCAAAGTAGGCGTGCGCAAAGTGCGCTATCCCGCCGGCGCGAATCACCTGGACCGCAAGAAGGATCTCTCGCATCCTTACATGACGTCCGATTTATCGAAATGCATCAACTGCTCCCGTTGCGTGCGGGCGTGTGATGAGATTCAGGGACAGTTCGTGTTATCCATGCATGGTCGGGGCTTTGAGAGCCGGATCATCAAAGGACTGGACACCAGCTTCGAAGACAGCCCCTGTGTTTCCTGTGGCGCTTGTGCTCAGGCGTGTCCGACCTCAGCTATCAGCGATGTCTTCCAATCTAAATCCATCGAAGCCACCAAGAAAACGCGCACCATTTGCACCTACTGTGGAGTGGGTTGTAATTTGGAAGTAGCAACCAAGGGCAACGAAGTTCTGTCCATTTCCGCTCCGGTGGATGCCGCGGTCAATCATGCCCACACGTGTCTGAAAGGCCGTTACGCCTTCAAATTCTACAATCACAAAGATCGTCTGCGCAAGCCGTTGATCAAACGCGATGGCCAATTCGTGGAATCCTCGTGGGAAGAGGCTTACGAGCATATCGTGGAAAACTTGACCCGGATCAAAGCGGATCATGGGGCGCAGTCCATCGCTGGCATTTCCAGCGCCCGCTGCACCAACGAAGAGAACTATCTGATGCAGAAATTCATTCGTGCGGTCATCGGCACAAACAACATCGACTGCTGCGCGCGGGTCTGCCACAGCCCCACCGCGTGGGGAATGCAGAAGAGTTTCGGCACCGGTGCCGCCACCAATTCGATTGATGATCTGGAGCATACCGCGTGCATCATGGTCATTGGGGCGAACCCCACCGAAGGCCATCCCGTGACAGGTGCGAAGATCAAGCAAGCCGTCATGAAAGGCGTGCCGCTGATCGTGATCGATCCCCGGAAAATCGAGCTAGTGCCCTATGCCAAGCACCATTTGCAACTCCGCCCGGGCACCAATGTGGCACTGCTAAACATGTTCTCCCGCTACATTTTGGATGCCGGATTGGTGGACGAGGAGTTTGTCAGTAAACGCTGTGAGAACTGGGAAACACTGAAGGCTGGACTGCTGAGCCTGGACTTGGATGCCATCGAAAAGCTCACTGGGGTGCCCCGTGAACAAGTGAAGGCCGCCGCGCTGGAATACGCTTCGGCCGAGGCCGCGATGAGTTTCCACGGTCTCGGAGTCACAGAGCATTCCCAAGGCGCGAAGACCGTGATGTTGATTGCAAACCTCGCCATGATGACCGGAAACATCGGTCGCCCCGGCGTGGGCGTGAATCCGCTGCGCGGGCAAAATAACGTCCAGGGAGCCGCCGATATGGGTTGTCAGCCGCACCAAGGCGCGGGTTATTTCGAAGTGAACGATCCGCAAGTGCACAAACTTTACGAGGATTTCTACGGCGTGAAATTATCCGAGGAAGCTGGTTGGAAGATCCCGCAGATGTTCGATGCCGCTGTGGAAGGTCGTCTAAAAGCGCTCTGGCTCATGGGCGAGGATGTGGTGCAGACCGACCCTAACACGCATCACGTGCGCACGGCCATGGAGGGGCTGGAGTTCCTTTTGGTCCAGGAAATCTTCATGACCGAAACGGCCAAATACGCCAACGTCATCCTTCCCGCCTCGTCCTTCCTGGAGAAGAGCGGCACGTTTACCAACAGCGAACGTCGGGTCCAACGGGTGCAAGCCACCGTGCCCCCACTTTCCGGCACCAAGCCAGACGGCCAGATCATTGTGGAAATCATGCAGCGCATGGGTTACGCCCAAGCGCCCTACACCCCCGATGGCATGCTGGCGGAAATTTCCCAGATCGTCCCGTTTTTCAAGGGCGCCACTTGGGAAGGCTTGGGCGACCAAGGCGCGCAATGGCCGATCCAAGTGGGCGGCCAAGGCACGCCGATCCTCCATTTGGACAGCTTCAAGCGCGAGCATGGATTAGGCAAATTCCATTTCTTCCCGTTCCAGGAATCCAACGAACTGGAACGCTACGGCAAAGAATTTCCGTTCATCCTCACCACCGGGCGGATTTTGGAACACTACAACTGCGGCACCATGACGCGGCGGACTGGTAATGAACAAATTGTCAGCGAAGACCTGCTTGTCATTAACCCCGCCGATGCCACCAAGAAAGGCATCCGCAGTGGCGACCGCGTGCGACTGTTTAGCGCGCGGGGCGAAGTCCTGCTCAAGGCCTCCGTGACCGAAGACGTGAAACCCGGCATCCTCTACACCACGTTCCATTTCCCCGAGGCCATGGTCAACAATGTCACAGGCGATTGCATGGACGCAGACACCATGTGCCCCGAATTCAAAGTCACGGCGGCGGATGTGGAGCGGGTTTCTGGAGCAATCTTGCAACCGGCGTTGGCGCATTAATGTGCCAAGGTTGAACGGTCGGCCGGACTGCCCAACCCATAACGTGGCTGGTCGCCTCCCCATCCGTTTCCTGCACTGCTTTGCGTTGCGGTCAGTAGTCCGTGCTCTGGTTCGATAAATTTTTATAAAATATCTTGTAACGATTTAGAGATTTTGTGTAGTCTCACGGGGATTTAATACCCCCTTACCTGCATTACCCCTATGAAATCGATTGCTGGAGTGCATTCTCCCAGCCAACCTACAGTCGTGAAATCGTATCGTGGCGCCTTGACTCATTGGAAGACCTCAGCCTCCGCTGACGCTTCTCCGAGGATTGGTGTCCCCACGTCGCTTTGGCGCGCCCTGTGGTTTGTGGCGGATATTCTGGTCTGGGCTTTGGCCTCAGCTTTCGTGTTAATGCTGCTGAAGTTTTTCTCCACCGGTTCCGTGTTTCCGAACTGGAACGTGGTCACCATTCCCATGGGGGTGCTGCTCTTCTCCCTTTGGATGGTGGGAGCGTATGATCGGGACTCAGACTTCGCCAGCCTCCGTTTTGCTTCGGAATTCCTCATTGCGGGGTTGCTGGCCACCTTGATCGGAGCAGGCGCGTCTGCTTTATTTGGTTCTTATGGTCAAGGCACCCAGACCAGTCGGTTTTATCTCCTGGCCACACCCCTATTTAGCGCCATCGGCTGCCTTGCCGTCCGTCGTCTCGCTTGGGCCCTCTCTGATCATGAGGCTGCCGACCAAAGAATTATCGTGGTTGGGACCACCGAAGAAGCCAAACGACTGGAAGCCACGCTCGCGATCACGAGCCGTCCCCATCGCGTCGTCGCCATTCCAGCGGATCAAGCCATCGATGGCGGTCTCGAGTCCCTCCTGCGCAGCCCCTTGCTGGGAACGACGGAAGCAGATGCCACCGGCCGGGACACCGTCGTCATCGCCCCTAGTGCCGCCCAGCAACTCAGCGCGCTCAGCCCTTTCCTCGTCGCCCTCCATGCCTCCACGGTCCCGGTTTACACCTGGTCAGCCTACTGGAGTCAGAGAGTGAAAACCCTCGATCCTGGGATCGACACCCCCGAATGGTTCTTTGAAAAAGATTTCCGCCTCGGGGACAGTTCCGCCTACACCCATTTAAAGCGACTTACAGATCTTGTTGTTGGGACCTTGGCCCTTGTGCTCAGCCTGCCGATCCTTCTGCTGACGGTCATTGCCATCCGCCTGGACAGTCCCGGAGCCGCCATTTTCCGACAAAAGCGCGTCGGCCTCCGTGGTCTGGAATTTACGATCTATAAATTCCGCACCATGACCCTGAACTCAGAGTTGGCCGGATCCACCACCACCAAGAACGATACTCGCATCACCCGCCTGGGGAATTTCCTCCGCAAAGTCCGCATCGACGAAATCCCCCAGCTTATCAACGTCATCAAGGGCGATATGAGTATCGTCGGCCCCCGCCCCGAATGGACCGTCTGCGTCGCCAACTACGAGGACAAACTCCCCGGTTATCACTTGCGCCATTTGGTGAAGCCGGGCATCACGGGTTGGGCCCAGGTGAATTATCCTTACGGAGAAGGGGTCGAGGACGCCCGGAACAAACTCTCCTTCGACCTTTTTTATGTTGCGCACTCATCCTTAATCCTTGATTGCAGTATCGTCCTGAAAACCATCTACGTGCTGATCGGAAGAATTGGCGGCCGCTGACTAGCATTCCCCAGCCAGCGAAGCCCCTTCCACCAGCCCCCATCTTGCTCCAAAGCGACATTTCCAGCGCCCGATTGGTCTGACCCTTGGTCATCGACCAAGGGCGGGAGCGTGCGGCAGGAAAGCAGAGGAGCACAGAGGAAAGGAAACAGAGGACAGGAAACGATGATTCAGTCCGCCAAGGAGCTTACGGTTTATCAGAAAGCTTATGAACTCGCGATGCGGGTTTTCGAGTTGAGTAAATCCTTTCCGCCAGAGGAGCGATACGCACTGACCAGCCAAATTCGCAGATCATCTAGATCAGTTCCCATGAACCTTCGCGAGGCGTGGGCCAAGCGACGGTATGAAGCGCATTTTATTTCAAAGCTTACAGATTGTGATGGAGAAGCTAACGAGACAGATACCTCCCTCGATTTCGCCCGGGACTGTGGTTACATAACCTCTGAGGAGCACGAAACATTGCTCCAATTAAATCGAGAAATCGGGCGCATGCTCGGAAGTATGATCCGCAACCCCAAGCCCTTCCTAACAGCATAGCCCGTCCCCCGTCCCCTGTCCCCTGTCCCCTGTCCCCTGTCCCCTGTCCCTCATGCGCCAAGGCCGCCTCACTGACGAATTTCGCGAACGCACCAAGCGGTTTGCCGCCCGTGGCATCCGCCTCTACGTTGCCCTGCCTAAAGATCAGGAGGAAACCCACCTGTGTGCCCAGCGCTTCCTCAATGCCAGCACTGCGGTAGCGGCCCACGCCCGCAGCGCCTCGCGCACCCAGAACGAAACAGGCTTCATTTCCAAACTCAGCGAGTCCCTCCAAGCCACCGACGAATCACAACTCTGGCTCGAACTCCTGCGCGAGGAATGCGACATCGACCCCACGCTGACGGAAAGCCTCCAGCAGGAAGCCAGCGAACTTATCGCCATCATGACCACCATCATTAGGCGTCTGAAACAAAATGCGGAAACGGAGCCGTAGGGGAGGCAGGGGAAAGACCTCAGCCCCCAACCAATGGGCCGTAGATTTGCCATCCACATGCTCCCCACTCCCAACTTGAACTCCTCGCCCCCGACCCATGTCTGAAGAGTCGATTCATCAGCCACACGACAAACTCTTCAAAGCAGAATTCAGCGACCCCGTGAGTGCGGCGGCATTTCTTCGCTGGGAGATTTCTCCCTTGGTATCGAAAAGCATTTTTTGGGAGCACCTTCGATTAGAGCCCGGCACTTTTATTGACTCCCAATTTCGTCAATCTGAAAGTGACCTCCTCTTCTCCGCTCCATTAGCCGACAAAACATGCTTCATTTACCTACTCTTTGAACATCAGACCACCCAGTCACCTCAGCAAGCCCTCCGCTTATTGAGTTACAAGGTGCGTATCTGGCAAAAGTATCAGCAAGAGCATCCGGGTCAGAAGCTTCCTGTTATCCAAGCCATCGTGCTGGCGCAAAACGAGCAAAACTGGCCCCTCTCGCCTCAATTTGCCAGCCTCATGGATCTTCCGCTTGATCTGGCCTCGCAGCTTCAGCCACTCATTCCAGACTTCAGATTCCAACTCATACAATTAGCCCAACTCCCCTGGGCTGCCATCCGCGGCACTCCGTCAGGCATTCTCACCTTGCGGATCATGAAAGCCGAGCGCGCTGGCAATCTGCTCGGGGATGAGGTCTGGGATGAACAGCTCTTCGATCAATCTACCCAAAATACGATCGATCGACTCCTCGCCTACATTTATCATGGTGAAATTGACAAAACGGCCTTCGAACGTAGAATAAAAACAATCCACTCTCCCCGACTCAAAAACCAAGCCATGTCCCTCGCCCAACAACTGCGCCAAGAAGGTGTCCAAGAAGGCCGTCAAGAAGGCCGTCAAGAAGGTCGCCAAGAAGGTCGTCAAGAAGGTCGTCAAGAAGGCCGTCAACAAATCCTGATCAAAATACTGCAGCGACGCCTCGGGGAGGTGCCAGTGAGCTTGATCGAAGCCATTGAGGCCATTCATGATACCGCCGTTTTGGACGACTTAGTTGATGCCTCATTGGAGGTCTCGACCATCGAAGCGTTTGCGCAGCGACTGTAGTTTAAGCCCATATCGAAGCGCGGCCCTAAACCGCAGAGTAGCACGAGGTGGGCTCCTGCCCTCCAAGCCTCGAATTTGAACTTCTGACTTGAACTCCACTCCCACTCGCCCTCTCCCTCCCCGACGCAGACGAGTCCTTCACCTGCTCCTCGTCCTAGCCAGCCTTGCTGTGCTCGCCTATATTTTCCGCGCCCCCATCCTGCGCAACCTTGCCTCTACTTGGATTGTTGAATCTCCGCCCGGCCCTGCCGTCGCCATCGTTGTGCTCGGTGGAGGGCGCGAGACCCGCCCCTTCGCAGCCGCAAAACTTTACCATGCTGGCTATGCCCCCCTCATCCTCATCCCCCGCACCAAGTCCGGTCCGGCTGAGCAACTCGGCCTCATCGCCAACGATGCCGAAATCGCCCGGCAGATCCTCCTGAAGCAAGGCGTTCCCGCCAGTGCCATCCAATTCATCGGCCAGGATGTTTCCAGCACCTACGAGGAAACCCAAGCCGTTCTCCAGTGGCTCCAAACCCGTAATCAGGGTTTCGGCGTCTCCGACCTGCTGACCTATCAAGCCGCCCCGGCCGTTAAAACAACCGAGCCACCACCAGTTCCCGCCCCTGCTTCCGCCGCCACCACCACTGATCCCCCCGTCCTCCTCATCCCCACCGAGAAATTCCACACTCGCCGCACCCGGTGGATCTTTGAACACACCCTCGGCACCGCCGCCAGCATTAGCGTCATCGCCATCCCTCACGAGGAATACCCCACCGATACCTGGTGGGAGCACGAACAAGGCCTCATCGATTTCCAAAACGAAATCATCAAACACGTTTACTATCGTTGGAAGTATTAGAACGGAAGACAGAGGACAGGAGACAGAGGACAGGAGACAGGAGACAGGAGACAGAGGACAGGAGACAGAGGACAGGAGACAGAGGACAGGAGACAGGAGACAGGAGACAGGAGACAGGAGACAGGAGACAGGAGACGGTAGGGACGCGTTGCGCGCGTCCTCTAAATTAAGCGCAGCCACTTCCCTTTCCGCCCCACGGACCGCGGATTTGCAATCCGCCACCAGAGAACAAAGGACGGCACCCTACGTAGAGGGCGACGTTAGCCAGCATCGCGCAAAGGAGACAGGAGACAGGAGACGGTAGGGACGCGTTGCGCGCGTCCGCTCAATAAAGCGCAGCCACTATCCACATTCGTAAATCGTAAATCCGCCCTCCGCCACCTGTCCCCTGTCCCCTGTCCTCCGCCCCCCTGCCCTCTCCACCTCTCCCCTTCCCATGAGAGAACCAACCGATTTAAAAAAGCTCGAATCCTTCATGGCTGCGCTGGGTAAAAAAGTTCGTAGTCGTGGCAGAATTTATCTCACCGGTGGCACCTGCGCCCTCCTCTACCACTGGCGAAATTCCACCATCGATATCGACCTCAAAGCAGGACCTGAACCAATGGGCTTCTTTGAGGCTATTGCAGAACTAAAGGAGACACTGGATGTCAATATCGAACTGGCTGCTCCAGACCAGTTCATCCCCATGCTTCCCGACTGGGAAACCCGTAGCATTTTTATCGCACAGCATGGTTTCTTGGATTTTTACCACTACGACTTTTACAGCCAAGCCTTGGCTAAACTGGAACGGGACCACGAACGCGATCGCTTTGACGTCGCCTCCATGCTCAGCTCAGGACTCATTACCAAAGACAGACTGATGCAATTGTTTCAAGCCATAGAACCCAATCTCCTGCGGTATCCAGCCATCACTCCCGCCTATTTTAAGCGTAACGTGGCCGCATTCTGCACCTCCTCTCCGCCATGACATCACTGGCACAACTTCCCGGCAGCGAACTCATCATTCAAGGGTTAGCCGATTTCTCAGCCCATCGCCTGACGCCTGCAGCCTGCCTCATCGCCATCGCCCAATCCAGATTGACGCGCTGCGGACTCAGCATTGACCCAACCTATCAGATCCCTAACGCGGAACACCAACTTTACGCCCTCTTGGGTGCGGAACCTGGGGATACCTATTCCCGTTACAACGCCCTCCTGCGCCGACTCATCAGTTTCGAACAAACCTTGGAGCAAATCCAGCCCCCAAACTAAGCGGAGGACGGAAGACGGAGGACAGGACAGAGGACAGAGGACAGAGGACAGTAGGGACGCGTTGCGCGCGTCCACTAAACTAAAGCGCAGCATCTGTCTCCTGTCTCCTGCCCACTGTCTCCTGTCTCCTGTCTCCTGTCTCCTGTCTCCTGTCTCCTGTCTCCTGTCTCCTGTCTCCTGTCTCCTGTCTCCTGCCTCCTGTCTCCTGCCTCCTGACTCCTGCCTCCTGCCTCCTGCCCCCTGCCCCCTG
>JANOAV010000168.1:0-3670 GCA_031411295.1 Verrucomicrobiales bacterium | reverse complement strand
GCGAGATCCTGTTTGCATAGGATGTCGTTTTTCAGATCAAAAAGCGACCAGTGATCGTGTGGCGTGACGCCCCAGTGAAGCTGCGCGTTTGCTTTGGTGTAAGTCGCCTTGGTGGCGCCGGCTTCCACGGACCGCAGCGTGGTGCATTGGCTGGAGAACTTTGTGCAGGCCACATCATCGCAAGGATGGCTGCGGACCAGGAGGAAGTCGCCAGTCTGCACCGAGGCCATGGCGTATTTGTGCGACGCCGCCAACCCACTGGGCCAGCGGCCGACATGATGGAACAACAAGCGATCGTCGTGCCATGAAATGGGGGCACTGGACTCCAGCAGCGGACGAAGGCTGAAGCCTTCCAAGCGGGTGCCGAGATCCGCGGGCAGTTTCACGCCCGCGTAGTCACAGAGTGTCGGCAGCACGTCCAGATGCGCGGTGAGGTTCTGCACCGCATGCGGCTGCCACTTGCCCGGCCAGCTCCAGAACGACATCGCACGCGAGCCGCCCTGCCAGATGGTGACTTTGCTGCCTCTCATGCCGGCGTTGTAAACATCCAGCCCGTGCGTTGCACCGTTGTCGTTCATGAAGACGAGGATGGTATTGTCCCACAGTTCCCGCTCGCGCAGATGCTTCATCAGCCGCCCGAGGTTGTGGTCAAGATTCGCGACCATCCCGAGAAACTTCTCCTCCTCGGCATCCACCTTCCCGCGGAAGGGTGCTCTGAAATCCTCAGGTGCGTCCAGCGGCGCGTGTGGCGAATAAGTGGCGAGATAGCAAAAGAAAGGCGTGCCCTTGCTCTCGTCGATGAAAGTCATCGCCTCGTCGAAAAAGATGTCCTCGCGATATCCCTTCCTGGGTTCGCGCTTTCGATTGCGGACGAAGACCGGATCGAAATGAACACCGGGACCACCCGCATTGGTGGAGCACCAGTCAAAGCCACGTTTGTCCGGCCCATAGTCGCCGTCGTTTCCCAGATGCCACTTGCCGACGAATCCCGTGCGATAGCCCGCTGACTTCAGCAGTTGCGGCAACAGGATCGCGTCCTTGTTCAGGTGCACCCGAGGATCGGTCGTGTGCGTGACGCCATTGCGGAACTCATGCATCCCGGTCAACAATGCGGCCCGCGTGGGCGAGCACGACGGGCTGACGTAGAAGCTCTCAAACCGCACGCTCCGATCGTGCAGTGCGTCCATGTTTGGCGTCTTGAGCAGCGGGTGCCCATGACGCCCCACATCGCCGTAGCCCTGATCAGCGGTCAGGATGAAGATGATGTTGGGCTTGGCAGGCTCGGCGGCGTGGACGTCCGCGAGCGATGCAAGCAGCAGAGATGCGATAAATGTGATGATCTTCATTTTTTCAAATCGCGTTCGAGGTGTTCCTTCAGGAATGTAGCTGTCTTCGCGACGAGCTCATCCAACGAAGGCTTCAGTGCACCTCCGGTTGGCTTCCAGTTGTGCGCGGAGTTCTCGATGATGAGGATTTCCACGGGCGCTTTCGCAGCCTCGGCGCGTTCCTTCATGTAGCGGGCGTGATGCACCGGAATGGTCGTATCTTTGTCGCCCTGCACCATGAGTAGCGGCGGGCTGCCCGGCTTGAGATAGTTCACGGGACTCACTTCGCGGTAGGCGGCGAGCTTTGTCTGCGCATCGGCATTCGCGCTGATGATGCGCGGACCGAATCGATCTCGAACGCCGGTTTGACCTGGGCCGTTGAAGAGATCCGTCTTCTCAAAATCACACGGGCCATACCACGACACCCCAGCGATGAGGCGATACTTCGCATCGGCGAGCGCAGGATCGCCCGGAAAGGAATCGGGCGGCGAGAGCAAGAGCATCTGCGCGAGGTGTCCTCCCGCCGAATCGCCGAAGGTGAAGACGCGATCCGGATCGACGGCGTATTGCGTCGCGTTTTTCGTCAGAAAGCGCAGCGCGTCCTTCGAGTCGGTGACACAATCGCGCATGGTGATTTTTCCGTCCTTCGTGCAAAGACGATAGTCCACCGACGCAACGCAGAAGCCCTGCGCCTTGAGCGCGCTCACGCCAAGGAAACGCACGCCGCGATCACCGATGGTCTTGTTCCCCGAAGACCAGCCGCCGCCGTGCGTGAAAAGGACGAGCGGGAATTTGTCGCTGGCCTTTGGTGCCGCGGGATAGTGCAGGTCGAGTTTGAGCGGCCCCTGCTCCGTAGTTTTGTAAAGCACGTCGAGCTTGGTCGTCGCGACTTTCTCCTCGGCATGCAGCGAGCCGAAGGCGGCCAGCGCGAGCGTGATGAGGATCCGGGTCAATCTTGGCAGGCGTGAGTTCATTTGGATTCGATGGTGTAGGTCTCAAGATAAGCGGCGAGATCGGCGAGGTTTTGCGACGCGAGCAGAAGGGCAGCGAGGAGTGTGAGGGTGGGTTTCATGGTTTTAAGAATGGATTAGCCGATTTCGCTCATCGCCCGGCTTCCAAAAAGCGCGGCAGGGTTGCTTCATCGATTGCCCCAGCCGCGCCGTGCCCTTCGCCCAGGACCTTGTAGTGAATGATCGCGCCATCGAGGTAACTGAAGACCTCGAGCTTGCCGACGGTGCTGCTGGGTTTCATTAGCTTCCCGCCTTGGTATCCCATGGCTTTGGCCCAGAGGAAAACGGACTCCTCCGCGGCGACGAAGCCGAGCTTGCCGTTCTTCGCGGGAATCGCTGGGGAGGGCCCACCGGCATACGGAATCAGGTGATCCTCGGTTCCCGAGATGTTCATGAGTCGCGCGCCGGTCCGGGGTGTCGCGACGCCCTGATAGCTGTTGTCGTCGCCCTTGGCTTTGAAGTGCCGCCCATCGTGTTGCAGCACGTTGAGCGGACTGACGGCGGTCACGTAGTTGCGGATGTTCGGCAAGCGACTCTCGATAGCCAGTTGATTCGCCAACGCCGCGCCATTCGAGTTGCCCATGATTGTGAACTGATCCGGCTGGACGTTATCGCAAGCGGCGAGGTTTTCGACGATGGCTTCGATGAACTTCCGATCATCACCCTTTGACCGCTCGGCCGAGATGTTCCAGCACTTCAGATAGCCGTCCGGAAACACCATCACATAGCGCGCCGCCATCGTCGGATGCTGCTTCAGGAATCCGTTCATCGCGCTCCGTGCGCTCCCACCGTTGCCGTGCAGAAAGATCAAGACAGGCAGCTTCCGGTTGTCGGGGTTCGCTGGCACGTTTACGAGGTAAGGGCGCGGAAAGTCCTGCTCCTGCGACCACGTTTGCTTGATGAAATACTCGCCGGAGGAGAGCTTGGCCGTGGGCGCATCGGCTGCGTGCAGCGCGGCCAGGGGCGTGAGCAGCAGAGCGGTGAGGAGGGTAAGCGTGTGTTTCATGGTTTTGTTCTCGGGAATCCCTTTGCCGGCGGCGTCGAATCTTCCGCGCGTGTGAAACTTACAGACCTATGGCACCACCCGTATGGGTGGCGGATTGCTCGCGAGCGCTTGGCGAATGAGCGGGTCCAACTTGGCTTTCAGATTCTCGGAAGGAACAAAGGCGGTTGGCGTATCGGCCTGCTGCGTCATGATGAGGGCAGCGTATTTGCCGTCGGCAGCGATCCACGGTGCCCAGCCAAACTTGCCAGTGCTCGACCAGCGATTGAGCGGGTTGTCGCGGGTGGGCGCCAGTCCGTTCTCCGTTTCGAGCCAGTTTCCCAAGCCGTAAT
>JANOAV010000167.1:0-49183 GCA_031411295.1 Verrucomicrobiales bacterium | reverse complement strand
CATTCCGGCTGATCCCACGCCGCCGGAGGTGGTGACGGGGCTATCGGTGACGCCAGCGGGGCCAGGTAAAGGGCTGGCGGCTTGGAAGCACGCGCGCAGGGCGACGGGGTATCGGGTATTCCAAAAGGTGATCGGCGTGGACACGGAATTCCATTTCGTGGAGCGGGTGCAGGACTTGGAATTTACGCTGAAGGGGCTGACGACGGGGCAAACGGTGGCGGTGCAGGTGGCTGCGGTGAATGAAGGTGGCGAGGCCGGGATGTCCGCGGCGGTGGAGTGGGTGGTGGGGTAGCGGTCGGAGGTCGGAGGTCGGAGGTCGGAGGTCGGAGGTCGGAGGTCGGAGGTCGGAGGTCGGAGGTCGGAGGTCGGAGTCCGCTGGATTAGCTGGGATAGGGCAAGTCCCGGAGCGTTATTCGTAAGTCCTAGAGGTGGGGAGGGTGAGGTGGCCGGAATGACGAATCCCCTGCGGAGGCTCGTTGCATTCTGGAGCCGGGGGCCATGGGGTTCGAGGGATGCGCTACCAAGACGAGGGTAATTTGCCTATTGCTTAGGCCCTGTTCATTGCCTACCGCATCGGACTGCGGATGCTTTCTGGGCTCGCAGTGATAGTCAACCTCCTATGAACCTAACGGACATTTTCATCGCACGTCCCGTGGCCACGATCCTGGCCACGCTGGCGGTGGCATTGGCTGGTGCGCTGGCTTATTTCCAGCTTCCGGTGGCCTCGTTGCCGCAGGTGGACTTTCCGACGATCTCGGTCTCGGCCTCGCTGCCGGGAGCCAATCCGGAGACAATGGCCTCGACGGTGGCGACGCCGTTGGAGCGGACGCTGGGACGCATTGCCGGGGTGACGGAGATCACTTCGTATTCCTCTGCCGGGAGCACGCGGGTGACCCTGCAGTTTGAGATGGACCGGGACAGCAATAGTGCCGCGCGCGACGTCCAAGCCGGAATCAATGCGGCACGGGCCCTGCTCCCTACGGGGATGCCCAGCAACCCCAGTTACCGCAAATCCAATCCCGCTGACTCGCCCATTCTCATTATGGTGCTGACTTCTGACGTGGCCACGCCAGGAGAAATGTATGATGTCGCCTCCACGATCATCGCCCAGAAACTGTCCCAAGTGGATGGCGTGGGCAATGTCAGTGTGGGCGGGAGTTCGCTGCCGGCGGTGCGCGCTTCGATGAATTTGCCGGCCCTAACGCGCTCCGGACTGACGCTGGACGATGTGCGCACCAGCATTACGAGCGCCAACGTGAATCGGCCCAAGGGGGTGATCGAGGACGGGGACCGCCGCTGGCAAGTGGTGGCGAGCGATCAACTCTCCACCGCTGCCGAATACCAAAAGGTGATCGTGAGTTATAAAAACGGAGCGGCTCTGCGGCTGGGAGATTTGGGAGAGATCACCGATGGGGTGCAGGATCCCTATAACTACGGCACTTCCAATGGCAAGACTTCGGTGTCCCTGGTCATTTTCCGCCAGGCTGGTGCTAACATGATCGAGGTGGTAGATAAAATTCGCGGAATGATGCCACGCCTCAAAGCGATGACGCCAGCCAATATGGATCTGGCGATCACGATGGAGCGCACCATCACCATCAAAGCTGCGGTGGCGGATGTGCAGCGATCACTCGTCATTGCCACGGTGCTGGTGATCCTCGTAGTGTTTGCGTTTCTGCGGCGGTTCCGCGCCACAATTATTCCCGGGGTGGCGGTGCCGGTTTCGTTGTTAGGCACGTTTGGGGTGATGTATCTTTGCGGTTATAGTTTGGACAATCTTTCCCTCATGGCCCTCACCATTTCCACGGGATTCGTGGTGGATGATGCGGTGGTGGTGCTGGAAAACATTACCCGGCACGTGGAAAATGGGGTGCCGGTGCGCGAGGCGGCTCGTCGGGGCACGCGCGAGGTGACGTTCACGGTGATTTCCATGAGTATCTCCCTGATTGCGGTGTTCATTCCGATTCTCTTTATGGGTGGCTTGCTGGGGATGTTATTCCGGGAATTTGCCGTCGTCCTCAGCGCTGCGATTGCGGTATCGTTGGTGGTGTCCCTGACCACCACGCCGATGATGTGCGCCCGGATGCTGAGCAGCAAAAAAGACGAGCGCCCGCCCGGTCGGCTGGCCCAATGGTCGGATGATGCATTCCGTTGGATTCAGCGGTTCTATGGCCAAACGCTGCGGGGGGCTTTGCGCTGGCGTTGGGTCACGCTCATGATGTTCTTCGGCACCGGCGTGCTGGCCGCCTATCTTTATGTGGAACTGCCCAAAGGTTTTTTTCCTTCGCAGGACACCGGCATGCTCTACGGTGGGATTGGGGCTGACCAAAGCATTTCGTTCCGCGCCATGCGGGATAAGGTGCAGGCCATTGCCAAGGTGGTGCAGGAGGATCCGGCGGTATCCAGCATCAGTGCCAGCACTGGCGGCGGCACGTTCATGGGTGGTCCCAAGAATGGCGGCAGTGTCTTCGTGGCGCTCAAACCCGCCTCCGAGCGTGATTCCATCGATGTCATCCAAGCCCGCCTGCGCGAAAAGTTAGGCAAAACCCCGGGCGGCAGTCTCTATCTTTCCCCGGGTTCCGATCTGAAGATCGGTGGGCGCTCCAGTAAATCGCTCTACCAATACACCATGCAGGCCAGCGATCTCAATGACCTGAGGCTCTGGGAACCGAAAGTGCGCCAAGCCATGCTGGGCATTAGCCTGATCACGGATGTAAACAGTGATTTCCAAGACAAGGGATCACTCACGAAGCTTATCATCAATCGGGATGCCGCGGCTCAAGTCGGTGTCAGCATGCAGTCGATCGATTCCGCGCTCAACAGCGCCTTCGGTCAACGCATGGTGTCCACCATCTATGCTCCGCTGAATCAATATCGCGTCGTCCTGCAGGGCGCTGAATCGGAGGATCCCAGCGCCTTTCAGCAGGTCATGGTGCGGGGTGCGGCGGGAAATCTCGTCCCGCTGGACCAGTTAGCGCGCTGGGAAACGACCCCCGCACCGCTCTCGGTAAATCACCAGGGGCAATTTGCCGCTTCCACCATTTCGTTCAATCTCATGCCCGGGGTGGCCTTTGGTGATGCGGCGGATGCCATCACCCGGGCCGTGGTGCAACTCGGCGTCCCCGAAGCGGTGCAGTGCCAATTTGCCGGCAGTGCCAGTGCCTTCCAGGCTTCCATGAACAGCCAGCCTTGGTTGATCCTGGGTGCGCTCATGGTGATTTATTTGGTGCTGGGGATTCTCTACGAAAGCTTCCTGCATCCGCTGACGATCCTTTCCACGCTGCCGTCTGCGGGTTTGGGAGCGTTGATCGCGTTATGGGTCTTTGGTATGGAGTTTAGCCTCATGGCTCTGATCGGCGTGTTCCTCCTCATCGGGATCGTGAAAAAGAACGCCATCATGATGATCGACTTCGCCCTGCAGGCTGAGCGCGAACGTGGCTTGAGTTCGCGCGACGCCATTTTCGAAGCCTGCATGTTGCGGCTGAGGCCTATCCTGATGACCACCTGTGCCGCCCTGCTGGGAGCACTGCCGCTCATGTTGGGAGAAGGTCCGGGCTCCGAACTCCGCCGCCCGCTCGGGGTGGCGGTGGTCGGCGGATTAATCGTCAGCCAAATCCTCACGCTCTATACCACGCCCATCGTTTATTTATTCCTCGATGGCCTGCGCGTGCGCTTCACCAAGAAATGGCGACCACTCGCGCTGGCTCCGGCAACGTAATCCAGAAGGGTTGAAGTCTGGAACTGCCGACCATGCGCCCGTGCGTATGGACCAGCCCATGCTTTGTGAGTTGAGCCTGAAGATTTCTGCCTTACGGATCACCGATGCCTCGTCTTGCCTTAATCCCCATCCTCATTCTTATCGTTATCGTTGCTCCGCTGAGTAGCTGTAATTTCACGCCCAAGTCGCAAGCTCCGGCCATGGAGTTGCCGCCGAATTTTAAAGAGTCGGCTGGCTGGAAACTAGCGGCTCCGGCGGATCATCAAGCGCGGGGCGATTGGTGGCGAGTGTTTGGCGACAGTGAACTGAATGCCATCCTCCAGCGGGTGGAAGTTTCCAATCAATCGCTGCAAGCCGCAGCGGCCCGGGCGGAACAGACTGCGGCCTTGCTCAAGTCCGCCAAGCTGGCTTTCCTGCCCACCGCAGGCGTGAATGCGTCCGACACGGAAAACAAGTCGGGCTCCGCTGGCGGATCGTCGCGTAATTTCGTGAATTCAGTGGGGACGCGTAAAGAAACCCGTTCCGTTTCCGGTAACGCCAGTTGGGAAATCGATCTCTGGGGCCGCCTGCGCCATGGCGCGCGGGCCGCCACCGCCGATGCGCAAGCTGCTTTGGCGGATCTGGAATCCACCAAGCTCAGCCTGCAATCCCAAGCTGCCACGGCCTATTTCTCGCTGCGGGCCACCGATGCGCAACAACAGTTGCTAACCAATGAAGTCGCCAGCTATGGAAAATCCCTGGAGCTGACGAAAAATCGCGAAGTGCAGGGCATCGCCTCCAAGGCGGACGTGGCGCAGGCAGAAACGCAACTAGCCACGACGCGGGCGACATTGATTGAACTGGGCGTCACCCGGGCGACGCTGGAACACTCGTTGGCAGCCCTAACCGGACAACCTCCGGCAGCCTACAGTTTGAAATCCGCTCCACTTACTGCGAAAATCCCGCAGCCGCCCTCCGGCACTCCCTCCACCGTGCTGCAACGCCGCCCCGACATTGCTGCGGAGGAACGTCGCGTCGCTGCGGCCAACGAACGTATCGGTGCGGCCAGAGCGGCCTTCTTCCCTGCCCTAACCCTGAGTGCCGATGGTGGCTGGCGTGGGCTGGCCGACTTGTTTTCCAAAGCCAACCAATTCTGGTCTCTGGGCGCGGATGCGGCCACGCCTCTGTTGGACAGTGGGCAGCGTCTAGCGGCCAAAGCCCAGGCCGATGCCTCCTGGAAGGAAACCGTGGCCAACTATCGGCAAACCGTGCTAACCGCCATGCAGGAAGCCGAAGATGCCCTGGCCACCCTGCGGATCTTGGAACAAGTGGCCGCCGTGCAGGACGGGGCCGTCAAAGCTGCGCGCGAAAGCGAGCGCATCGCCAAAAATCAATACGCCGCCGGAACGCTGAGCTACATTAACGTCGCCACCGCTCAGGCCACCGCCCAAGCCGCCGAACGCACTGCCATCGATCTCCGCGTCCGCCGTCTCAATGCCACCATCGCCCTCATCAAAGCGCTTGGTGGTGAATGGTAGTAACCATTAGTCCAACCCCTGCTTCGGTGGCGGGATGGCATCCGGATTCGCCTCTGGTGGTGCCACGAGGTTCTTCACTTCGACGTCGTTCAGCGCGATCCGATGGGCGGGCTCGCTCACGATTTGCCAGCCTGCGGGCAGGCCTGCGGCCTCCGTAATCTGACGTGCCTGGAGATAGACTTCGAATGAATCCGGCATGACCAGGAACCAGGCCACGGCGTTCGGTTTGGAGCGGAGGTCTCGCAGTGTCGTTTGGAATTGGGAATTGATCTGGGTCATTTTCTCAATCGGATCGCCTGTGTTAGGACGTGGGGTCAGCTTCAGCGCCATGCGGGTCCAGGGTGGATTGAGCGGCAGGGAAAGATCGAACTCCTTGGTGGCGAGTCGGCGGGCCGTGAATAGATCGCTGAGTTTATTCTGATCGTAGATGGGTTCGGATTTGCCACCCCGCTGGACGCGTTCTGGTTTCAAGCTGGCTTGCGCCAACCGGATTTCCTGCAGGGCCAGCTTGATGACCTCTTCTTCGCTAACGGAATAAATCCGCTGATTGGCCGTCAGGAAAATCTGCTTCTTGGCCGCTTCCGGCAAAGGACGGGCGTTGGGAATGTTCACCACCTTGGCGGCGGCAGGTTTCTGTTGGGACGCACCTTGCAGGCTGGCTAACAGGGCTTCGCGTCGTGCCAACAATTGATCCATCTCCTGTTTCAGCTTCGCCAACTCAGCGGCACGTTTGGTCCATTCCTGCTCCAGCGCTCCTTTGGCGATCAGGGCCGCTTCGGTCTTGGTTTTCTTACTTTGCAGGGCTAGTAGTTCATCGGCCGTGCTCTTGAGCGCTCGCTCAGCCGCCACGGGATCGGCATGTTTTAGTTCATCCTGTAGTTTGGCCAAGGCCGCCTGAGCGGCTTTCGTCTCCGCCTCCTTTTTTGCTAGCTCTTCTGCGCTAACCACCGGCAAATCATCCAGCATCTTCTTGACGGAGCGAGAGGTGTTGATCTGGACCATGATCAAGATGAACACCAGGATGGCCACGACGTTGGTCAACGTGTCCATCAGCGAATCCATATTCGCTGCTTCCGTATTCTGGTTGAGTCTGCGGGCCATGTTCGGTTAATTTTTGGGGAAGCCAAATTTCGTTAGATCCACCTCGCCTCGTCCTGGCAGGGGCAATTTTCCGGTGCGGAGTTTGAAGGTGTTTTCTGCCAGTCCGGCGGCAAGAAAATAACTGCCGTTACCGTCCTCACGAATCAGGAAGAGCACCATGGCTTTGGGATCCTTCTGGAGGTTGAGGAAAAACTTGTTGAGCACCTCATCCTTGCCGATGCTGGCATTGGTGATGCGCGTCGGCGGCTGGCCCTTCTCATGCAAGGCAATGCCACCGCCGCCAGCTTCGACGAAATAGAGATTCGCATTCTTGGCCACGCCACTGCCACCCGGCTGCACGATCAAGGGTGGGGGAGCGGTCAACTTCTTTTGTTGAGCGGCCAAGTCAGCCTCGAGCTTCGCCAATTCCTTTTCCAGGGCGGGTTTCTCTTTCGCCATCGCCATCAATTGCGCCACCGCCAGCTCCAGGCGCTTCTGCAACTCAGCATCCGTCTCCTTTGGTGGCTGGTCGGGTGCCAGCGCAGCGAAATCTTTCTGCAATGTCAGCAGTAGTGCCTGCTGTTTCGTCAGTTCAGCCAGCAGCTTGCCGGCGGCTCCGGATTCTGTTTCCAAGCGTTTAAGCTCCGCCTGCGCCTGTTCCAGTTGATGGGCAAGAATTTGATATTGGGTGGCTCGCTGCATTTCTTCCGGGGTGCGACCTTCGGCGGATTTCGACTGCGCCAGGGTCATCACCACAATCAACAGCACCAGCGCCCCAATCACGCAAACCAGGATGCTGAGAAAGGGGAACAGAGAGATCTCCGGGGCGTTGGCGGTGCGTCGGGCCATGAGGTGGAAAGGAACCTAAGAGCCGAACCAGCCCTTCTTTTTCTGTTGAATGACCACCTGTTTCTCACCCAAGTCCTTGAGGACCTCGTTCAAGCCACCCAGGCCGTCTTTGAGCGCATTGAAATAGGCTCCCGTGGCTTTGACATTCTCCGCGATAGCCTTGCTGGAGGTCTCCGTCAGTTTCTCGACGCTCTTGTGGAAGGCATCCTGCACCACTTGCTGATGCTGTTCAGAGCGCTGCTCCAAAGCTTCCGCCACCTCTTTCATGCTGCTGGTGTGATTAATTAACGTTTCAAGGAACTCGCCCTGACGCAGGAGGATCTGCTCCATCCATTCCTGCGGCGGCGTATTGGCACCACTGCTGCCAGCGGCTGCGCCATCATTTAATCGGGTTAGTAAAATGCCGCTGCAAAAGGCATCGATATCCGTAAGCATGTCGTCCTCCCGCTTCTGCATGGCACTCATGGGGAACATCAGAATCATGCTCAGGATCAATCCCAGCAGGGTGGTATTGAAGGCGGTGGCCAGACCGCCCGTGATGTCGGAGACGGATTTTTTCAACTGCGCCATATCGGCCAGATCCGCGCTGCCAAAATTCTGCATGGCGATGGAAAGCCCTAACACCGTTCCAATGAAGCCCAGAATGGGGATCGACCACAGAAATACTTTCAACAAGGAGTAGGTGCCCGTGATGCGGTTGGCATCCACATCGGATTGGGAGGAAAGGAACGAGGCCACTTCCGCATTATTTCCCCGACCTTGAAACACCTCCAGTCCATTCTGAATTCGCGCTACCATCAAACTCTCCCGCGCTCGGGGCGGTAGTTGATAAATGTTATTCAGAAAGACATCAACGTTCTCGTGGTTGATCTCCTCTCCCAGGTTGTGTGGCAGGACGTCCAGTAACAGCGCGTCACCCTGGCGACGCGTTTTCCGGGTCTTCAGCGCCAGAATCGCCATCCCCCAACAGAAGAGAAACAACTCCGCACAGTTCACCCAACCGCCGGAGAAAAACACATCGCCCAAAAAGGTTTTTTGAAATGGCAGGAGCATGAGCACTATGACGACCGTGCCCAGCACGCCCCAGCCCATGCTGATCCAAGCGCCCACGCCGGTGCCGGAGGGATCCAGTCGCTTGGAGGGTTTCCCCGGTCTGCCAGCTTTCGGGGAACTACCGGCCAGGGGGCCAGCCGCGTTGGGTGAAATAGGAATCCGAATCCCGGTCCCACATCCCGGACAGTTCACCACCCGGCCCGAAGCCTGGGGTGGAGCTTGGAGCAACATTTTGCAAGAAGGACAGTTAAAATTCATGGCGGGTGGCTTAGGGCTGGGTAAATCAAGATGAGAACGCACACAGACTGGCTGTTATTAGCCTTTTGTCATCAAAAAAACTCCCGAGGGTGGACCTCTTTGGGGTTGAGTATTGCAGGGTGAAATGTCGGCCGAAAACAAAGCGAAACGACCTCAGCGCAGATTCATTTCCGAGTGATGGCCGCAAAAGAACGCAAGGAACGCAAAGGGCTTGGCAATTTTGGTCGAGGTGCCCACGCTCGATCGCTATCACAGCCCCGCAGTAGGGGGGCGCCCGCCATCGCGACATTGGAATGTCGCGCTACGTAGCTTGGTATTCCAATGCCGAGGCGAACCCGCAGAGTTGCATTCGTCCCTCGATGACCAAGAATCACAACACGCCCGTCTCACCCTACTGAGTGCCGCCCTTTTTGGTAGGCAGCGGCCAAGCCAGCACGCCGACGCGCTTCGCCCAGGCATCCCATTGGGCGGCCATGCTCTTCACGCGCTCTGGTTGCTTGGTGGCGAGGTCGTTGGTTTCCGTGCGATCGATGGTGGTATCGTAGAGTTCCCAGTCGCCCGGGTGCTTGGAGACCAGCTTCCACGCTCCGTCACGGATGGCGCGATTTCCTTCGTGCTCCCAGAAGATGGGCTGCGGGCGCTGCAGGGGCTTTCCGGCTAGCGCGGGAGCCAGGCTGACACCTTCCATGGGTTGAATCGATTGGCCGTGGTGTTCCTTGGGATAAGTCACGCCGGCTACGTCCACGCAGGTCGCCATGACATCGATGAGATGCCCGGGCTGTGATTCCAATTTTCCCTGACGCTCGCTGGCGATGCCTTTGGGCCAATGAGCAATGAGCGGCGTGCTGATGCCGCCTTCGTGTTGCCAATGTTTGTATTCGCGAAACGGGGTGTTGCTAACATTGGCCCACGACTGCCCATAAGTAATATAGGTATCAGCTGCGCCTGGCATCACGCCAGTGCCTTGGCGCATGGGGTAGCCATCGCGAGTTTGTTTTGGGATCATGTCAGGCTGGAGATACTCCTTCGCCAAGGGCGGCAGGGTGAGGGCTTCCGCCCGGGCGACGAAGGGGGCATTGCGGCTCATGCCTTCCGCGCATCCTCCATTGTCTTGTAAATAAAGGATGAGCGTATTCTCAAACTGTCCGTTGGCTTTCAGGGCAGCGATGATGCGGCCGATGCCCTGGTCCATGCAGTCAAGCATGGCGGCATAAACTTCCATGCAGCGGGACTCCCATGCTTGGTCTTTGACCTTGCTCCAGTCGCCCACCAGCGGTGCCGGCTGCCAGCGGGAATCCAGCAATCCCAGTTGCTTCATTTTCTCCAAACGAGCGGTGCGAATCGGTTCATAGCCTGCGTCGTATTTGCCGTGATATTTCGCGATGTCCGCCTCCTTGGCATGCAGCGGCCAGTGGGCGGCGGTGTAGGCCAGATAAAGGAAGAATGGCTGCTCGGGAGATTTCTGCTGATGCTCATTAACGAAACGCACGGAGTGATCAGTGAGCGCATCCGTGTAATAAAATTCCTTGGGCTGATACTCTGGATCCGCCTGTGGAGAAATGAACGTGTTATCGCGCACCAACGTGTTTGGGTCGAAGAAACTACCCGCCCCATGAATGGTGCCGTAGAAGCGATCGAACCCTCGCTGCAGGGGCCAGTTATATTTCTCCGCATCGTTCTTGGCCTTTGCTTTATCGGTCACGTGCCATTTGCCCGCCATGTAAGTGGCATAGCCGGCAGTCTTCAAGGCTTCGGCCAATGTGACGCACTTTTTGCTCAAATCGCCCGCGTAGGCTTCCGTGGGTTTCGGTCCATCGGCCATGTGCCCCATGCCCGCCTGATGCGCATAAAGCCCAGTGAGCAATGCCGCCCGCGTGGGACAACAACGAGCCGTGTTATAGAACTGCGTGAAGCGCACGCCGCCTTGCGCCAGGTTGTCCAAGTTTGGCGTCTTGATTTCGCCCCCGTAGCAACCAATGTCGGAATAACCAACATCATCGCACAGGATGATGATGATGTTAGGCTTGGCAGCCATCGCTGCCGATTGGCAGAGGATTCCGAGACAGGTGATGAGCAGTCGGGTGAGTTTCATGGGCGAAATTTAGTCCGTCAGATTAGGCGCCCAGAGGCCTTCCTTGACCTCGGGTGTTTTGCCGTCGGCGGGAAATGTGGTCTTCACTGCAGAGCGGATTTGTGTGGATAAATCCGCCACGGTGGCTGCGTGCTCTGGTTTCTCCGCCAAGTTGGTAATTTCTCCTGGATCGTTCTCGTGATCATAAAGTTCACGTCCGGCCGCGCCTTCATTCCATTCGGTGTAACGATACCGTGCGGTGCGCAGGCTGTATCCGAAGAACGCTTTTCCTTTGTCCGCCTGAGCGGGCGAGGCTCCCTGTCGATTGAAATTTCCGCCACGCTGAACTTGCGTCAGGGCCCAGCCCCGACCTTTCACAGAGGTGTCCTTCAGCATTGGCACCAGGCTTTGACCTTGGATGTTGGCCGGAGCTTTTATCCCCGCCAGTTCGGTGAGCGTGGGAAACAAATCTAAATGACTAACAGGAGATTTCGCCACCGTGCCTTTCTGCGTTACGCCCGGAGCCACGATCAACAGCGGCACGCGGGAACTGCCTTCAAACAAACTTTGTTTCTGCCACAACCCATGTTCCCCCATGTGATAACCATGATCACTAGTGAAGACAATGACCGTGTTCTCCGCCAATCCCAGTCGGTCCAGGGCATTCACAACGCGACCAACCTGGGCGTCCATGAAACTGATGCTGGCGTAATATCCTTGTAGCGCTTGGCGACGCAGGTCGTCGGTCAGTTTGTCCTGCTCCTTTTTATAGCTCCCGAGCGCGGCGGGCGGGATATCGGCTTGATCTTCCTTGACGCCTTGCACCACGGGCATGTCCGCTTCCGGGTAGAGGTCGAAGTAAGGTGACTTCGGGGAAACATACGGCGTGTGGGGTCGGAAGAAACCAACTGCGAGAAAGAACGGACGCTGCTTCTGTTTCGCGCAGCGTTCCAACACCCACTCTGCATCGGCCGCCATGTGTCCGTCCGTATGCTCTTCGTCGCGCTTGGGCGAGGCATACCAGCTCAACGTTCCGCCATACTGACCTGGTGTTAGGGTGGTGATCTTCGGCATTTCCTCCAGGCGATCCACCCCCGCGGGATTCAACGCCAACTCCCAGGAAGCAGGATCGTCATGCCCGTCGGTGCCGATAGAGTTCGGGACATTAAAATGATACAGTTTCCCAATCCGAGCCGCAAAGTATCCTTCCAGCCGGAAGACTTGGGAGAGGCTGCGTTGCGCGGGAATGCTCTGGCGGAAAATTTGCGAATTCGTGAGGATTCCGGTGCTGTTAGGATAAAGCCCCGTCAGCAGGGAATTCCGACTCGGCCCACAGAGCGGGTAGGTGCAATAGGATCGCTCAAACTTCACCCCGCGGGCTGCGAGTTTATCGATGTTAGGGGTCTTTGCGCGCGGATCGCCATAGCAACCGAGGTAGTTGTTGAGGTCATCAGAAATCAGGAAGAGCACATTGCGTCGCTCCGCCCCTGTGGCCACCGTGGCGATGAAGCAACTGAGTAGCAGGGGTAATAGCCGGATGGTCTTCATTTGGCAGCAGTGGTCGTGGTGGCACTGATGGCTTCAGCAACGGTCTTGATGCCGAGCGGTTGATAGGCATTGAACGGACCATCGACATCGTCTTTGGGGCGGGCCGCAGGATCGGCGTATTGGCCGTCATCCTTGTAATGTTTTTGCAACCGGGTGATCTCAGCCTTCAGTTCATTGAACTTGGCTGTGACTTCCGCCGGGCGGGCGGCTTCATCGCCAAAAAGCAGATTCTTTTGCTCGGTGGGATCCTTGGTGAGATCGAACATTTCGTAAGCCTTCTTTTCCCAGAAATAAATCAACTTATGGGTGGCCGTGCGCACTCCCAGATGCGCGGCGGTGTTGTGATGCCCGGGGGAATGATAGTAGCGATAGTAAAAGCTTGTGGGCCAGTCTTTCGGTTCCTCGCCCCGCAGCAACGGCACCAGCGAGCGGCCTTGCATGGAAGCCGGCACTGGCAATCCCGCCAGTTCCAGGAACGTGGGCGCCAGATCCAGATTGGAAACAAACTGCGTGGGCACACCGCCCGCTTTGATGCCAGGGCCACGCGCAATCAGCGGCACATTGAGGCCGGGTTCATACATGAAACGTTTATCGTAGAGGCCCAGATCGCCCAGATACCAACCATTGTCGGCTGAATAAATAACGATGGTGTTCTTCGCCAATCCGCTGCTTTCCAAATAGTCTAGCACGGTGCCCACGCCATCGTCCACCCCTTGCACGCATGCCAGATAGTCGCGCATGTAGTGCTGGTATTTCCACTGCACGAGTTCTTTGCCGGTCAGGGTCTTGCCATCAACGGTGAGTTCCATCGGTTTGAAATTCAGCCATTGGTTGAGCGCGGGACCTTTGAGATCAGCGGGTGGTTCGAGCTTCAAATCCCTGCGGGTCAGATCCCGGGCCACGGTTTGTTCATTTGCCGGCAAGGCGGTGGGACGCGTGGCGTAATCGTCGAACAGGGTGGCGGGTTCGGGAATGACCTTGTCCTTAAAGAGCGCTTTGTTGCGGGCATCCGGCTGCCAGTCCCGATGCGGGGCCTTCTGATGCAGCATGAGAAAGAAGGGTTTCTCCTGCGGACGCGTCTTGATGAACTCCAGGCCAAGATTGGTCGTGATTTCTGTGCAGTGACCTTCAATCGTTAGCTTGAAGCCCGGAATCAGGAACATGGGGTTTTGATAGACCCCTTGACCGGGCAGCACCATCCAGCGGTCGAAGCCCGTGGGATCCGAGCCTAAGTGCCATTTACCGATCATGCCGGTATAGTAGCCGCCGGCTTGTAGGTGCTTGGCCACATTGTCCCGGGTGCCGTCAATCTTGTTGAAGACAGGGACTCCGTTGATGTGCGAATACTGCCCGGTGATCAACGCCGCGCGACTCGGGGTGCAGATGGAATTGTTGACAAACGAATTGATGAAGCGGGTTCCCTCTTTCGCGATTCGGTCAATGTTAGGCGTCTGATTAACTTTCGATCCATAAGCGGAAATGGCATGTTGGGCATGATCGTCCGAGTAGATGAAAAGAATGTTTGGCGGAGCCGCCGAAGCCGCCTGAGGAATGGTGAAGGCTGATAGCAGCAGCGCGAGGAGTGTGAGGTGTTTCATAGGTGGATGGTAAATTACAGTTTGAATAGAAGGTTACTTTTGAGCTTTCTTGGCGGGCTGCCATTTCGGTTCCCAGGCAGCGGAAGCAGCTCGCGCGGTCTTGAGATAAGCGCTCAGTTTCTCCACGATCTCAGGATGTTGGCTGGCTACATTCGTCTGCTCTGCGATGTCATCGGCTTGATCAAAAAGGTGCACTGGAGCATCCGGGCTCCCGCTGCGAATCCCTTTCCAGCGGCCCTGATACAACGCCGCCTGCTTGAATCCTCCTTCGTGGAATTCCCAATAGAGAAACTCATGCGCCTTCTGGGGCACCTCCTTGTCTAACAGGGTCGGCACAAGACTGATGCCATCGAGATTTGGCGGTGGCGTGGCTCCGGCTAGTTCCGCAGCCGTGGGCAACCAGTCAGGGAAATAACCCACATGGGCAGACTCACCCGGCTTCACTTTCCCCGGCCACCACGCAATGAACGGCACGCGAATGCCGCCATCTGTCAGGCTGCGTTTGATGCCCGAGAACGGTCCGGCAGGATTGAATCGCGTTAGGTCGTGGTTACTCTCATCGTGCGGACCGTTGTCACTGGTGAAGATGACCAGCGTGTTTTTAGCCAACCCCAGATCATCCAAGTGTATCAACATCCGGCCGACATAACTGTCGAGCCGGGTAATCATGGCGGCCTGGCCTTTGTCCTGCTTGGGCCAGTCTTTCTCCTCGTAGGGACCGTAGTCCGGCACTTCCGCGCCATCCCCCAGGATTCGGGTTCGTTCGTTGTTGGCATGGGGCACGACCATGCTCCAGTAAAGGAAGAACGGATGGGCTTTATTTTCACTGACAAACTTCAAGGCTTCATCGGCAAAGAGATCATCCGCATAAACTTTCGCCTCCGTAGCGTAACCGCCGCCTTCGTCACCGTCCGCTTTCACCACATTTGGCAGCGTCTCCTTGCTCTCATTTCGCCAAAGGTAATCGGGATAATGATTGTGCGCATGGTGTTGATTCAGGTAACCAAAGAAGGTGTCGAACCCCTGTTTGCGCGGGAGCCCCGATTCCGCTTCGCCAACATTTCCCAAACCCCATTTGCCGAACAGAGCCGTCTTATAGCCCGCCTTCTGCAAGACACTGGCAACCGTGATGTCGCCCGCCTGCAACGCCTGCGCGGTGGGATTGCGCTGACCCGCATTTCCGCGCACCCGCGTGTGGCCATGGTGCAGGCCTGTCATCAGCACACTGCGAGAGGGCGCGCAGACCGTAGCCCCTGCATAGAACTGGGTAAATCGCATCCCCTCCTTGGCCATGCGATCCAAGTTCGGCGTCGCAATCACGCGCTGCCCGTAACAACCAAGTTCCGCATACCCCAGGTCATCCGCCAGAATCCAAATGAGATTCGGCTGCACAGCCCCGCTGCGACCTGTGAGGGTTATCAGGACGAGGAGGGAGAGGAGGCGTCTAGTGAATTTCATTGGTAAAAGGACGAGGCGTCCTGCAGAAGGAGATCGAAGACGCCATTGAATGTGGTCTGGTGCGTGCTGGCAAGACTATCTTTTTGCGAGATGATGGATTCGGGTTCTGGCTGGGAGTGGCGGAGTCTCTCCGCCATTTCAACGCACCACCGTGCCATGGCCGTCGCTGCGGGATCGAATGGCGGACAGCGTCGCGCCACTCCCAGTTACTCCGGAATCGGATCGCCTCGCTTGACGGTCTTGCCTTCCCAGATGGCTTCGTCGGTTTCCTTGTCGTAGGTGAGCACGCGGCTGGCGCTGCCGGCGGCTGGGGGGACGTCGATTTTTGGGAGCCACTTTTTGAGTTCGCCAATGACGGCGGCGTTTGCTGGGACGGCGGCTACGTTATGCCATTCGTTAGGATCGTTCTTCATATCGTAGAGTTCCTCGGTGTTGTCCGCGTAGTGAATGTAGCGCCAGCGCTCGCTGCGCACGCCGTGGTTTCCTTGATTATGGCTGGTCACGGCGGGGCGATCTCGTTTCGTTGCGGCGTCCTTGAGTTGCGGCATGAGGCTTAGCCCTTCCAAGTCAGTGCGGGCGGGGAGGTTGGCCAATTCAATCAGCGTGGGGTAAATGTCCAACAACTCTGCGGGTTGCGCGCAACGCTGACTGGCCTTGATGCCGGGACCGGCAAAGATCAGCGGGACTTTGGTGCCACGATCCCAGAGCGTGTTCTTGCCCGTGATGCCTTTCTCGCCCAAATGCCAACCGTGATCGCCCCAGAGCACGATGATCGTATTTTCGGCTAAGCCGGCCTCATCCAGTGCGGTGAGCAAGCGACCCACTTGCGCATCCACGAAGCTGGTGCAGGCCAGATAGCTGCGGACCAGATTGCGCCACTGATGATTTTCCTTGATCCATGGCAAGCGGGGCTCCGGCAGTTCCCAATGGAGATACCACGAGAAACGCGGGGTGTCTGCGCGATCATCTTCGAGGATCTTCGGCAGCACACTGTCATCATCGGGGTAAAGATCGAACCACTTCTGGGTCGCGTAACAGGGCACGTGAGGCAGGAAGAATCCGGCGGCTAGAAAGAACGGTTGTTCCTTGGGAGCCGTCTTGATTTGATCAATCGTCCAACTGGCTACTTGGTAATCGCCCTTGCCGGTATCATCATTATCCAGCGGCCACACGCCCCAGTCCATGAGCGGATTGTTGCCCATGGGTGTGGCGGGAATGAGCTTGTGCGGTGGCTTGGTGCCCACGCCGCCCGCTGGTCCACTGACTTGGAACTCCGGTGCGTTTTCGCCTGCGGCCTTGGCTTTACCTTTGCCTTGGCCTTTGGCGCCACCGCCAGTGCCACCATGATAAATTTTACCGGTGGCGGCCGTGCGGTATCCGTTATTCGCGAAATGTTGTGGGAGCGCCACGCGATCTTTCCATGCTGGCAGCGTGCGAAACCACGGGGCCAGTCCGTAAATTCCCGTCGTAGTCGGTCGTAAACCTAACAAGAGACTGGTGCGCGAAGGATTGCAGAGTGGGGCATTGCAATGGGCGTTGAGGAACGTGGTGCCGCGGGCGGCTAACTTGTCCAAGTTGGGCGTCTTCGCCATCGGATGCCCGCCCAGATGCCCGATCCAGTCGTTCTGATCATCGATCGCGATAAACAGAACGTTCGGCTTTTTCGTTTCCGCCAAGGCGTGATTGATGGGAAGGCAAATGAGCGCGGATAGTGTGAGGAGAATTTTCATGGCGTTGGAAAGTCGTATCACTTGCTGGCCGGGCGCGCAGCCGCACGACCATTCTGCTTGTTCTTGTCGTAGTTTGGATTTGGGGTGGGAAACTTGGCTCCCACTTGTTTTTGCCAGGCGTGAAGTTCATCGCGCAGTAGGGTCACCTGTTCGGGGTGCTTGGTCGCCAGATCCGTTTGCTCACCAAGATCCTGCGTGACATTGAACAGCTCCGTGCGGCCATCTTCCAGCCATTCGATGAGTTTGAAATCTCCCCGACGGATGGCGGCAGCGGGCGCTCCGCCTTGATTACCATAGTGAGGGTAGTGCCAGAACAGGGCGCGTTCGCTTAGGGTGCCACCATTAAAGACAGGGAGCAGGCTGACGCCATCCAGCACTTGCCCGGCTTCAGGTTTCGCTCCTGCAGCATCAAGCAGCGTCGGGAAGAAATCGGGACTGCTCACCGGCGTATCCATGACGGATCCCGGCTTCACCTTGGCGGGCCAGCGAACCACCAGTGGCTCGCGGATCCCTCCTTCATACATCCATCCCTTGCCACCGCGGAGCGGCAGATTCGAGGTGGGCCAGCCTTCACTGGTCGAGAGGCCGCCATTATCACTGGTGAAAATGACCAGCGTGTTCTCGCGCAGACCAAGGTCATCCAGTTTCTTCAGCACCTTCCCCACCGCCTGATCCATGGCTTCCACCATGGCGGCATAGACCGCGTGTTCCTGCACTAATCTGACATCACGTGGTTCTTCGCGACCCCACTTTTCCTTGAGCCCCAGCTGAGTGCGCTTGGCCTGATACTTCTTGAGCAAATCCTCGCGCGCCATCAACGGCGTGTGGACGGAATAAAATGAGAAGTAAGCGAAGAACGGCTGGTCTTTGTTGGCTTCGATAAATTTCGCGGTCTCCGTGGCCAATCGGTCCGGCAGGTGTTCGCCCTCCGGCCCGTCGCTCAGGCGTGGATTGTCGTAGGGCGAAAAATATTTCTTGCCGCCGTAGGGTCCGCCCCGATCCACCCCTCCCATGTTGATATCGAAACCTTGATTCTCCGGCCACCAACCCTCCGGGCCCAGATGCCATTTCCCGGCAAAGAAGGTGGCATAGCCCGCACGCTTCATGGCCTTGGCCAAGGTGGGCGCATCCAGCGAGAGCCGGTCGGCATAGGTCGCTGGCAGGGAAGGCGTATTGCGCTTCCAGTCCTGGGGATTGATGGGAGCCCCGATATAGTCCGTGATCCCTGTGCGCTGCGGCCACTGGCCTGTCATCAGGCTGGCGCGCGTCGGAGAGCATACCGGACAGGCCGCATAGGCACTGGTGAATCTAGCGCCCTCCTTGGCCAATCGATCAATGTTAGGAGTCTCGTAAAATGTGCTCCCATAGCAGCCCAGATCCCGCTGCCCCAGATCGTCCACCAGAAAGAAGACAACATTGGTTTTAGGGGCTGCGGCGTTTGCTGCGCTTAACGTGGTTCCGCAAAAGAGCAAAGCCAGCGAGCACCATTTAGTTAGTGAAATAAGCATCCGATTCATGTGCCTCTGTGTTACGCGCTCGGAAACCATTTCACAAGACTTAGTGCTCACGCCTTCTCGGCTGGTTGGCCTAATGGTTCATGCGAGGTTTATGAGCTTAATTCGGAGTGGCCTCAGGTGGTGTTAACCGCGCTTTGATGTTGGCCGGGGCGATGACTAGTGCTTGCTCCTGCCAATTCCAATGCTGCTCCTGAAGTTTTCCGGTGGAGAAATCCAACCGCCGCACGCCCGCTGCCTCTTTGATCCAGAGCTGCGCTCCACCTGTTGGCCAGATTATTTCATAGCTATTGACCCCAGCCGCCAAGCCCACCGTGGCAGTTCGCAATCCGGATTGTTTTCCTCCAGATTTAGGATCGTTCGTAAACCATTCGATCCTACCTTCGTTGGCGATAGTCCCTTCAGCGGAAGCGAGTCGAGAGGTGATGAGATTTATCCCGGGAGCCAGCAAATACGTTCCTGGTGCATTCGCAGACGCGAGCGGCACCTTGGCAGGATCAGCAAAGCTTACCTGATACTCGGTTGCTGCGGTGGTTAGCTCCAGGGCGTGCTCTACTTTATTGGCAAACCAGAGTCCGTCTGCTGTGACGGACCAAGAACGGGTGATCGGTAACTTTGTTTCTAGCGCCTCAGATGCCGCAGCTTGTTTGAGTTGCGGCCCATGGATGGCTTCACTGATAACCAAGGGAGTGGTCGGCATGCGGCAGATTTGACCTGGAGCCAGCTGCACTAGTCTGTTCCAGAGAAAACCGCTGAACTCCCGTTCCTCACAGGGCACTCGCACCTCAATGGTGGCTGAGCCGCTGTTATGGAAAACAAACGTGCGCTCCACGGAGGTCCCATTGCGGTAATCGGGTGCCGTGGGCGAAAGCTCCATCGCCACGCGTAATCCCTTGCTGCTGGCTGGTCCGAAGCGGAATCTCGCCAGTTCCGACTCGCTAATTTGCTGACCGGCGGCAAGATGGGTTTCGTCCCAGACGCGCCACTGTTCGCATAATTCCAACCACAGTAATGGGGCGGGGTGAATGCGATAAATCTCTGCCAACATGGTCCGCAGCGCTTCAGCCGATGGATTGTCTGCTCGTGATTGCCTTTCCAACATCTGGCGCATGTCGCGTTGTTTGAAAACGTCGGCAAAGTTGATGCGCTGAAACAAACCAGCTATCTGCAGCACCCGTTGGAAATTTTCCTCCGCCGTAGTGTGGCCCATCGCTTGGAGTCGTTGGATCTCGTCAATTAGCGCAGCGACCGGCGGATAAGGCTTCTGGGTATCCCGGTTCACGTTCTCCCCCTGCAGACTACGGGGAACGAAATGCAAACTGGTTACACCAGCCTGGGTGGCCGCAGCCAGTGCATGATCAACTTGCCGGAAACGACCGGTCTCGTCTGGCCTTATTTCCACAAAACGATGAACATGCGTTCGTTTGGTCTGCTGAAAATACGCTTCCGTGGCCCCGGCTATCGGCACCGCCGGAGGAGGAAAATAGTCATTGTAACCGGGGCTCTGTGCTGCTGCGGCGGCTTGCTGGGAATAAATCGCAGTGGCCCGGTAGTGGCCGCTGATAGGTTTCTCGCCTTGGCCTGTGAATTTCACATGCAGCACGTAGTGAGAGTTAGCAGCGGTTTTGAAACGGCTAATTTCATGTTGAATCGGTTTCGTGAGCACGAAGATGGCGAAGGCTCCTTTCGTTGGATCTTCGGGGCGCCATCCTGTTCCAGGTAAACAATCCACAGCGTTAGAAGCGGGAAAGGCCGCAGATGGATTGGAGCTCCAAATAGCTTTGGGCGAAAATTCTAAGCGTTCCGCGGTATGTCCTTCCATGCCTAGTGAAACTTCAAATTCCGCCAAATGCGGAGGCTCATCGGATGTCGCCACCGGGGCCATTTCGATCATGAAATGAGTTATCTCGAACGCCCTTAGAAACATCATATTCGTGCTGTCCGCACCAGTATCGAAACCCGTTTCCTTCCCCTTGGATTCCCACCAGCCATCCATGCGCACGTTACTTCCGAGCACACAACCGCCGCCCAACCCAACATTGCGGGAACCTTCCGGTAGCAGGGGTAATGCGGCTTTGGGAATTTTGAGCGAACCGAGACCGAAGAATTTTGGAGGCGTTTCCTCGAACCCGGGAATCTCATCACGCGAGATCTCCGCTGAAACGTTGACTAAGGAACCAGCCATGGCCAAGGCCAGACTAAGGATGACATTAGGTGTATGTTTCATAGGATAGGGGGGAAGCCCGCAGGGCTCAGTGAGCAAACCAGAAATGCCCAGCGCTGTCAATGCTTGTCGCATGCCTCCTGGCTACCATCGTGCGCCCAGCACGTAACTCCCGCAACGCCAACAGGGGGGATTCCAGACTTGACGCAATTCCCGGCCTTCTATCCACTGGTGGTGTTGCACCCGAACCTTCCATTTCCTCTTTTCGCCATCCTCTGCATGGCTTGGTTGCCCCACGCGACTGACGTTCGGGCTGCTGATCACGCTGCCTTTCTCCAGCAGAACTGCGTTTCCTGCCATGATGCCGAAACCAAAAAAGGCGGGCTCGATTTGTCGGCTCTTAAATGGACTCCGGAGGATCGACCGACGTTCGAGCGATGGGTCCCTGTATTTGATCGGGTGGAAAGCAATGAGATGCCACCGCCGAAGGAGCCAGACCAACCGGATCCAGCGGCCCGCGGAGCCTTCGTCAAAGCTCTGGGGGCGGAACTCCACGCAGCGAATCTGGCAAAGCAACGACAGGAGGGGCGCGTGGTGCTGCGACGGCTGAATCGCGTGGAGTATGAAAATACCCTGCACGACTTACTAGCAATAGATTTGCCGCTGCAATACTTTCTGCCAGAGGACGCAGCAGCCCACGGTTTCGACAATGTGGCGGAAGGCTTGCGGCTCTCGTCACTGCATATGGAGCAGTTCCTGGGCGCAGCGGATGCGGCCATAACGGCGGCTCTGGATCTGCGGAAGCAGCCGGAGGCGGTGCATCGTAAATTTCGCTATCAGGACGAGGAAAGCGTCACGGATGACCAAAAGAAGCCCGCCGATAAGCCAAAGACCTTCAAGATTTTACCAGACGCCGTGGTGATCTTTGACGATAACTCGCCCAGCACGATGCGGCAGTTCGTTTTTAAAACGCGAGGCCAGTATCGCCTCCGAGTCTCGTGTTGGTCGTATCAGGCCGCAGGCCGGCCCACGTGGATCAAGCTGTATGCGACGAATTTCAAAACGAAGCGCCTGTTAGGTTACTTTGATTTACCGGCCGACGGGAGACGTGAGGTGGAAGTCACGGCCAGCATCGAACAGGGAGAGTTGCTGGAAATAAAACCCTTCGATACCAACTACAATGAAACGGGCCTGGCACTCTACGGTCACGATGCGGGAAGTTATCCGGGCCGGGGCATCGCTGTCGAATGGGTGGAAGTGGAGGGGCCGTTACTGAAATCGTGGCCGCCTCCTGGAGTCGCCCAATTGTTTGGCGACCTAAAGATCAAACCCGTTGGCACCGCTAAGCCGGACGGACGCGGGCCCGCCTTCACGCTGGACGTCACGGACCCGCCTGCGGCTGCACAGCAAGTATTGGAATCCTTCCTCCCACGGGCGTTCCGCCGCCCAGTCACGCCGGAGGAAATCAGCCGCTATGTGAAACTTGCCCGAGCCGGACTCGCGGCCGGCAAGTCGTTCGAGGACGCCATGCGGGTCGCGTTCCGCGCAGTGCTCACGAGCCCAGGCTTCTTGTTTTTTGAAGAACGACCAGATCCGTTAGGCAAACTCGATGATTGGGCGCTCGCCTCTCGACTCTCCTATTTCCTCTGGAGCACGTGCCCGGATGAGGAACTCAGCGGACTGGCGAAAATGGGCACACTGCATCAGCCGGACGTCCTGCGGAGCCAAGTGGAGCGACTGCTAAACTCACCGCGGGCCGATGCTTTTTTGGAAAATTTCACCGGCCAGTGGCTTGATTTGCGGCAGATCGATTTCACGCAACCGGATCGGAAACTGTATCCGGAGTTTGATGACATGCTCAAGGCGGCCATGCTCACGGAGACCCGTTCGTTCTTCACGTTGATGCTGCGGGATGACCTTCCCTTGCGAAATCTGATCCAGTCGGATTTCATCATGCTCAACCGACTTCTAGCCCAACACTATGGCATCACTGGAATCAATGGAGAGGACTTCCGGCGCGTGGCCGTGCCAGCGGACAGCCATCGGGGAGGGCTGCTCACCCAGGCTAGTATTCTCAAAGTGACCGCCAATGGAACCTCCACGTCCCCCGTGATTCGGGGCGCCTGGGTCGCCAAGAAATTGCTGGGAGAGCCGCTGCCACCGCCCCCGGCGGATGTGCCACGCTTCGAGCCGGACACTCGTGGCGCGACGACGATTCGGGAACAACTCGCCAAACACCGAGCGCTGCCCGCCTGCGCCACTTGCCACACCCGCATGGATCCGCCCGGCTTTGCCTTGGAGAATTTCGATGCTATCGGTGGCTGGAGAGACCGCTATCGGAGCGAGAAAGGTGACGCTGCCCAAGTGAAATTTCACGGCCGCAACATCTGGGAATATCGGCTCGGTAAACCGGTGGATGCCACAGGCGAAATGCCAGACGGACAGAAATTCACCGGCATCGATGACTTCAGGCCACTGCTGTTAGCACGCGAAGATCAAGTGGTGCGTCAACTCACGCGCAACCTGCTGGTCTATGCCACCGGAGCGGGCTTGCAGTTTTCCGACCGGGCCACTGTCGAGACCATCCTTACCCACCGCAAAGCCAGCGGCGGCGGCCTGCGCACCCTCATCCACGAAATCGTTCAGAGTGACGTTTTTCAGAAAAAATAGCCCAGCAATCCTAACCAGCAATCCAGTCATGAATGCCCACTTCCAAACTAACATGCCACGTCGTCGCTTCCTTCGTGGCGCAGGCGTGACACTTGCCCTGCCGTTGTTGGACGCCTTTCTGCCGAAAGCCAGTGCGGCGGCTGATGCGCCCTCCGGCAAGAAGATGGTCTGCATCTGCACCTCGTTAGGTATCCATGCTCCGTTTCTTTTCCCAGGTGAAACGGGCGTGGATTATGCCCTGACGCCCTATCTGGAAATGCTGGGTGAGCATCGCCGGGATTTCACGCTCTTTTCCGGGCTGTCCCATCCTGATCAGAATGGAGCGAATGGACACACTTCGGAAATGACATGGCTGACGTCCGCCAAGTTTCCCGGCCTTGGGGGCTTCAAGAACACAGTTTCACTGGACCAGTTGGCGGCAGAAAAGATCGGGCTGCAGACCCGCTATCCTTCACTGGTGCTGGGCACCGGATCGCCCAGCTTATCTTACAATCGCGGCGGGGTCATGATCCCCGCCGAGAGTCGCCCTTCGCATGTCTTTGCCAAACTTTTCCTTGAGGGCACCGCTGCCGAAGTGAAGCAGCAGGTCCAGCAACTAACCGAAGGCCAGAGCATCATGGATACGGTGCAGGAGGAGGCCCGGGCCTTTATCAATCGAGCCTGTGCGGCGGATAAAGATAAGCTGGACGAGTATTTCACCTCCGTTCGCGAACTGGAACAGAAGCTGGTGAAGTCCGAAGCCTGGGTGCAGCAACCCAAGCCCAAAATAGACGCCAAAGCCCCGCGCGATATCACCGAAGGCAACGATCTCATTGGTCGCATGCAACTCTTGTTCGATCTCATTCCCCTGGCACTGCAAACGGACTCGACGCGGCTGATCACCATTTTCCTGCAGGGAGCCAATGCCGTGCCGCCCGTCAAGGGAGTGACCATTGATCATCACAACCTCTCCCACCACGGCCAGGAGCCGGAAAAAATCGCCCAACTCCGCCTCATCGAAACCGAGCAATTCCGAGTCTTCAACAACCTGCTAGGTAAACTCAAAGCCAAGCGCGAAGCGGGCGCCCCGCTCTTGGACGACACCATGGTCATGTTCGGTAGCAACCTCGGCAACGCAAACTCCCACGATACGCGGAATCTCCCGATCCTGTTGGCAGGAGGCGGATTCAAACTCGGACAGCACACCGCTTTCAACGCCGACAAGAACACCCCGCTGTGCAATCTCTATGTTTCCATGCTTCAGCAACTGGGCGTGGAAACCGATGCCTTCGGTTCCAGCACCGGAACGCTCACCGGCCTGGGAGCTAGCTGAACGCGTGCGGCATTCATATAATTCAAACCACCGCCCCCATGAAAAAGTCAATTATTTTCCTGCTAGTCAGTCTCTGTGCTATCTCCCATGCGGACAACTGGCCCGCTTGGCGGGGGCCTAGGGCCAATGGGGTCACGACGGAGACTGACCTGCCCATGAAGTGGTCGGCCACGGAGCATGTGGTCTGGAAAACCCCGCTGCCGGAGGGTGGAAACTCCACGCCCATCATTTGGCGGGACCGCGTTTTCCTAACGCAGGCCACGGATAAAGGAACCAAGCGGCATTTGCTTTGCTTCGATCGAAAGGATGGTCGGGAACTTTGGCGGCACACCGTCAGTTGCAGCAAACCTGAACTGACTCACGAGACGAATCCCTACTGCGGAAGCTCACCCGTGACGGATGGCGAATTGGTGATCGCTTGTTTTGGTTCCGCGGGTGTGGATGCGGTGGACTTTGCCGGGAAGCTGCGATGGCATCGAGATCTGGGCGAACAGCGCCACATCTGGGGAGGCGGAGCGTCGCCCGTGTTGGCCGGGGAAAAGATTTTCCTCAACTTCGGTCCGGGCCCGCAGGCTGCGCTCTATTGTCTTCAAAAAAGCAATGGTGAAACGCTCTGGAAATACGATGCAGCGGGGCCCTCGGGCGAACCACCAACAGGTGGAGGAAAGCCCCAATGGATTGGCTCTTGGAGTGATCCGGTGCTCTGTCGGCTTGGCAAGCACGAGGAACTCATCATGACCTGGCCGGAACGCATTGCGGCCCATGATCTTAACACGGGCAAGGAGCTATGGCGTTGTGCGGGGCTCACCGCATTGGTTTACACCTCTCCCGTGATCGCAGACGATATGGTTCTGGGCATGAGTGGTTATGGCGGAACGTCCCTGGCCGTAAAAATGGGTGGCACTGGTGACAGCACCGCATCCCGACTCTGGCAAGCCGAGAAGACTAGGCAACGCATTGGCTCTCCCGTCATCTTCGAAGGATACAGCTATATTCTAACAGATCCCGGGGTCGCAGAGTGTCGCTCGCTGGCGGATGGTAAAATCGTCTGGGAAGAGCGACTCAAAGGAAACGGAACCACCGGGCAGAATTGGTCATCGCTCGTGAGATCCGGGGATCGACTGTATGCCGTCAACCAAGGCGGGGATGGGTTCATCTTCCGGGCGGCCCCAAAGTTTGAGTTGCTAGCGACCAATCCCCTGGGAGAGAAGGTCATCGGATCGATCGCTGTTTCCGATGGACAATTGTTCATTCGATCCTACCAGCATCTGTGGTGTATCGGATCATCGCCCTAGCATACTACGCGAACTGCATCATTGCATGGGCAACATGAGTTCCAGCGTGGCCTTACCGCGCAAAACCGTGGCGGAGATCTTTTCGCCAGGCATTTTGGTTTGCAGCAGTTGACCCATAAGTTGACCCTCTGTTAGTCGATCGGACTTTCCGTCCAAGGCGATGATGATATCCTCTTTCTGAAAACCGGCATTTTTGGCTGCAGCATGTTGATTGTATTGTCCGACAAATTTCACGAACAATGCCAATTTCGACGGATCCAGTTTGCGCGGCTCCCGTTCCGGTGCGGCCAAGTCCTCCAGAACCAATCCGCCCGTGGCCATGCCGCGCATTTGCCAGGTGCCAACCCTTTTCGAGATGTCAGTCAAATGGCGCCACCCCGCCGGTAAATTTACCGTTAGGGGAATCTCCTTCCCTGCCCGTTCCACGCTCAATGGTAATGCTGCCTCGTGCTCGGCTCGATGCAGGACCCAACGGAAATCCGCAGGCGAAAGCAATGGTTGTCCTCCGAAACTCAGGATCCGATCCCCCACCTTTAGTCCGGACCGGGTCGCGATGGAATCCGGCATTACCTCACTAACCATAGCAGCCTGATCTGCCGCCAGACTTAATCCCAGCGTCTCCGGGCTTGGCTGAGGGTAGATCCACTGATCCGGAATCGGCTCACGCTGACGCCGGAAGGATTCGCGGAAGGCGTCACCTATCTGATGGCAATGGACACAACTCTGAACGACTTTTCCCTGCCAATCCAAGTCCCGGAAATATTTGCCCGTGAGCGAGGGGATTTCCAATGGTGTTTTGAAAGGTGTGGCCCCGCCTTGTTTGCCCGCCAGACTCGCGCGGTTTTTGGGATAGCCTTCGTGTAATTTCAACGCGCCTTTGAGCGCTTCCAAGAAGCCCGCAGTGCTCTTTTCCAGTGGATCCTTCTGATGCGTCCACGAGCCGTATCGGCCATAAATCGTCCCATCACCATTGAAGAAGAGGGTGGAGAAAGAGAGGTCATAATCGAACTGAAAACGCTGCAAATCCAAGGCATTGGCATTGATGATCCGCACACAGACAAATTTATCCAACCAGGGACTTAGGTTGGGTTCGGCTAACACCGAAGCATCTATGCCAGCACAGGATAAACACGGCACGCAACGTAGCACCACCAACAACGGACGCCCCGAGCGCTTTGCTTCTGCGAATCCTTGATCCACATCGTTATAGATCCACCGGGCATCCTTCTCGATGGCCGCCTTGTCTCCGCGCACCGCACCCTCACGGTCCTTTACAGTCTCTGCCCTACTCTGGACCGGCAGTCCTGCTAGAAATAAAATTGCACCGATCGCCAATGACAGTTTGGAATTCATGTTGTCAGCATAGAAGGCTTTCCCCTCCCGCCCAGTCCCCTATCTGCGGAATCGCCCGCTGAACCACGCGAAGTCGGGATTGTGACAGGGCAGCGGTCCGTTAAGGTGCGGCTCGAACTCTTTTACTCATGATGAATCTAAAATCGCGTGCCCACCTCCCTTCCGGCCAACTCTTATCGGTGGGCGCTGCGATCATGTCCTCCGGGCTCCTTTCCATTTCCCGTTACTGCCTGCTCTTCACTGCCAGCCTTGCCGTGGTTACTGCCGTCAACGGAGCGGAACCATTTGAAGCCTTCCTGGAGAACCATTGCGTCCGCTGCCACGGACCGGACAAGGAGAAGGGCGACTTGCGCCTGGACCAACTCTCGCGCGATTTTAAGTTAGGCACGGACAGCCATCAATGGGCGGAATCCATCGAAAAGGTCAACAGTGGCGAGATGCCTCCGAAGAAGGAGAAGAAGCCGACGCAGGAGGAGATCGCGGCGTTTGTCACAAACCTTGATTCGCTGATCAAAGAGGGACGGGCCGCACGAATGGCGGTCCGTCCGCCTGTGACGCATTATCGGCTGAGTCGGAAGGAATATCAAAATACGGTCTATGATCTCCTCGGCGTGCGTTATGATCCTGCCAAGCCAGGGGAACTGAACGAAGACACTTTGTGGCATGGGTTTGAGCGCATCGGGTCGGAGCTTTCGCTTTCGCCTTCGCATGTGGATCGCTACTACCGGGCTGCGGAACTGGTGCTGGACCGCGCCCTTCCGGTGGCATCGGGCGAGGCGCGCAAAGTCCGCAAGACCGCTGCGGAACTGCGTTACAACGGCGGAAAGGAGCAGCAGGCGGCACTGGATCGCTTCAGTATCAAACGGCCGCTGCGTTACCTGCTCTTTCCCGGTCAGGTGCAAAACGCGCTGTCGCCTAACTGGTTCGGCAAGTCTGGTCCGGAGCACAGCGGGCTCTATAAAGTGCGCATCCAGGCGAGTGGGATCCGCCCGCTTGGCGGCCAACCAGCCCACCTCAGCATCGGCAAGCGGACTGGTGAGGAAACGGTGGAAGGGTTGATCGAGTTTGACCTAACGGCCCCGGAGGACAGTCCGCAGGTGTATGAGTTCGAGGTGTTTCTTGAGATGCCTGTATCGCTGGATTTCTGTGTGGTGGCCACGGATGTAGTGGACCGCAGACAGGGCGCGGCCTTCCGTAATGCGCTCGGCGGGGACAGTTATATTTTCACGCACAGCAGCGACACCCTGCTCCTGAGTCCGAACGCACCCCAGATGTTCGACGACAAGGGGAACGGTCTTTTTTCCACGGTGCTGCTCGATTCGATTGAATGGGAAGGGCCGCTGGAAACGGAGTCGGAAAAGGCGCGACGCAAGGGCGTGGTGCCTGCGGATGATGCGACGCCTGAGGTGGTCGCTGAGCATCTGCAACGCTTTGCCGAGCGCGCCTGGCGTCGGCCAGTGAAGCAGGAGGAACTAGCGGAGTATCTGCGATCCTACCGCACCGAGCGCGATGCGGGCGAGAAGCTGGCCGATGCGTATCGGGTGGCGATTCAGGGCGTGCTTACCTCCAGAAACTTCATTTACCTCGTCGAGGGAGATCCAGTGGCTCGCGAACGTCTCACGGACTGGGAACTAGCTTCCCGGCTGTCGTATTTCCTCTGGAGTTCGATGCCTGACGATGGACTTTCCACGGCGGCCAAAGGCGGCACGCTCAATGGTGAGGGCCTGAAGCAGGAAGTGGATCGGATGCTGACGGACAGCCGGAGCAGCCGCTTCATTGAAGATTTTGCGCGGCAGTGGCTGCAACTGCACCGTGTGGGCATGTTCCCTCCTGACAAGAAACTCTACCCTGCTTACGACGCGTGGTTGGAGACTAGCATGCGCTCTGAGCCAGTAGAGTTTTTCCGGGAAATGTTCGTCAATAACCTCTCCATCGACAGCTTCATCGAGTCCGACTGGACCATGGCCAATGGTCGGCTCTGCGATTTCTACGGACTTCCGGAGCCGAAAGCGAGCAGTTTCCAGCGGGTATTGCTGAAGCCCGAAGATCATCGTGGCGGCTTGCTAACTATGGGCGCAGTGCTCGGGCTGACCTCGGATGGCACGCGCCACCGCCCGGTGCATCGTGGCGTTTGGCTCAGCCAGGTGGTGCTAGGCAAGACACCGCCTCCGCCGCCAGCGAACGTGCCCGCCATTGAGCCTAACCCACCGAAAAGCCCCAAGGCAACTCTTCGCGACAAGCTGGAGGCGCACCGCAACAACGCAAACTGTGCAGCCTGCCACGCGAAGATCGACCCGCTCGGCCTCGCGTGGGACAACTACGATGCCATCGGCCAATGGCGCACGCGGGAGAAAGTCCCAGCGGGTGTCGGTGAGGACCCGTTGGTCAATCCCGCTGGTGAAATGCCCGACGGCCGAGCTTTCAAGGACGCCAGTGATTTCAAACGACTGCTGCTGGAAGATAGCGATAAGCTCGCCCGAGCCTTCATCGAACACCTCTGCACTTACGGTCTCCGCCGCGCCCTCGCTTTTGATGATCAGGACGATCTCAAAGTCATCCAAGCAGAAGCGAAGAAGAATCAATATCGAATCAAGGACATCGTCCGCGCTGTGGCTCTGTCTGGACTTATGAGAAAACGGTGAGAGAAAGTTCTTGGTTCTTTGTTGTTGGTTCTTCGTTATCCAGCAGCAAGCCAACCAATAACCACGAACTAAGAACTAAGAACATGAAAATAACACGCTTTGAAGATATTGAAGGCTGGCAGTTGGCTCGGGAGCTGACGCGGCAAGTCTATGCTGTGGCCATGCGCGGAGCGTTTGCGAAGGACTTCGGACTGCGGGATCAGATCACTCGAGCGGCAAGCTCGGTCATGCACAATATCGCAGAAGGATTCGATGGTGGGAGCAACGCTGAGTTTGTCAAGTTTCTGCGCTACTCCCAGCGTTCATGCTCGGAGGTTCAGAGCCAGCTCTACGTAGCGCTGGATCAAGCCTACATCACCCAAGTGGAGTTTGATTCCATCTACAAACAAGCCGCACTCACCCACGCCAAAGTCGGCGGATTCATCCGCTATCTCCTTACTAATCCCCGCTGAACCGTTTCTAACAAAGAACAAGGAACCAAGAACCATGAACTATTTATCCCAATCCTGGCTCATCAATCGTCGCCACGCCCTCCGTGCCCTTGGCAGCTTCATCTCATTACCCATGCTTGAATGCATGATCCCGCTCCGCGCAGCAGAAAACGCCACCGCCGCGCCAAAACGTAGCGCCTTCATCTACCTGGCTAATGGTGTTCATTCGTTGAACTATCAGATCACGAAGGATGGCAAAGATTACCAGTTCTCCCGCTCCTTGAAGCCGCTGGAGAAACACCGTGAAGTCATCACCCCGATCAGTGGACTGCACCATCCAGGAGCGCTCAGCCATCATCACAACTGCATCAATGTCTGGCTCACTGGCGGGAAACTCGGCCCATCTGATCGCAACACCATCTCCGTGGACCAGAAGATGGCCGAAATCACGGCACAGCACACGCGTTACCCATCGATGGAAGTCGCCATCACCCAGGATTCCCTGGCATGGACTGCAGATGGCGTGAGGCTCCCCGCAATGCGTCGGTGCAGCGAGATCTTCGCCTCATTGTTCGAAGAACCAAAGGGTGGGAAAACAGCCCAACGACGGGCCTTGCGGCGTAAAGGCAGTGTGCTGGATGCCAATCTGGCAGAAGTGCGTCAGCTTGAAAAAAATATGGGAGCGGAGGACAAAGGCCGCCTCGAACAATACCTCACCTCCGTCCGAGAGGCGGAGATCCGCACGCGCCGGGCCGACACATGGCTGGACACCCCGCTGCCCGCCATCTCCGACGCTGATCGCAATCTCACCAGCCGCGACATAGCCGCCACTAAGGCAGGCGACTATTTCCGCAGCGTCTATGACCTCATGGTGCTTGCCTTCCAGACGGACGTGACCCGCGTGGCCACCTTCAGCTTGGGGGGCGAGGGAGATGCCATCGCCATCCCTGAAATCGGGATTACCGAGTCGCGTCACCAACTCAGCCACCACGGAGGCGATGCCGGTTACATGGAGAAACTCACCAATTACGATGCCTTTGCCATTGATCAGTTCAGCTATTTCCTAACACGGCTCGCTGAGACCAAGGACCTCGGTGGCCAACCGCTCCTGGGCTCCACGATGGCACTCTTCGGCAGCGGAATGTCCTACGGCCACAGCCATGGCAATGCCAATCTCCCCCTGGTGCTTGCTGGCGGCTCAGACCTTGGCCTAAAGCACGGCAGCCATCTCGATCTCAACAAATCGGCCGAAGGATTCAAAGGCTACGCAGTTGGCGCGGACGGAGCGCTCACCACCGAGCACTATCAACTCTGCAGCCGCCCTGCGAACTCGGACGCCCACATGAGCAATCTACTGCTCCTCATGGCCCAGCGCATGGGCGTGGAGACGGATAAGTTTGGCGACAGCAACAAGGTGATCACACTATGAAAAAGTTCCTTGTTCTTGGTTCTTTGTTCTTCGTGCTTGGTTTGTGCTCGACACGTGCCGAGGAAGAAGTCTTCCGACCTGAAGTGGGCAAATTCCCTCCGTTGGAAAAAGCACTCTCCTACCGGGGTGAACTCATCTTCGTGGACCACGCGAACCGCCGTGGCAGCATACGCGTGCAGGCCTCCGGCATGTTTTTCCGCAACGACCCGCATCCATTCGCCCTGCTGCCTTATGGCATCGTGCGTTATCACAACGCACCGGCGGATCTCCGGGACATTCCGCTTGGCACTGTGTTGCACGTCCGGGCCTTTCTTCCGCCCGACCCAAAAATCTCCGCCGTGCCAGTCTTGCCAGTGGATAACAAGAAGCTGGACGCGAACCATAATCGTGGTGCCGGCATCGCCCCCGCCGAGAACCACGTTCTCCTCCTTGAAGACGAGCCCAGCCATTGCCAGCGGGAAGGATTGGTCTGGAAACTCAAAGAAGTGGACCTCAAGAATCGCCAGGGAATGATCATCGCCACCGTAGAACCAAAGCAAGGTGGAGACGGAAAGGCCGCCGAGGAAAAGTTGACCTTCGATGCCGCCACCCGCATCTGGCGCGGTCGTGAATGCCTCAGCATCGACGAACTCATCACCGAAGGCGCGTGGCCTGCTGACGGGAAGAAATCCCTCGACGGCCAACCCGTCCTGCTCGGCCTCACCTGGAAACCCACACCAGATGGCGTCTTCACGCGCTTTCACATCTCCGACATCTGGCTGGATGATGCAGCCATGCAACGCGCTGCGCTGAACCAAACCGAGACCCACAAGGCCTTCATCCGCAGCCGCTGGATGCCCGCTTGGATCGATACCGTTGAGTATGGCAAATTTGGCCGTGCCACCGTGACCGCAACTTTGTTTGGCGGCATGGACGCCTCGCTCTATGCCGATTTCAAAAAAGACAGTCCAGCCATGATGAACGCCGTCGCAGAAACCTTGAAGCATACCCACGGCGGCTACGGCCCCGCCCACATGGCCTCACGCGGCTCCATCCTAGATATCATCAAACTGCCCGACCCAACCCCTCTTGGCAGCAGCGGCATTCAGGTCCGATTTGAAACCGACCTCGTCATCGAAGGCATCCGCCCCGGCCGAACGGTGCGTGTCCGCCCTGACAACTGGCCCCAAGTCACAGTCCCGCGGGAGGAATACCTCAACGATGGCTCCGCCAACCTGGACGAGCGCTACCCCAGTCCGGCCATCTTCCCGAAATATTGAGGGCTGTGCGGCTTGTTTCACACGATGATGGGAATTGTCTTAGCCCCCTGGAAGTCCTAAGCTACATACAAATGATTCGTGTCCCTTCCATCCTAACTATCATCACAACAGTCGCCTGCGCTGCTGCTGTTGACGTTTCCTCGCTCCCGCCCGCAGCGGGCAAGCCAGTGGATTTTGTCAGGGATGTTCAGCCGATCCTTGCTGATGCTTGCGTGAAATGTCACGGCCCGGAAAAGCAGAAGGGTGAATATCGGCTGGATGTGAAATCAATCGCTCTGACAAAGGGCGAGAATCATGCGCCGAACATCGTTCCCCGAAAAAGCGCGCAGAGTCCGCTGATTCATTTCGTGGCTGGCTTGGATGAGGAAATGCAAATGCCGCCAAAGGATCCGCCGCTCAAGCCGGAGCAGATCGGAATGTTGCGCAGGTGGATCGATGATGGCGCTGTCTGGCCGGATGAAGCGAGCGTCAAACTGGTCGACAAGAAAGACTGGTGGTCATTGAAGCCGATTGCCAAACCAGCGGTTCCTGCCGGACACGACAATCCCATCGACGGCTTCATTTCAGCGAAGCTCAAGGAAAACGGCCTAACCATGGCTACGGCAGCAGATGCCCGCACGCTGATCCGGCGGGTTTGCTTTGATCTCACCGGCCTGCCGCCATCGCCCGATGAGGTGGAGGCTTTCGTGAAAGAATCAAATAGGACCTATAAGTCCCATGGGCCCTATATGGCCTATGAGGCCTTGGTAGATAAACTCCTAGCCAGTCCTCGCTATGGTGAGCGTTGGGCACGCCACTGGCTGGATGTGGTGCATTTTGGAGAAACGCATGGCTATGACAAGGACCAGCCCCGCCCCAATGCGTGGCCCTACCGGGATTATGTAATTCGGGCGTTCAATGAGGACAAGCCCTACGCCCGCTTCGTGCAGGAACAGTTGGCGGGCGATGTGTTGTTTCCTGATACTCAAGATGGCATCGAGGCATTGGGCTTCATTTCCGCAGGTCCGTGGGATTTGATTGGCCATGCGGAGGTGCCGGAGGAGAAAATCGACGGTAAGATCGCCCGCCATCTGGATCGGGATGACATGGTGGCCAATGCCATGGGTTCATTTACCAGCGTGACCGTGCAATGCGCCCAATGCCATGATCACAAGTTCGATCCCATCACGCAGGAAGATTACTATTCCCTGCAGGCGGTGTTTGCCGCAGTGGATCGGGCGGACAAGCGTTACGACGTTGATCCAAAGCTTAGAGCCGAACGCAGCACCCTAACTGCGCGAACGAGTGAGTTCGAAGGAAAGGAAAAAGCCTTTGCCGAGCAATTGGCCAAAGCAGCAGGTCCTGAATTGGCCGTGTTGGAAAAGCAAATCAAAGAATCCGAAAAAGCAGCCTCCCAAGGGGTGCGGCCGGAATACGGCTGGCATAGCCAGATCGAAAAGGCCCAGGAAACTCGCAAGTGGGTGCAGATAGATTTGGGGCAAACCATGGCGCTGGATCATGTGGTGCTGGCTGGGGTGTGGGACGATTTTAACGGCATCGGAGCAGGCTTCGGCTTTCCGGTGCGCTTCCGCATTGAAGCCAGCGAGAACGCAAATTTCACTGGTGAGCCGGTGGTGATTGCAGCGCAGGATCTGGAGGATTTCCCCAACCCCGGCACCGCTCCGCAAAGCTTTCCCGCCAAGGGAAAGAGCGGCCGCTACATGCGCGTGACCGTCACCAAACTGGCGCCGCGCCAGAAGGACTACATTGTTGCGCTGTCAGAATTGCAGGTTTTTGACACCACGGGAAAAAACGTCGCCATGGGGGCGAAAGTCACCAGCATAGACAGCATCGAAGCCCCCGTCCGCTGGACGCGCCAGAACCTGACAGATGGAATTTACCCTGCGGCCACGGGCGGTGGGGAGAAGCTGGCAGCGTTGCGTCAGCAGCGGGATGCACTCATTGGCAAAGCCCTGGACGAGCCCACCAAGGCTGCCCGCAAGGCCAATACCGAAGCTCTGGAAGCCACCAGAAAGGACCTCGCCAAACTCCCGCCCATGCAAGTTGTCTATGCAGGAACGGTGCATAGTGGTGGTGGAAATTTCAAAGGCACCAACGGCACGCCACGCAGAATCCATCTGCTGGCCCGAGGTCAAGTGACTATGCCCCGCGCTGAGATGCAGCCCGCCTCGCTAGCCGCAGTCGATGATCTACTGCCCGCCCATTTTATAATCCCTGCCGACGTCCCTGAAGGCGCCCGCCGGGCTGCCCTGGCGCAATGGATCACCGACAAACGCAACCCTCTCACCTACCGCAGCATTGTGAATCGCGTGTGGCTCTATCATTTTGGAAACGGTCTCGTCACCACCGCCAATGACTTCGGTCGCATGGGCGCAGTGCCGACCCACCCGGAACTTTTGGACTGGCTGGCCGTAACGTTTCGCGACGACCTCGGAGGCTCATTGAAAAAGCTCCACAAGCTTATCGTCACCAGTGCAGCGTATCGCCAGAGTTCCTCTACCAGCAATCCTCAGGCCGAAGCCATCGACAGTGGAAACTCCCTGCTGTGGCGCATGAACCGTCGCAAACTGGAGGCCGAAGCCGTGCGTGATTCCGTGTTGGCTGTCAGCGGCAAATTGGATCTAAAAGCCGGCGGCCCTAGCTGGAAAGACTTCGTCGTTGAGCGTCCCGAGCACTCTCCACACTATCAATACGATCTGGCAGACCCGAATGATCCTGCCACGTGGCGACGTGCGGTGTTTCGTTTTCTGGTGCGCTCCCAGCCACAGCCATTCATGACTGTGCTGGATTGCGCAGATCCCTCCATGCGGGTGGAGAAACGGAACGAAAGCGTTTCTCCATCGCAGGCATTGTCGCTGTTAAACAATGGTTTCATGCTCGTGCAAGCCACCCACTTTGCCGAACGCTTGAAAGCCGAAGCTGGGGATGATGCGGGAAAGCAAATCGAACTAGCATTTCGTCTGGCAACTGGCCGCAGCGCTACTCCGCAGGAAAGGACTCAGCTCACCCTCTTCGCTCAGCAGCACGGCCTGCCGAATGCCTGCCGAGTTATTTTTAATTTGAACGAGTTCACCTTCGTTGATTAGAAGGTGCGACATTTGATTGACTTCACAAAGCCAAACCGCGTAAAGTGGCAGCATGAAAAAACCGCTTCCCATCATCCTCGCGTTTGCTGCCGGCCTAGGCTTAGCTGGTGTCATAGCGAATCGAATTGATTCCCACCGCGCGAGCCAGACCAATGAGGCCTTGGCCACTTTGGAAAACGACAAGGCTGTGCTGAAAGCTGCTTTGGCTCGTGCTCGGGGCAGCCAGTCGGTGCAGGCAGCACCTGCGGCCACGGGTGATTCCAAGGCAACTGCCAAGGGTGCGCTGAGCCCGCAACAGTTGTTGGAGCAGTTAGCCAAAACGACCGTGGATCCCAGTCGTCCACGGAGTCAACGGCCTGTGCTGGCCCTTCTGGAGCAACTCACGGATGCCAACGCTGCTGCGCCAGCGCCGATCAGCGAATTTCTCGCCAGCGGGCAAGACGTGCTTTATTCAGTTGCCACCAAACCGCCGCGTGATCTCAAGCAACTGGCCGACGCGTTGATGCCGTATTCCCTCCGCTTCGCCTTGTTTGATGTCCTGCGGCAAATCGGTGGTGAGGCTTCTGAAGCAGCCCTGGTGGAGGCACTTAGCGCCAGTCAAACCGGTCTGGAACTGGCATTCCTCACGCAAATGATCGAGGAAATGGCTCCCGGGAAACATCGCGCTGTAGCCTTGGCAGCGGCTAAGATGCGCTTGGAGTCAGCCACGGGAAATGATCGCGACTTCTACCTCGGAATCTTAAAACGCTTTGGCGACACCTCTTATGTTGGCACGGCGGAGGCCCAGTTAGTGCAGCAAGATGGCAGCGTGGATCGAGGTGCATTACGCTATTTGGAGCAAACTCTCGGGCCCCAAAGCGTGGCTCTGGCCGCCCGTCTCTATGAGGATCCCCGCGTGCAAACTCCAGAGGGCAAAGAGTCGCTTGCCCGCGTGGCCCTGGCTTACGTGGGAACCAGCGGCCCGGCGTTGCAACTATTCCACAAGGCCGTGCTGGATCAGAGCCTGCTCCCGGATCAAAAGCGAAATCTCATTGAAGACCTCAATGAAGACGGACTGGTTAATCGCAAAGCGCTGACTCCTGCGGATCTAGAAGTGGTGGCCAATCGCTACGCCATCACTCAAGAATACCTGCGGCAGGATTATGTGAGTCAGAATCAGGCGCTCAACGCTGCGTTTCTGGAAGCGGATAAGGACTTACGGAAGATGCTAGAGAAAGCCGCCGCCGTGGCGCCACCGGCGGCACGATAGGAGTGTTTATCCCACAGAAAGCCGCCCTGCTAGAGTCCGAGCTTCCGACAGGGTGAATTCCCAAGTTCGCACAACTTCCTCTTTGCCTCCTTGCGCAGATCGAACATCGCTAGGATATCCTCTAGAATCTGGGTGCTTTGTCTCACGACTGGCTCGGGCACAGCCTCGCTCCACCGCTTGTCTTTTGCTGGTGGCCTCATCGGTCTCCATTCTCTCCTCGTAATGTTTATCGACTGGGGATTGCTGCAGCCGTTAATCACCATCATCCCGAAATTTCATCAGGGCTGATTCGGTGCGTCATGTGCATGCGCCTCGTTACGCCACCGAGAGAACGACCTCGATCATCAATCCTCCTTGGGGCAGGTTTTTGGCATGCACGGTGCCGTGGATGGCTTCGATGCAAGTTTTGACGATGGCAAGGCCAAGGCCGTGGCCGCCAGTTTCACGGGTGCGGGCGGTATCGGGTCGGTAGAACGCGTCGAAGAGGCGGGGGAGTGATGTTTCCGGGACTCCGGGGCCTTGATCTTGGATAGTTAGGATTGTTTCAGTCTCGCTGCTCGTTGCTTTAATCGTGATGGGGCCGGCGTGGCCGGCATACCGGATGGCGTTGCGCAGGATATTGCTGATGGCGCGGGCTAGGAGTTCGGGATCGCCTAGGACGGAGAGATCGTCGGAGACTTGGAGATCGATGGTCTCGCCATTGTGTTTCTCGCGTTCGAGGCAACGCTCGATTTGTTGGCGCAGGCGCACGGGGCGGAGTTCGATGCTGCGACGGAGGCTGGCTTTGGACAAGGAGAGCAGTTCCTGCACCAACGTTCCCATTTGCTGCAACTCGTTCGCCAAGCGCGCGGTATATTTCTCTCGCTTGTCAGTGCCATCGTTTGCCTCTGCGCTTTCGAGAATGCCGAGGATGGCTTGCATCCGCGCGATGGGAGAACTGAGTTCGTGGGCGATGTCGCCTAGCAGGCGCTTCTGCCCGTCCACTAGACTGCCTATCTGGTCGGCCATGTGGTTGACGCTGCGGCCCAAGGCTCCGAGTTCATCGCTGCGCTTCGTTTCCACTCGAGCTGTAAAATCCCCTTGGGCTAGCTTGCTGGCGGCCCCCTGCATCTTGCGAACGCAGCGCGTGGCCGAGTGAATGAAGGGTAACCAAACTAGCACACTGACTCCGAGCATGCCTGCGCAAAGCCAATAAAAACCGCCAGTGTTCGTGTAAAATCCGTTGCCCGTGGGTGACGTGGAGCGGGTAATTAAGGCCACGCTGCGAGTTCCTTGGGCGTGCTGCAAGGAGCCTCGGGTAAAGGACCAATAGCCATCCGTGGCGCTCAGAATAGGACGTGGATTGATGCTGACGTTGCTGCTAGCTTCCGTCGCCTCATCTGGAGATGGTTCCGGTTTGGGGCCGGGAGGTCCATCGTTGGGTGCAAACGTATCGCGTTTGGGAGGCGGACGGCGGCGGCCATTGGCTCCACCTGTGATTTCGCTGTGCACGTTGCCGGGTAGGAAATCCGCTGGCCCAGCCAACCGAGCACCATTCTGCCCATAGAGGTAAAACGTAATGCCGTGTGTTCGCGATGCTTCTTCCAGCAAAGGATCCCAAGCACTCACTGGCAATGCTTCCAACTTGCGAAACAATTCCTCGCCCACTTGCTCGAGCTTGTCTGAGCGGAACGATGGCAGCGCTGCGATGCCCCACTGCTGTCGTGCGATCCATGCTAGCAGGACCGTAAGAACCACGACATTAGTCAGGAAAAGTGCAGTAATTTTAGCCCAGATGGGAAGGCGGATTTTCATGCGCGGGGAGGTTCCTGGTTGGGGTCGATGAGCATGTAGCCAGCATTGCGATAGGTGCGGATGAAGCGGGGGTCCTTCAAATCATCACCCAGTTTCTTCCGCAGCGCAGAGACGTGCATGTCGATGCTGCGGTCGAAAATTTCGTATTCACGATCCCTCACATGTTCCAGTAACCAGTCGCGCGAACGGACGCGGCCCTTACCTTTGGCCAGCGCTAGCAGCAGATCGAATTCAATGGGGCGCAGGTTCACGGGCTTGTCCTCCAGCAGCACCAATCGAGCTTCCGGCTTGATGCGCAGCGGCCCGATGACCATTTCCGCAATGGCTGCATCCAGCACAGGAGCGGCATTGGCGGCCCGACGGGTGACGGCCCGGAGGCGAGCCAACAGTTCGCGCATGGAGAAGGTTTTCGGTAAATAATCGTCGGCACCCACTTCGAGACCGACGATGCGATCCGTTTCATCACTACGTCCCGTGAGCATCAGCACGGGGGCATTGCTGACTTTGCGGATGCCTTTTAGCACCTCGAAGCCGTCCAGGCCTGGCAACATCACGTCTAGAATGATCGCGTGCCATTCCTCACTGGTGGCCATTTCCAGACCTGCGGTCCCGGTGTGCGCAGTCCGCACTTCATAGCCCATCGGCTGAAGGTAATCGCGGATAAGTTCGGTCAACTCATGATCGTCGTCGATCATGAGGATGCGCGGCAAGGCTGGACTGGCAGAGTTCAAGGACGCAATGTAACACGTCAGAACTTGGGACAAACAGAATTTACACAGCGTTGACAAATCTCCGGTGGTGAGAACACACGGGGTTTACGTGAGTGTGGTTCCATAGGGGTAATTCACCATCCCAATCTCTATGAAAATCACCCTCCTTCTCCTCTTGTTGAGTTCTACCTTGGTTCACGCTGATCCCCAACTCACTTCCTGGTTCACCACCGGGTCCAGTAAATATGCCCGGCTCGTGGAGACGGACGCAGAACTGCTGGCGGGGGTTGGCAAGACCACCTGGACCCGGACGAGCGGACCGAACACCACCACGCAGGCCACCCCGGCGTATGCCGGACCACAGCAGATCGATTCCAGTGCCAACTGGGTGTATTTAAAGACACCGGATCTGGGGCCATACATGATGGGGCCTTGGTATGACAATGCGGCCAAGTCGGCGTTGTTTGTGAACATCCCCAAAAACCAAAATTTAACGGTCCGATTTCCTCGAACGAGCACGCTGGGAACCATTCCCACGACCAAGACGGGCACAGCGGGACTCAATGTGGGAGGCGTGATGCAGGATGCGGTAGGGTTCTTTATCGATGGGGTGGCGCTGTTCGATCCCATGGATGGATTTTCCTATGCCAGTGGAACCGAGACCTCGCCCGGCACCGGTCAGTGGCATCGGGATGCGCTCATCAACGAGGCGATCACGTTTGATAAGGGTTTCTCGCATCAACAGAACACGGGGAAATATCACAATCATGCCAATCCGTATGCGTTGAGGTATTTGCTAGGCGACAATGTAACCTTCAACAACACGACTAAAATTTACGCAGAAGGGAATCCCGCTTCGCCCGCCAAGCACTCGCCTATTCTAGGCTGGATGTTGGATGGATTGCCGCTCTACGGACCTTATGCATACAGCAACGCCTTGGATGCGAGTAGCGGCGTGCGGCGGATGGTTGGTGGGTTTGTGAAGCGCGATGGCACGACCACTGGAGTTGATAATATTGCCACTGCCGGACGCACGGTCCCAGCGTGGGCGCTGCGCAATGGGGCCACGCAAGTTGCGGGGCCTGCCGTAAGCACGACTTATCCTTCCAGCCGCTACATTGAGGACAATGCCTATCTGGGCGACTTGATCAAATCAGGCTCCACGAAGTATGCGCTAGGGACAGATTTTGATCTTAATGAATACAACGTTCGGTATTGCGTCACGCCGGAATTTCCGAATGGAACTTGGGCGTATTTTTTAAATATCACGAGTGCGGGTGCTCCGCAGTTTCCTTATATGATCAATCGTTGGTTCTACGGAACGCCTACTGGAGGCTCGTTGACGACAGTCGGTGAGACCGTAACCAATGTCTTTAAGGGCGGTCCTAATCTGACCGAAGTGCCGAGCATCAAATCTATGAATCAAGCCACAGGCGACATTACGTTGACCTGGAGCAGCGTGGAAGGTGGAACCTACAAAGTGGACGCGAGCAATGATCTAACAAGCTGGACCACCCTGGCCGCTGCCAAGGCTGCGACTGCCAACTCCAGCACGACTGAGATTCTGGAAAATACCGCAGCCACGCGTCGGTTCTATAAAATCGCCCGCGCCAGTCTAGCCGCATATGATGGTGGTAGCGCCGTGACCTACTCGGCTCCGGCCGCCACCACGGTTGCGGCCGGTAGTGTGGCCGTCACCACCGCCACGGTGAATGGCACAGTGATTGCCTATGGCAGCAACACGACGGTGAGTTTCGATTATGGCCTAACCACTGCTTACGGCAACTCCGTTTCGGCAGCGCAATCTCCCCTCAGCACCAACGCCGCCACCAGCGTGAGCGCAGCCCTGACGGGCCTGGTGGCCAGCAGCACCTATCATTTCAGAGTGAAAGCCGTCAATACCCTGGGCACAACTTATGGCAATGATCTGGTATTTACCACCCTGGCCCTCGGCACCCAACTACCGCCCACGGCAACCACCAGCGCAGCCACGCTCATCACTAGCACCACGGCCACGCTCAATGCAGTGGTGAATGCCAACGGAGCGACGTCAAATTGCTCCTTCGAATACGGCATCACCACAGCCTATGGCACCGTGGGATCGTCCACTCCGGTGAATGTAACCGGCAACGCTGATACCAGTATTTTGCTGGCCCTCACCAATCTCGTGGTGGGAACAACCTATCATTTCCGCGTAAAATCAACCAACACGGGCGGCACCAGTTATGGCTTGGATCAAACGTTCACCACTACCAGTGTGGCGGCGGAGGGCATCACCAGTGTCACCCCAAACACCGGCACGCGGGGCACCGCCGTCACGCTCACGGTGGTCCTGAACAATGGTTACACCGTGCCCCCACCTCCAACCACCGTGGCTCCCACCGGAGCCTCGCTCACGCGTGCTGGTGCTACAACCATCAATGCGACCACCTTTACTCGGAATACGACTACAGGAGTAGTTACATTGGGTTTTACGCTGCCCGCCGGAGCTACCTTGGGGTCTTACACCGTGAACGTCGTGTTCGGCCCGAATACGTGGTCGCTGACGAATGGATTCACGGTGAACTAACGTGGCGGGGGCACGCAGACCCCAGAACGTGCCGATTTAACCCCGACGATATCCAATATAAAATTCATTTATCCCGTCTCCATGTGAAAGCAATCCATTCTGTAATGCCCAGCCTTGAGGAATGAAATAAATCTGACACACTTCCTCGCCTTTATGAAGCTGAAAATTCCCAGCCCTCAAACAGAAACTATCCTGACCACGGGATGTGGTGGCAGGACTTCGCCACACCTGCACCAGCCCGAAGTCCCAATGCAACCGTAACCCCGGCCACCACATGAGGACCATCAGTAACCCAAAGGTGCACAAAGGTAATTCCAGAGCCAAGCAGCGGAACCAGCGTGATTTTAGGAGGTGCGTTTTCTTTGATGGATTCATGGGTGCAAATTGTAGTGACTTATGGCCTCAGGCAACCAGTCTCTCGTTGCTGCGCAGGTGGCAGGCTTGGCGAGGTCCTGCGGTGTCCCATGGCGGGGACTGCGAAGGCAGATTCTCCTCAATCGTAATTCTCTACAGTTCCTGTTTTGCACCCATTGACGCCCACACGATGATGGGAGTTGTTTTGAAACCTCATTTCATGTAAGTGTCGTAATATGAATAACAGCACTCCATTCCACCGCCTTGAGGCGCAGCGCAGCGGCGGGTCGCGGCGTGATTTCCTGCGGCAGAGCGGTGGTGGCTTTGGCACCATGGCGCTCGCGGCGTTGTTGGGAAATGAAGCGCAGGGAGCGTCTTCCATCATTCATCCGTCCGTCACCCATCCGGCCAAAGCCAAGCGTGTCATTCAACTCTTCATGTCAGGCGCGGCCAGTCATTTGGACCTCTGGGATTACAAACCGGAGTTGGTGAAATATGATGGGAAGGCCAGCGACTTTGGAGAGAAGGTGGAAACATTTCAAGACGGCCTGGGGCCTTGGATGAAACCAGTGTGGGAGTTTAGGCAGTATGGGCAATCCGGCAAGATGCTGGGGGAAACGGTAGCCCCGCTGGGCGCGCATGTGGACAACATGGCTTTTGTGCATAACATGGTCAGCAAAAGTGGCGTTCATTCGCAGGCCACCTTGCTGCAATCCACGGGATTCGTGCTGCCGGGCTTTCCTGGAGCTGGCTGTTGGGTGAGTTATGCGTTGGGTTCCATGAACGAGAATCTGCCCACGTTTGTCGTCCTGCCGGATCATCGAGGATTTGGCAGCAATGGCGTGAAGAATTGGGATTCGGCTTTTCTGCCTTCGCAACACAGTGGTAGCATCATTTATCCAGGGAAACCGAATCCCATTGCCGATCTTCAGCCACATCCTGTGGGAAACTACATCAATGCCGAAAGCGAACGCGATGCCCAAGCGCTGCTCGCCAGCCTGAATCACGAGCACGCTGCCACCCGTGAAGGTGATCAGCGCCTGGAAGCTCGCATCAAAAGCTACGAGCTAGCCGCGAGAATGCAGCTAGCGGCACCCGATGCTCTCAATCTCAAGTCCGAGCCTGCGCACGTCCTGAAGCTCTATGGGCTCGATGGTGGACCGAAAACTTGGCCCACGGAAATCAACGCCGACGAAGAAGCCTATCATTTCTCGCAGAAGTGCCTAACCGCCCGTCGCCTCTTGGAACGCGGCGTGCGTTTCGTGCAGATCTGGAGCGGAAATGATAACTCTTTCCCGCGTCGCAACTGGGACTCGCATGAGGACATCCATCGCGATCACGGTCCGCTCTCCAACGGAATGGCGCGCGGAACCGCATCGTTAATCGCAGACCTAAAACAACGCGGCATGTTGGACGATACGATCATCCTCTGGACCACCGAGTTCGGCCGCATGCCCAGCTCCCAAGGCGGCAAAGGCCGTGACCACAATCCCTTTGTCTTCACTAATTGGCTCTGCGGCGGGGGGATCAAGGGCGGCATGGTCGCAGGCGAAAGCGACCAATGGGGTTACAAACCGCTGGACCGGGGCAACCCCACCACCGTTTACGACATCCACGCCACCATCCTTCACCTGCTGGGCATCGATCACACGAAGCTAACCTTCCGCACCAACGGCATCGACCGCCGCCTAACGGATGTGCATGGAAAGGTGATCGAGGGGTTACTGGCGTGATTAATCTTGGGTTTTGCTGCGATCCCTGCTCGAATCACCTGGGCTCGGCTTAACCCGAGCGCCAACGTCACCCAGCAAGCACTGGATGTGAGAAATTGTCAGACGCGTTTTTGCGGAGTTTTCTGGTGAAAAGCGTTCGTATCTCTTGAGTTATTGCACTCAATTGGGCGGCTTCGGACGAACCCTTTCGGTCCACTCCGTCCGGATTGGCACTTTCCATTTTCATTTTATCATCCTCATTCATCATCATGCGTAAATTCATTCAACTAACAGCCCTGTGGGCATTGGCTTGCGGCCCGGTTTGGGCGGCGGAACGGAAATTGGAAATCCAAGAGGGCGACCGGGTGTTGTTGATCGGGGATGCCTTCATCGAGCGGGAGAACAACTATGGTTATCTAGAGTCGAAAATGCGGCAGGAGTTTCCGGGACGGAGTTTTGCGGTGCGGAATCTCGGCTACAGCGGGGACAGTCCGCTGGGGGCTTCACGGGCGAGCTTTGATCCGGTGGACCGCGGCACGGAAAGCCTGAAGGAACAACTGGCGGTAGTGAAGCCCACGGTGGCCGTGTTAGGGTATGGCATGGCGGCCAGTTTGGATGACCTGACGTATCGGAAAAATGATCCGGTCTTGAATCCTGACCCGGCCCGCTATGGCTTGGATCATAGCCCGGAGAAGTTCCGCAAGGATTTGCTGGCACTGATCGAGTTGATTAAAAAGGCGAGCCCGGAAGGAAAAGTTCGCTTCGTGTTTGTGGGGCCGATTCGGCATGAGGATTTGCGCAGCACTCGTCCTGGTTTACCAGATCCGGCGGAGCACAACGCGCTGATCGCTGAATATGAAAAGGTCATGGAAACCTTGGCGGCAGAACAGCAGTCGCCCTTCGTTCGTGGGGAATGGACGCAGTCCGCGAAGATTAATTTGGCTCAGGCCACAGAAAACGGAATTCACCTAACACCACGCGGATTGCAGGCGATGAGCCAGAGCTTTGCTGCGCAGTTAGGGTGGAAAACGGACACGGCCTGGGACGCGGAATCGCCAACTCAGAAGACGCTGCGTGAGGCTATTCTGCGGAAGAACGCGTTGTTTTTCCATCGCAGTCGGCCCGCCAACTACACTTATATTTTCGGTTTCCGCAAAGGCGAGCAAGGCCGTAACGCGGTGGAGATACCGAAGTTCGATCCGTTGGTGGACAAGGCAGAAGCGAACGTGATTGGGATTGCTGCGGGCAAACCCAGCACCCTGCCGCCAGAGCCACCGAGCGAAACCAAATTGCCCGTGCTGCCACCGCTGCCACGACCTGATTTTACCATGGATGCCGGTCTGGAAATGACGACCTTTGCGGAGAATCCCCTGTTGGAAAAACCGGTCGGCATGAACTGGGATACGGCAGGCCGTTTGTGGGTCGCGACTTCCAATACCTATCCGCAGGTGAACCCCGATGACCTAGGCGCACAGATGGAAGGGAACTCGGCCAAGTTTGGACCATCGACCGGCAATGACCGCATCATTTTGCTCGAAGACAAAAATCGCGATGGCGTGGCGGATGTTTCCCGAATCATTGCCGACAAGCTGCTGATCCCAGCGGGCGTGGCGCCAGACAACAATGGTGGATGCTTTGTCGGAGCGAGCACAGAGTTGCTGCATCTGAGCAAACCAGGCGCCGATGGCTTGATGTCCGAACGCCGCATTGTGCTCAGCGGTTTCGGCACCGAGGACACCCACCATATCATTCACGGACTGCATTGGGGCGTGGATGGACGACTCTATTTCCAGCAGACAATTTACATTCACTCCCACATTGAAACCCCGCGGGGCTTGGTGCGGGCTAACTCTGGCACGGCGTTTGCTTATGATCCTAACACGGAACGGCTGGAGGTTCATTCCAAGGGGCTGGTCAATTGCTGGGGGCAACAGGAAGATGCCAAGGGGCAAACGTTTCTTACTTCCGGAGCCGATGGCAACGGCATCAGTTGGGCGTTCCCGGGCGCGGTGTTGCCGCCATCAGAAGGTGCCCGACGCACCATCGAAAGCATCAGTCCCGGATCCTATCCGAAGTTCTGCGGACTGGAAATTATCAACAGTCCGCTCTTTGGCCCCGAGTGGCAGGGCAATGCGATTACCAATGATTTCAGGGCACACCGCATTGTTCGTTTCAGTTTCAATGACTACACTGCTGCTGCGAATCCCGACGAGCGGAAATCCGGTTACATCACGCAAACGCAAGCGGACGTGACCCGCACGAGCGATGCGGCATTTCGTCCCATCGCCTTGGCCATGGGGCCGGATGGCGCGCTGTATGTGGCCGATTGGACAAACCCGATCATCAATCACGGGGAAGTGGATTTCCGAGACCCGCGTCGTGATAAACAACGCGGTCGCATCTGGCGGATCACCCCCAAGGACAGCAAACCACTGGCGTGGGAACCCGTGGCTGGACAGCCGGTAGATAAATTGCTGGGCCGATTGCTTTCAGCGAATCGCTGGGAATTCGAACAAGCCCGGCGGGAACTTGCGAAGGTGCCGGTGGCCGATTTGCAAAAGGCTCTAACGACTTGGGTGAAGGATGAGTTCACTCGTCGTCATGCCGCGTGGTTGCTGAGTGGCCGCACCAGCGAAACGGCACAACTCGTCGCAATGCTGAATCCTAACGCCACCGACCCCGCCAGCGTGCAAGTTGGTTTGCGAGAGTTGGGAAAGGCCTATGGCGCTCGAGGCATTACGGATCTCAGCGCGCTGGCACCCTGGGTGGAAGAAGGTCGCGACCCCCGGGTGAGGCTGGAAGCCTTCCGGGCCTTGGCTCGCATCCGCACGTTTGAAAGTGCGGATCTGGTGCTGAAGCATCTACCAAAAAACGCCGCGGACAAATTCCTCGACTTCGCAGCCTGGACATCGGTCAACGAACTCGCGCGCCCGTGGCTGGAGGAAATTGCGGCTCATCCGGAAAAGCTTACGGGCCGAGAAGCACAACTCGATGCGTTGACAAGCATCGCAGCTCCGCTGGTGACTGCGCCCTACATCCAGCGGCTCTTTGCGGGACGCACGATCGATGCAGACGGCTCGGGACCATGGATTGAGTTGATCGGCAAGTCCGGTGGCGCAGCGGAACTGACGTCACTTTACGCGACGTTTATCAAAGAAGGCTCACTGAAGCCAGTCGCCCGCCTGCGGGCCGCCAACGCGCTGACAGATGCCGCCAAGGGTCGCAATGTTCGTCCTCAAGGCGATCTCGCTGGTATCGCTCCTCTGCTAGCCTCGACGGACAAGGCGTTGCTTTCTGCCGCCATCCGCCTCGCTGGCGAGTGGGGGCAGACGGCACTAGTGCCGCAGATCGCTGAGTTTGCCGGCAATGAAAAAGATGCGGAACTGCGCTGGGACGCACTGAATGCACTGAAGAAAATTGGCCATCACCAAAGCGTCGATGCGCTCCGCAAGCTTGTGGCAGCGGATCGACCGATCACGATTCGACGTGACGCCTTGCTGCCATTTGCCGCCCATGCTCCGCAGGAAGCGCTGAAAATACTGTCGTCCATCCTTGTGCAAATCTCGGATCGGAAATCGGCTCTGGCCCTGTGGCGCGAGCTATTCCAGAACAAGGCCTTCGCTGAGTTGTTCACGAAAGAGTTACCCAAAGACCTCCCGGCGGATGCCTATGGAGTCGCCTTGGAAGTTGCCAAGGGCATGGGCGGTGGTGGGAAGAAGTTGGTCGAAGTGCTCTCGCCTCTAGCCGGTGCCGTCACGGCTCCACGTGATTTCGCAAAGGAGATCGCGAGCTTGGTCGAGGCCGTGAAAAAGGAATCCGATCCCGCCGATGGCGAACTGGTTTACCGACGCACCGGCTGCTTCATCTGTCACGCCATCGGTGGCGTGGGCAGCAGCTTTGGCCCTGACTTCTCCAGCATCGGAGCCAGCGCCCCGCTGGATTACATCATCGAAAGCACGCTCAATCCCGCCGCCAAGGTGAAGGAAGGCTACCATGGATTCTCCTACACGATGAAGGACGGCAGCGTCATGACCGGCATCCCTGCTCGCGAAACCGCTACGGAAGTCATCATCCGTCCCGCCCCGGGCGCAGAGATGCCCGTGTTGAAAGCGAATATTGTAAAGCAGGAAAACATCGGCAGCCTCATGCCCATGGGCTTTGCGGATGCGCTGGATGCGAAATCAAAACGCAACCTCTTCGCCTTCCTTAGTCAAATCGGCCGCCCGGGACCATTCGATGCCAGCAAAGCCAACGTCGCTCGCATCTGGAAATTTTCCGCCACCGCACCCGATGCGCCAGAAACCAAAGCAGAGCCCACCCTGGCGCCAACCTTGGTCAATGGGCAATTACCGCAAGCCGGAATGCCCGAGCAACCCTACGCCACGGCCAAGTTCACCGCGTCCACCGCCACCAAACAACCGATCATCCTAACCGGAGCCAAAGCCGCGTGGCTGGACAACAAAGCCATCGCCCTGACGAATGGTCGCTACGAAACATCCATCCCCGCTGGGCCGCACACGCTGACCATCAGCGTGGATCGCAGCGCCCCGCACGTTAAGGCACAGGGTGATGATGTCACGTTCCTGGACTTTAAGTGAAGTGTGGGAAAAGTAGTAGTTTTGTTCCCCCTAGGAATGGCGTGACTCTGTCCGCCATTGCGTCAGGCAAGTGCATAACGAGATCCTTTCTAGGCCTGTGGTGATGGCGGACAGAGTCACGCCACTCCCAGTAAAAAGAAACGCGGGCTTCTGCCCCATCCG
>JANOAV010000166.1:0-24277 GCA_031411295.1 Verrucomicrobiales bacterium | reverse complement strand
GGAGTTCCGCCTTTAGGCGGTTCGAACTGTGTCTGCGCAACCGCCTAAAGGCGGAACTCCGAGCGTCTTTTTTTGTATTGGGCTGTGGAATAATCACTCCTAGGACGGCTCCCTGTCCGACTGATTTTTCTTGCCATTGCTGCTGCCACCAACCAAATGGTCATGCTCACGCCTCGGGACGCGGGGCCGCACCATCAACAATTTACTAATCACCTGATTTAATGCAAAACAAGCTTCGCAAGTGGCATCGCTGGATAGGGCTCCCCGCCACACTGTTCTTAATCTTAGCATCTACCACTGGCATCTGGCTGGCCGGTGTGGAATTTTTTGGGGAGGAGGAAGCCCTCCGGGAACAAACCCGGGACCTGGTATCTCCCGTCAGCACGCTCACGGCGGATGCCAGTGCGCTGGCCTCCCTGGCGCAGGCACGGGCGGCGGTCCTGGCAAGGCTGGGGGAGGTGCCGGTGGACAGCATTGCTTGGCAATTCAAGGGTGGGAAGCCCACGATCACTTTCTACATCGGCGGTGCCAAGGGCGGAGAAGATAAGAAAGTCACCTGTGACGCCCATGACGGGCGGGTGCTGCGGCTGGAGGACTATGCGGATAAGTCTTTCATTCGTCGGCTGCACAGTGGCGAGGCTTTCGGAGATGGCGGATTGGTGCTGGCGATGCTGTGGGGGCTGGCCTTGTTGGCGCTCAGTGTAAGCGGGATCATCATTTACTTCAAAATGCGGCGGCGCAATGCCGTGGGGCTGAGGAAAGTCATCTGGACCGTGGCGCTCTATGCAGCGGTCCGCCCAGATGCGAAGGCGGACTCTCCTTTTTATACCGATGACCCAAATTTTTCGCCCGGCTGGGAAATTAAAATCGGAGCGACGACAGAGCACAATTCCGGCGGCAGCAACCTGACGGAGGTGCTGGACTGGAATTACGCGATCTTGCCACAAGTGCGCCTGAATCTCACCACCTATACCAAGGACGTTTGGCCCGATCACGGCGGGCACGAATTCGGCTATGGAGATACCGAATTCAAAGTAAAGTGGCGTTTCCAAGATGAAGATGCTAAGTCTGGCGCCTGGGCATGGGGCATCGCCCCCAAGGTATTTATCCCCACCGCAGAGGAAGCGCGCGGACTGGGGGACGGCGTGTGGCGCCTGCAACTGCCGCTCCAGTTTGGGAAAACGATGGGGCCGTGGTATCATTTTGGCGAAGTGGGCTACCAGTGGGCACTGGACTCTGAGGCCAGTGATTCCCTTTACGGCGGACTGGGCACGCTCTACAATTTCAGCCCCCATTGGGCGTTGGGCACAGAACTCTTTAGCGTAATCCCGATGGACCATACCGATGCGTGGCAACTGTTAACCACGCTGGGGTTGGTCTATACCTTTAATGAACACTGGGCGGTCAAGACCAGCTTGAGTCAGACCCTGCGGGATACCAACCGCGGGGGACCAGCCCCCTCTGCGGTGCTATATGCCGTTTGGAACTTTTGACTCCACGCCGCCAAAGACGGCCCGGCTCCGCTGCGTCTGCTCCAGCGAAGCGGTTGACGCCCGTCCCAGTGATGGTATAAAAGGATGGTATGGCCACCATGACTCATCGCTCCACATTCTCACTGGATGAAAGCACGACCCAACGCATTCGCCTCCTTGCTCATACCTGGAAAGTCTCGCAGGCGGAAGTGATTCGTCGCGCGATTGCCAGTGCTCAGACCGCTGCCTCGGAACCAGACCCCGTCGCCCTCTTGCAGGCCCTCCATACCCAGGGCGCAGGCCTGTCCCCCGCAGCAGCCAAAGCCTATCTCACCGAAGTCCGCCAAGACCGGAAACAATGGAGAGGCCGATGATTTGCCTAGATACGAACTATTTGATTCTGGGGCTTGTTCCAGGCAGCGCAGAAAGTGCCTCCCTGATTACTTGGAGCCAGGCCGGAGAGCGTTTAGTGACCGCTATGCCCGCATGGTATGAATTTTTGTGTGGCCCAGTAACCCCGGCCCAGATTCTTGCCATGCGCTCATTTTTAGAGGAAATAATCCCCTTCGACGATGCGCAAGCCAGCACCGCAGCCCACCTGTTCAATGCGGCTGGACGGAAACGCGGTCTCCGCGTGGATGCCATGATCGCATCCACCGCCATCATCGCAGGGGCCGTTCTGGCCACAAATAATCACAAGGACTTTCAACCCTTCGTGGCTCACGGGTTAACTCTACTGTAATCTCCACCCTGCCTCTGCGGCTCTCTGCACCACTGCGATTAAACGGCATCCCGGGCTGCCATCCAATGAATTTTCAACCGCAGAGGGCGCAGAGGATCGCAGAGAATTCTTTGACCGTATAACGCCCGAATCCGGGAATGAGCGGTGCGACCACTAGAAAGTCTAAAATGAGTTGCCTTCCTGACCAGTTGCGGAGAAAGGAGGTGGATCACTTGGCCGGGGATTCATTTCTGTTGGAGGAACCCTCGAACATGTTTTTCTTCAAACCCGAACTCCTCATGCCGGGCGATCAGTTCCTCCTGCGTCAATTTGCCCTCCCTTAGGTCCTTGATGGCTTGCAACCAAGCATCTATTTGTTGCTGCGTTTGTTGGATGGTCATGATTGAGTTTGTTGGATGATCATGGAATCGGGTTTATGAGGGTCACTGGGATTCGTGTCCTGGGGCTTTTTCATTTCATCGCCAAAGCTGATCGACCGCGATCCTCAGACATCCCAAATTCGGCATGGCGGGCTACCAGTTCATCGAAAGTTATTCTACCTTCACGCCAATCACGCAGCGCTTGCCACCACTTTTCTCTCAGTTCTTCCGTAGGTATGTCCGTCATGGTCTGAATCTGGAAAATATTTGTGTCATTCGAGTCATAATAATTCACCACCCTTTCTGACGATATAGAACAAAACTGGTGGAAATGGAAACACAATTTCTGGTCTCCGCTATGCCCCGGGGGGATCCCACCATCGCTTACGGTGGAAAATGAGTTGCCTTCCTGACCATCTGCGTGCGAAAGGAGGGCGGTATTTCCGTGTTGGCATCTGTTGATGCTAACGTCTTCCCATTTGCTTGCCTATGTCCCGCTACGATGACTACTCCCGTGATGAACTACTGCGCCTGCTGGAGGCGCGGGATCGGCGGGATGCCACTCGGTTCGGCCTGGTGTGGGAGACGAACGAAGTGGAGCGGGAAAAGGCGCTCAATGATGACTTTGTGGCGTTGGATTTGGATATGGCGCTTTCCACCCCGCCTGGTTCGGGGGCTGCGGAGGGTTGGCGGAACTTGATTGTGGAGGGGGATAACTATGATGCCCTGCGCTTCCTGCGCATGGCCTATGCCGGGCGGGTGAAGTGCATCTGCATCGATCCTCCCTACAACACCGGGAACCGGGACTTCGTGTATAACGACCGTTTCGTGGATAAGGACGATGCCTGGAGGCACTCCCGCTGGTGCGAGTTCATGTATCAACGCCTCACGCTGGCCAAGGAATTGCTGGCGGAGGATGGGGTTATTTTTGTGCATATTGATGACAATGAGGTCGCCTCCTTGCGCCTGCTCATGGAAAAGGTCTTCGGTGAAACGAACTTCATCGCAACTTGCATCTGGCAAAAAATCGACAGCCCAAAAAACACTGCAACTCATTTCAGTGATGACCATGAATACATTCAGGTGTTCGCACTAAATAAATCGATCTGGAGGCCAAATCGCATTCCGAGAACCGACGAGATGAAAGCTCGTTACAAAAACCCGGACAATGATCCGAGAGGGTCATGGCTACTGAGCGACCTTGCTGCACGCAATCCTTATAGCGAAGGCCGATATCCAATCACAACAAAGATGGGCCGTGTTATCGATGGCCCTCCACCCGGAAGTTACTGGAGGGTAAGCAGAAAGAAATTTGATGAGCTTGATCGCGACAATCGCATCTGGTGGGGAAAGACAGGCGATAACCGACCGGGAATTAAGAGATTTATTTCCGAGGTTCGGGATGGCGTCGTGCCTCAAACGCTATGGACCTGGCAAGAAGTTGGAAGCACTCGACATTCCAAACAGGAATTGAGCAAAATTTTGGGACTCGAAGGCGGAACAGATTTATTTTCCACACCAAAACCGGTTAGCCTTTTGGAACGCATCATTGGAATCGGCTGCGGACCCAACGACATCGTGCTCGACTTCTTTGCCGGCAGCGGCACCACGGCCCATGCGGTGTTGAAACAAAACGCGGCGGATGGTGGGAACCGACGTTTCATCCTCGTGTCCAGCACGGAGGCCACGGAAGATGATCCAGAGAAGAACCTGTGTCGGGACGTGTGTGCGGAGCGGGTGCGGCGGGTCATTGCCGGGTATGGGGAGAAGCCGGGGCTGGGCGGAGACTTCGCCTACTTGCGGTGCCGGAGAGTGGCGGAAGGCGACTTAACGGACATAGAGCACAGCCAAGTGTGGACCGCGCTGCAGCTCATCCACCGGGAGCGCTTGGAAGCCTACAGCGAAGCCAAACTCCACTGGACCCAGGACGAGGACGGAGCCCTGGCCTACGTGCCGCACGTGCAGAAAACCACGGCCACAGAAATCCTCAAACGAGCCAAAGGACTACCGGGCGTGATCATTTACACCTGGCAACCGGGCCTGCTGGCCCCACGCCTCGCCAAGGCCAGTCACATCCAAGTGGAAACCATCCCGCAAAGTCTGGCGCTGAAGTTCGGCTTGGGTCGGGACAAGCGAGTCCGGCGGAACGGCCAAAAAGGCCTTGAAGCCGAACTCCAACCATAAGACATTTTTATGGAGATCATTTTCACAACCGCCAATGGCCAACGCATCCTGTGGGATGGGTTGCTGTGGAGCAGTGTGGACCTACCGCTGGTGGCACTGGGATTGAACTTTGAAATCCCAACCTTAGGAGGCCCGCACACCGGGGTGCTGGAAATGGCTTCCCGGCGACTTGATTGGGAAATCGGCCGCGTGACATGTGAGATTGTGGATGAAACTGGCTGGCCGGAAGAGTATCTGGGGGCAGACGTGATTTTCTCCGACTCAGAACTTGCCGAAATGGAAGATTTACCGGATGACACCCAAGATGACAGCACAACACAAAGCAGAGTTACGCAGGGGACGCTCGCAGCCGCAGCGGCGTTCCTCGGAGAAAGCGTATGCGCAGATGAAACTGCTGATGGGGACGCTGACTGGGAAGGACCGGAGCGAGAATGGGCTGCGCTCACAAAGTGGGCTGAGCAAACCGGAAAAGTGCTAGCTGGCCCCGGTCCCGAGTATTCCGGTGGGCGGGAGCATGATGTGACGTATGATCCACTGACCGGCTGCTGGATAAAATTTACTAAGCCAGACTCCGCCGGATTTACCGTGGATTGGGATGAAAGTGGCAAGCCCTACCTGCGCAATGCGCTGCCGTCCGAGTATCTGGAGCGCCTGCGGTTTCAGAATGAGTTGCTGGAGGACCGGATTGAACTGCTGGGAATGTGGCGTGCGGGCAAAAATAGCTGGTCAATCGTCACGCGGCAGCCGGACGTGATGGGGCAAAAGGTTACGCTGGAGGAAATCCGCAGTGGCATGGAGGCCATGGGATTCGTGCGGTTAAAATGGAAGGGAATCGGCTACGAACACTCCGAGGCTTGGCGCATGGGGCAGATGCTGCTGTGGGATGTGCATCCTGCTAATGTGGTGCGTTTCGACTCCGTCATCATCCCCATAGACGTCATCATCACACCGCTGCCCTGCGGCTATGCGCCGATCCATTTTCACGACTTGGAAAAACTCCTGCCTGAGAAATCATGAAGATCAAAACACTGAAAAATTACCAGGAGCAAGCCATGCAAAATGCGCTGCACCACTACTCGTGGGCGCAACAGCAATACGCTGCGCTGCCGGACACCGCCAGTGCTGAAGAACGCCGAGGAATCGCTTCGCATCAGGGTTGCCTGCTACTGGAAGCACCCACGGGTTCCGGCAAGACGCTGATGGCGGCGCATTTGGTGGAAACATTCTCCGCGAAAGAAAATGTCGTGTGGTTCTGGTTCGCTCCCTTCAAGGGCGTGGTGGGGCAGACGGTGTCGTTTCTCAAGACGCAATGCGCTGGCTTGCGGGTGCGGGACTTGACGACGGATCGGGAAATCTCTGGGAGTCGCTCGGGTGATGTGTTCGTGACGACCTGGCAAACCGTAGCTGTGAAAGCCAAGGAAAAACGCACGGCTCGCAATGACAGCGAAATGGCGGCAGGAACGGATACCCTGGTGGCGGAACTGCGGAAGATGGGATACCAGATCGGCGTGGTGGTGGATGAGGCGCACCATAGTTTCCAAGGACAAAGCCAGGCAGCGGCTTTCTACAAAGACGTGCTCGTGCCGGAATACACCGTGCTGATCACAGCCACACCCGACGATAAGGACATCACGAAATGGAAGGCGGCTTGTGGCATCGAGAACGTGCATCGCATAGCCGTGAGCCGGGCGGATGCCGTGGCGGCAGGCTTGGTGAAGAACGGAGTGAAGTGCATCAGCTTTATGCCCGATGCCGCCAGTGCTGGATTGGTGGATCTGGAAATGACCTGCTTGCGCTGCGCCAAGGAACTCCAGGATGATCTGAAGGAAAAACTACAGGCCAGCAAAATTTCCCTAACCCCACTGCTGATGGTGCAGGTGGATTCCAAGAGCAAGGACGCTGCCGCCCGGGCCAAAGCGAAATTGTTGCAATGCGGCTATGCCGAGGAGGCGATCCGCATTCACACGGCAGACGAGCCGGATCAAGGGCTGGAGACGTTCGCCAAGGATGAGAGTGTGGAAGTGCTGATTTTCAAAATGGCGGTGGCGCTGGGATTCGATGCGCCACGGGCGTTCACGCTGGTAAGTATGCGCTCCGCCAAGGATGAGGACTTCGGCGTGCAGTTGCTGGGGCGGATCCTGCGGGTGCATGGCAAGCTGCAAGGGAAGTCCGTGCCGGACGCGCTGAACTACGGCTACGTGCTGCTGGCAAATCCCGCCGGGCAGGAAGGTCTGCAAGCCGCTGGCGTGCGCATGAATGCCATGAAGACGGAGATGGACAAGACCGCGCCAACGGTGGCGGTGGTGTGCGTGGGCGGACAAAACGGCCTGCAGTTAGTGGGGCCAGGCGGCCAAACGACGCTGTTTCCGACGACGTTTACGCTGCCAGTAGTGGTGGGAGGAACGCAGCCTCCGGGAACGACGGTCACTTCGACTAGCACGAACATTTCCGGTAACGAGCAAATCGAATTAACTCTGGATGGGGGCACGTTAGTGCAGCCACCAACGCCGACCGCCAGCACGCCGGGGTTTATCGCAGCCATCACTTCAGAAACGGTGGCCTTGGCCAAAAAGCACCGCTATGCCCTGCGACCAGAAGCTCCAAAGCGCTTCGTGGCCATCACTATTCCCGATGATGTGGAGGATTTGGAAGAGGATTGTGCAAAACATTTCCTGGTCAGCGCAGAGGCGTTGCTGGCGGGAATGGTTACGAAGGTGCAGGTAACACAGCGCACGCTGGAGGTGTTCACTGGGCAACTGATGCTGGATTTCAAACAAGCGGATATCGCACCCGCTGAGTTAGCGCGACGAGCGCAGGAGGTGCTGCTAAAAAATGATTTGTTCAGCGCCAAGGAGTTGAGGAAACTCCTGGTGACGCGACTGCGCTCCTATTTTAAACAAGAAGGCATGGGAGGGCACGACAATCAAGCAGCGGCGGCGGCATTCCTCAATGCCATGCTAGTGGCGCAACCCGGTGTGCTGGCTGAGGCGCAGAAAAAGGCTATCGCAGAACGCGCGCAGGAAGTGGATGCGGCGGAGTTGCCTGAATCCTATGAGTTTGAACAGCCAGTGACGCAATCCATGCGCAACATTTACGGAATTTATCCGCCGGGCCTGAATACGTGGGAACTGGCATTCGCCCAGAATTTGGACGCTGCGCCAGGAAATATCGTGCAGTGGTGGCATCGGAATGAGCCGCACAAGCCGCACAGCGTGAATCTGATGCTGGCCAGCGGTAAACAGTTTTTTCCAGATTTCGTGATCGGCGTGGAAGGCCGCAGCAAGCTAGACGGCGTGCTGCTGGCGGATCCAAAGCTTATGTGGGAAATGGAAAAGGAGCATGACAAGGTGCTGGCAGAACATCCCAAATACGGCCGGGCGCTCATCCTTACCAAGCCCTCGCAATTCGGCTGGCACACCATTGTTTGGGACAGCAAGCAGAAACGGCCAGCGCTGGGCAGCGCTTGGAATTGGCAGGATGCCGCGGGCTGGTAGGATCTGCGGCTGTGGGGGCCTCCTGTTGGAAACCAGTTGCTCATCCCTCGTTCACTGCTGAGCCTGCACCGATGATAGATGCTCGTTCTAAAACAGGGCTGTGGTTTGGACTTTTGGGGGTGGTGACGTTTAGTTAAATAGTGCTGGTCCCGCCTTTGTTAGAAAGCCACACGGGAGCCGATACCAGCGCGATCAGAGCAGCGAAAATCCCAGCGGTGGGACCGAAACCAAGCGCGGTCGTGGTGACGCCAGCCAACGGATAGGTGAGTCCCCAGCCCGCGTGGCTGAGGGCGAAATGGGCGGCGTAGATATGAGAGCGCTCAGCCCCATCACTGTTTGCAGCCAGGAGTTCGCTGCCGCGAATGCCAAGGATGCTGTAAGCCATGCCGATAAACCACCAGGCGATGATGAGGGTAAGGTATTGAGGCAACAGTGCCACTGCCACCAGAGCCACCAGCATAACGGGGGCACAGGCGACCACTGAGACATTTCGGCCACGCGTTGAAAGTTTGCTGTAAAGCAGCGCAGCGACAACGGAACCGACTCCAAACGAAGCCATGACCCAAGCGTAGGAAGAATCGCTGAGATTCAGATCGTTCTTCACAAAATCCACTGTAGCCACGATGACAAATGCCCCGCCAATACTGGTTTGGAAAGCCAGAAAGAGGGATTCGCGCAACGGTGCCCTCCGGATCATGGCTGTCAGCCCGTGCCTCACGGAAGTCGGTGGTTTCTTCTCACCCGTAGTGCTCTCGATGGCCAGACGCGGCAGACCGAACAGCAATGCAGCACTTCCCAGAAAGGTGATCGCATCCACGATGAAATTTCCGCGAAACCCGGCCACCGCAATGACCAACGCCGCCAATGACGGGCCAAGAATATTGGCCGAGTCATAAGCGATGGAACCCACTGCCAAGGCGCGGGGATATTGTTCCGCGCTCACCACGCCGGGAATGACCGCCCGGTAAATGGGCGTGAAGATGGCAGAGCCAAAGTTCAGCAGCACGGCCAAGGCATAAATTTGCCAGACGGAATCCGCGAAGAAAAACCCGATGACGACCGCTGTCCGCATGAGGTCCGCAGCGACCATCAAACGACGTGCCCCGAAGTGATCGGCCAGCTTGCCCGCCCATGGGGAACAAAAGACGATGACGATGATCCGAATCGCCAAGGTGATCCCCAGCACAGTGGAAGCTGATGCTCCCACCAACTGATGAGCCAGCAGCCCAAGAGCCAACGATGAGAGGCCGCTTCCGACTAGGCTCAGCGCATGTGCCCAGAAAAGTTGTTGGAAGGCACGATGCCGCCAAAGGGAAGTGGGGGGTGCGTTCATATAGATGATCCAGGCGAAGTGGAAGGAAGTGGCGATTTGGCCAAACGCTCTTTTTCAAACCAATCGTATAACAACGGCAGTAAGACCAGGGTGAGAAAGGTAGAGCTGAGGATGCCGCCAATGACCACGGTGGCCAACGGGCGTTGGACTTCCGCTCCCGCCCCGGTCGCGATGGCCATCGGAACAAAACCGAGACTGGCAACCAACGCTGTCATCAGCACGGGCCGAAGCCGTGTGAGGGAGCCTTCAAGCACCGCCTCTCGTTTACTGCGACCTTCTTCGCGGAGTTGGTTGAAATAGGAAATCATCATCAGTCCATTTAGCACGGCCACGCCACTGAGCGCAATGAAGCCTACTGCCGCCGTGATGCTAAATGGCATATCTCGCAACCACAACGCGGCCACACCACCAGTCACCGCCAGCGGAATCCCGCTGTAAATGATGAACGCCTGACGCAGACTGCCAAAGGCGATGAAGATCAGAATAAAAATAAGAATCAGCGCGGAAGGCACCACCACGGCCAACCGGGCACGGGCTTGCTGGAGGTTTTCAAATTGTCCTCCGAATTGGACGATGTAGCCATCGGGCAATTTCACTTCGGATTTGATCCTCGCTTCGGCTTCTTTGACGTAGCCTTCCACATCGCGACCACCGAGATTCACCATGAGAGCGGCCCGGCGTTGGCCATCATCCCGCTGGATGGGTTCCACGACCTTGATCGTTTTGAAATCCACCACTTTGCCAAACGGCACCATGCCGTGTTCACCCACGCGGAGCGGAAGTTTCTGGATTTCTGCGTCATCGGCTCGCAGGGTTTCGGGCATTTTCACGAGGATGTCGCGACGGCGGTTGCCATCGTAGGCGCTGCCCACGACCTCACCGGCCAAGGCGGCTGTTACGGCTCCGTTGACCTCGGAGCCTTGTAAATTATAGCGTTGCAGAGCCTCGCGCTTGGCGGTGATCTCTAACTGCGGGGTGCGTCCGTCCGTTTCAAATTCCACTTGGGCAGCTCCGGGTGTGGATTCGAGAATGCCTTTTACCTGTTCTCCCAGTTTCTCCAATTCATCGTAGTCGTTGCCGTAAATCTTTACGGCAATCTCCGCCTTGGTGCCTTCCAGCATTTCGTTGAAGCGCATCTCAATGGGTTGGGCAAAGAGGATGTCGTATTCAGGATTCAGCTTCTTCAATTCGGCCTCGATGTGCTCCCGCAGCTCGGATTTGCTAGTGGGGCGACCAGCAGTTTTCGACCACTCTTCCATGGGCTTGTAGAAGATGTAAACATCACTCTCGTTCGGCGGCATTGGATCAGAGGCGATGGCGCTGGTGCCGATGCGTGAGAAAATGCGGGTGATCTCCGGGAAAGCTTTCAGCAGCATATTTTCCACTTCAATATCGGTCTTCAATGATTCCTCCATGCTCATGCCGACTGGTTTATAAAGCATCGAAGTGATGGAGCCTTCATCCAGCTTGGGGACAAAGTCCGCACCCAGATGATTGAAGAGCATCACGGCCCCCACAAAAAGCGCCACGGTCCCTGCGGCCACGAGCAAGCGGGCTTTGAGGGCCATTCGCAACACAGGTCCATAGACGCCTTTGGCCGCATGAATCACGAAATTATCCTTCTCGGAAATCTTCCCGCGCAGCAGAAAGGAGCAGAGCACCGGCATGAGCGTGAGAGAGAGCAGCAGCGCTCCGGTTAGCGCCAGCATGACCGTGATGGCCATGGGATGGAACATCTTCCCTTCGATTCCTGTCAGGGCCAGAATCGGGATATAAACAATCGTGATGATGAGCACGCCAAAGAACATCGGACTACCAACCTGTTTGCTCGCGGTGAGCACGGTATGGTGGCGCTCCTCCGCGGTCAGCGTGCGTCCCAGTTGGTGCTGTCGATGGGCCAGTTGGCGAACAATATTTTCCACCATGACGACCGCGCCATCAATGATCAGGCCGAAATCCACCGCCCCCAGGGACATGAGATTTCCCGACACGCCGCCCTTCAACATTCCAGTGAGGGCAAAGAGAAAGGACAACGGGATGGCAGTCGCCACAATCAAGGCCGCCCGCACATTTCCCAGCAGCAACATGAGCACCACCACGACGAGAATAGCTCCCTCAAAAAGGTTCTTTTTCACGGTGCCCGTGGTGCGGTCGATGAGAATGGAGCGGTCATACTGACCTTGAATTTCCACCCCTTCCGGGAGCTTACCTTGAATTTCCGCGATGCGTTTTTTCACCCGTCCTGCCACCTCCCGGCTGTTTTCGCCTGAAAGCATGAGCGTGGTGCCAATGACGGTTTCCTTGCCGTTCAAGGTGGCCGCTCCGGTGCGGAATTTCGTGCCCACTTTGACCTCAGCCACATCCTTGACGAGAAGCGGCTGAACGGCAGAGCCGAACTTTATGGGCAGATTCCCCAACTCTTCTGCCGTAGTCACACGAGTGATAGCACGAATGGTCAACTGCTCTCCGCCCCGACTGACAATGCCACCCCCGGAGTTCTCCACGTTTTTACCGATGATCACCGCAAGTTCACTGAACGTGATTCCCGCCTCCGTGAGGGCTGTCGGATTGGGCTGAATAATGAACTGCTTCACGTAGCCTCCGGTGCCGTTGATTTCAGCGATACCTGGAACGGTGCGTAGCAACGGTTTGATGACATATTCCTGAATCTCACTCAACTCGATGAGTTGATCCAGTTCCTCTGCGGGCTTGCTTTTTGTGTCTGCTTTGTAGCTGACGGAGTAGTAGAAAATTTCCCCCAACCCCGTGCTGATGGGTGCGAGCTTGGGTGAAGTGCCCGGAGGCAGTTGATCCAGCACGCCTTGAAGCCGTTCGGCCACGAGCTGACGGCAGCGGTAAATATCGGCGTCATCATCGAAATCGAGCGTGATTTGCGACAGGCCGAATTTTGTCAAAGAGCGCATTTCGCGCACCCCCGGAAGACCCGCCAGTTCCATTTCAATGGGCCGGGTGACGAGCTTTTCCGATTCCTCCCCCGCCAACGCCGCGACCTCTGTATTGATTTGCACCTGCACGCCCGTAATGTCCGGCACCGCATCAATGGGAAGATGCACCGCCGACCACAGACCCGCGCCCAGCAGACCGACCGCCATCAAGAGCACGAGAGCACGTTGACGCAGCGAAAATTCAAGAATCTGGTTAATCATTTGGCGAAGGTCTTTCCGGTGAGAAGTTCCAGTTGCTGACGATTCTCAAACGCATCCGCTTGCGCGCTGAACATGGCATCGAGCGCGTCCAAATAGGATCGCTGCATCTCCATGTAGGTCGCCACGGGCACCGCACCAAGGCGGTAGTGGCGATCCGCCAATTCCGCAGCTTCACGGAAACGGGCTACCGTATCCGGCTGCCAGGCGGAGATTTCTTCCAGCAGCTTGCGGTAGGCAGCAGCACGGGTGGCGACATCGCGTTCCAGCTCGCGACGAGTCACTCCCAAGGCGGCTTCCGCCTGCACTTGGCGAGCCTTGGCGGCTTCGATGTTTCCTTCGTTGCGATTCCACAACGGCAACGGAATTGAGAGGCTGAGGCCAATTTCTGTCTGCTTGTCACTGGCCTTTTCCCCAGCCAGATAGGGCGCAACCGTCACGCTGGGCATCCGTTCATTTTGCGTTAGTCGCACCGCAAAACCTTGTTGATTCAATTCCACCACGCGACGACGCACGGCAAAATTTTGTTGCCATGCTGAGGTCAATAAAGCGCCTTCACTTGGAGCGGGAGGCAGCGCCACCTTGGGCGTGCTGATTTCCACCGCACTGTCCAAGGGCTGGCCAATGAGTTGATTCAGCTCCACACGGGCCTTTTGCAATTCCTGCGCAGCCTCACTGGCTCGGCGATTCAGCGAAAGGACATTTGCTTCCAAAATGCGGGCTTCCAGCAGCGGCGTCGGGCCGGTATCATCCCGCTGCACCAGCACCGAGAGCACATCCTGAAACCGTTTGGCCGCAGCACGAGCCGCAGCTTCTTTTTCCTGAGCGGCCGAGACCACAAACCCCAGCAACCGCACTTTAGCTGAGAGAGCGGTCTTGAACTCTTCCAGCCCCAATTCCGCCAGTTCAATCTGCCGATCTGCAACCGCTTTGCGCAGCGCCAGCCTTCCCGGCCATTCAAACGTCTGCGAGACGGAGACCGCCCAAGCGGCCCCATTGCCGAGTCCAGCGCCATTCAGATCCTTGACCCGTTTGCCGCCACCCTGGACGGAAACGTCAGGATTGGCGATTTGTCCGGCGGATTTTCGCCCGCCTTTTGCAGCGGCTATTTCCGCCTCGAAGTAAGTGATTTCAGGATTTTTAGTGACTGCCTGAGCAGCCAAGGCATCCAGTGAGAGCGATTCGGCATTCAGCGATGCCGTAAAAACGAATAGGGAAAAAGTCGTGAGAAATTGAAAATTCATGGTGAAAAGTTGGGTGGAAGAAGGATGGGGCACACCGCATCATGCGGGGACTCCAATAGGCAAATCGCACCAGGCCTGCCAGCATGGCAGCGCACCGGGGCAGAGAACCAATCCCGCTCCTTCTTAAACCAACATCACCGTGGCCCGAAGGACACACTTGAAAGCATACTGACTCCAAGGCGGCAGACGTGCCGCCATGCCAGTTCCAAGAAACACACCAATGGAGGTTGGCGGTGCTTCCTCCTTGGCTAAACAGGGAATTTCCGCCCAACAACAAGCCTTGAAGACCACGCCGTTCGGGTGCCAGGGGGAGAACTTCGACGCCGAGAATGCCAACACATGATCAGGATGGCCATGCTGCGCAGAAAATCCGAGGCCCCCAACAACAGGGACTTGCTCCACATCCTCCTCGTCATCGTCATCGTCTAAAATTCCATGATCGTGCGCTTCCCCAGCCTCCGGCAAATGACTCAGCGTCACAACCACTGAATCACCCGTCCCCACAACACTCATCGCGTGATGATGCCCGTCATGATCCCACACAGAGGAATTTGCCTGCACCAAAAGTGGACCACCCATCTGCTGAAACCACAACGCCGCTAGGATGACGAAGCCGGTCAACAGTTTTTGGATTGGGTTAAGCATGGTAGAGAAATCGGGCTGCACTAAATTTATCTCAAGTTTGACTGCGAATGAGTTGGCCATAAAAGCGTGCGGTCTAGGTGTAAAATTAGTTTCTGATTATGCAAGGTAAAAAACGCGAAATGAGGTGGGCTGTTAAAAACTGGTAGGATGCAGCGGGATAATAGGCCATGCTTGCCTGCAATGCCATGAAACCAGTTGCTCATCCTTCGTTCACTGCTGAGCCTGGACCAATGATAGATTCTCGTTCTAAAGCAGGGCTGTGGTTTGGACTCTTGGGAGTGGTGACGTTCAGTTTCACGCTTCCGGCTACTCGTGTCGCAGTGGTGGGTGGGTTGTCGCCTGTGTTTGTCGGACTGGGACGCGCGGTGGTGGCGGCGGTGGTGGCTGTGGCCACTTTGTTGATCACAAAATCGAAATTTCCTGATCGCAAGCATTTGCTGGGACTGACTGGTGTTGCGTTAGGGTGCATTGTGGGTTTTCCCTGGCTGACTTCGCAGGCGTTGCAGACCGTGCCCTCCTCCCATGGGGCCGTGCTCACTGGACTGCTGCCACTGGCGACAGCATTGGTCGCGCGCTTTCGCACGCATGAACGACCGTCGCTGAAATTTTGGCTCTGCGCTTTGGGTGGCAGTCTGACGGTGGTAGCTTATGCGCTCTACGTCGCTGAGGGAACCCTCCAGTCAGGCGATTGGCTGCTTTTGGCAGCCATGGCGTGCGCTGCAGTCGGGTATGCAGAGGGCGGCATCGTAGCGCGCTCTTTGGGCGGTTGGCAGACGATGTGCTGGTCGCTGGTGCTGGCCGCTCCATTGCTGTGGTGGCCGGTTTGGCGGAATGCTCCGGCCCTACCGGAATCGATTCCTCCAGGAGCCTGGTTGGGCTTTGCGTTCACCTGTCTTTTTAGCATGTTTCTCGGCATGATTTGTTGGTATCGCGGACTGGCGTTGGGAGGCATTGCCCGCGTGGGACAAGTGCAGTTAATTCAGCCATTCCTGACGCTGCTCTGGGCGGTGCTTTTGCTGGGGGAAGCGTGGAGTTGGATGGCCGTGCTGTGTTGTGCGGTGGTCGTGACCTTCGTGGCGTTGGGTCGGCGGACGTAGGCTGCACCAAATGCTGACCTGCATTTGGCGCAGTAAAATTGCTTCCTTCCGGCCAGGAAACAGGCTATGTCTGGGAATCTGCCCGGCCAACCAATGAACCCGTATCAACCTCCAAATCAACCCGTGGACACTGGGCCACCTGCGGCCTCAATGGCTCCACCAGCACGAACCGGTTGGGCCGCATTTAAAGAAAGTTGCTATCGTGGTTTGGCTTTTCAAGTGTTGTGGACCTTTCTCTACGTGGGATTTGTTCCTGGATGTTATCCGTGCGGTGACATGATGGGCCATGCGCTGATTGCGGCCACGGTTCTGTTCTGGCTCTTTGTGCTGTATATCGGGCTCCGCCGTGGCGCCAAGGCCACCCGGGCGGATTTTCGGTTGATGATCTGTGGGCTGCCGATCTTTTCGCTGGTGACGCTGGCCGCTTGGTTTGGGAGCTACCGGATCCAAGCTGGCCATTGGCCGTGATTGAATGCCTTCATTCAGGCGCGGCAACACTATGAGGTCCCGACCGGTAGATAGCGGGCGATTTCTTCCTGAATGCGCTGATTGATCCGATGCGTGATGGCTTCGGTGGCGACGCGGATGGCGTTCTTAATGGCAAGCGGGGAACTGGAGCCGTGGGCGATGATGGTGATGCCATTTACCCCTAACAAAGGACTGCCACCGACTTCTTCGTAACTGCCCCGAGCCTGCACGCGCTTGATGGCAGGCTTCACCAGTAATCCTCCCAGCTTGTAACGGGCGCTGGCGGAGACTTCCTGTTTGATGAGAGTGAACATGGCCTTGGATAATCCCTCTGCGCCTTTCAAGAAAACGTTCCCTACAAAGCCGTCGCAAATAGCGACGTCCACGGGGCTGAGGAAGACATCCCGTCCTTCCACATTCCCTTTAAAATTCAGCCGACTACCGCGGAGGAGTTCCGTGACCTCCTTGGTGAGTTCATTGCCCTTCCCTTCCTCTTCCCCGTTGGACAGGAGGCCCACGATAGGATGCTCCACGCCCATGATGTATTTCCGGTAAATACTGCCCATGATGGCATAGTGGAATAAATGCACGGGGCGGGAATCCACGTTAGCCCCTGCATCCAGGAGATGGCAGGTGCCATGAGCAATATTGGGCATGGGGCAGGCGATGCCGGCACGTTCCACTCCTTCCAGGGTGCGCAACTTCAGCATGCTGGAAGCCACTGCGGCTCCGGTGTGGCCTGCGCTCACCACGGCATCTGCATCTCCGCGCTTCACTAATTCCACAGCAACATTAATGGAGGAATTCTTCTTCTGTCGCACGGATTTCACGGCGGAATCGGTCATCAACACGACATCCGGGGCGTCCACGATTTCGCAGCGGGAGTCGGTGAGCCCTTGTTTGGCCATCTCGTTGCGCACTTCCAGTTGTTGCCCCACGAGGTAGAGCGTTTTGATATGCGGATACTGCGCCAGAGCCAGTTTGGCTCCGCCGATGTTTTGTGCGGGAGCGAAGTCGCCCCCCATAACATCCAAGGCTATACGCATGTGATCGGGAAGATGGGGTAAAATGAATCGGAACGAGTCGAGGAAAGTGGTCTGTAACCATGAAAATCCCCATCCCGCAAGCCGGGGATTGCGGAAATATGAAAATCAATCACCTGAGAAGTAGGGGGTGGTTTGAATGGCTATTTTTTAATGGAGGCATTCAGGGATTCGCGCATTTTGTCCTCCATATTAGTGCGCTGGAGCCAGGCTTCCGCGGCAGGAGCATCGCTCTGGTGCCAGCGCTGAAACAGATTGCGGGTGCGGCTTTGGCGATCGGAATCGTTGTGCATGGAATTAGCCCAGACCAGGGCACTGTCCGGCTCAACTTCGTAGGCTGGATCCAGCAGCCCGCGGATGGCACTGTCCCGCTCCGGGCCAGAGGCCATCTGACTCACGCGCGTGGAGGCTTGGGTAACATCGTCCTTGGCGAGTTGGCGGACGGAGGTTTCTAGAAGATTCATCCGCTGGCTCTCATTCGTTAGCAGCGACAGATTATCCAGTGCCTTGGCGGGATCCTCGCGACTCATCCCTTGCAGGGCTTGGGAGGTGAAATCCTCCTTCAGTTCCTGCGGCACCGTTTTCAACCAACTCAATGCCTGTTCCGGGGCGCTGGCTCCCCAAGCCTGAGCGGCCGCGCTCCCCCACGTGGCCATTTGGGTCGGGTTGTGTTTTTGCAGATAGGCGACGGCAGTTTCTGGATCAGTTTGCACCCAACTCCTACTCACCTGTTCCAGTGCCTTGTCCTTCATCCCTCCAGCTAGGGTCTGCGCCCAAGCCCATGCGGCCTGAGGATCGCTCCTGCCCCAGGTCTCGGCCGTCTTGCCAGCCAGCGTCTCCCGGTCCTTTTCGTTGGTTAGGGTTGTCAGCAAGGCGCACGCTTTGGCTGGATCATTGGCCAGTCGCTCGAAGGCGGTGTTCATGATGTCTTTACGCTTGGGGGCGTCCTCCGGCAACTGCATGGCCCAGGCAATGGCGGTCTGCGGATCACGCGAACTCCAATGGGAGAAATCGTGCCACAGCCAAGTGTTCTGATCTTCGCCCGCCAGCCGGTGCACCTGCAACAGGGCGGTCATGCATTCGGCCGCGTTGTCTCCGGTCATGCCGCCCATGAACAGGTGCTCTTTGCCGATAATGCTGCGGGGATTTTCGCCCTCGGGTAAATTTTTAAGCCAGTCGGCGGCTGCGAGAATATCACCTTTGAGCCAGCCATGGTAGGCAGCGGAAATGAAATCTCTACGTCGGGAACCTTGCTCCAGAGTCAGGCCTGCTTTCAGGGCCGCCGCAGGATCCTTTTCTGCCCATGCGGTGGCCACGGCCTTGTAGGCCTCTGCGCTCCAAGGTTTCCGCGGAAGGCGCTGGAGCAGTTCCATCGCGCCCGCAGGATCCTTGCGCGCGAGACTGGCGAACAAGCGACGCGCAATGTCCGCCGTCTGGAGCCTGGGATCCGCCAGAAAGGCCTCGAAGGTTGCCAGTCCATCTGCATCGGCCCAAGCAGCGATGCCATCTGCCAATTCGCTGCCGGTCTTTCCTTTGGTTAATAAATCCGCTACCTTTGCCTCTGGCGCTTGATCCAGCGGTTTTACCTCTGGCTTCTGATCCTTCAGAAGGGCGGAAGCTTGCGTCCCAGATGATGGCCGAGCCGCAGAAGAATCTATGGTTAGCGTCGTCTGGTGCCAGCGCCCCACACCATAGCCAAGTCCGGCTAGCAGCAGACCAAGCAATGGGATGGTAAGATGGTTTAATTTCATCTGCCGAATCTAGTCAAGGTTTCGCGGTAGGACCAGTATAATTCCTCGCGCCCAAGCTTACTTACCTCAACACCCTGCCTGGTCATTCCGGTGATTGCAAGAAAGGCAGAATCGTTTTCGCGACTTGCGTGCCCAATAATTTGCTGCCTTCGGCAGTATAATGCACATCTCCGGCTTTCACGCTGTATTTGCCATTCCATCCGTGAGTTAGGGTATAGAGATCGTCCACGGGGATGTGATGCTGCTCCATGATTTTGCGGGCGACGGCGTTATAACGGACTTCATCTCCCGCCTTACGCCCAGATTCACCTTCCGGCACGTTGCTGGTGTTCGCCCAGATGAGTTTGGCTCCGGTGGCTTCGAGGCGTTTGACGAGCTTTTCCAAATTCTCGGCATAGGCTTCCGTGGTGAGGGAAATTTTGCCATTCACCTTGTCGCGATTTCCGCTCTTGGCCTTGCCGGGGGTGCGATAGCACAGGTCCCAGAGCCCCCAGTTGAAATGGATCACACTCCACTTCCGGTCACCCAGCCATTTGTCAATTCCAGCAACGCCCATCTCGGTATCGCCACAGTTGTCCGGTCCGGTCTCCTTGGCATTCAGGGGACGAAAGACATTGGCCTTGCCAGCCAGTTCCCGGCGGACATCCCGGGTATAGCCAATGGAAATGCTGTCTCCCAGCAGGAGCACGTTGGGCAATTTCGGATCGGGGGTGAAGGTCCACACTCCCGCCTTGTCGGCGGCAGGGGTAAAGGTTTCTTTCTTGGCCTCCTGCGCAGTTAAGGCAGTGAAGCTGGTGAAGAGCAGGAGTGGGAGGATGAGGAGGAGACGTTTCATTTGCGGAAGGGTAATTCACTCCATCATCCCAGCTAGGACGGCACAGAGTCAACCAACTGCCACTCCGCATTGATGGTCCCTCGTCCCCTGGAGTCGTGGTTTACCGCCGCAGATTTGGGGGCGTATAACCGCCGCTCCCATCCAGTCCTCCCTGCAGGCTGGGCGGGACATAGCCTCCTGACCCGGTGCCATTGCCGGGCAGAGGCACGGGGCGGATCGGCGGTCTGGGAGACACGATTGGCGGGGTCGGACACACCGGGGGCTGGATCACAATCGGTTGTGGCTGGACATAAACCGGCTGATTGTAATAATAGGAAGTGGAGAAGGGATCCGCATAGTAGGACACCCTCCGGGTATTCTCCGAGGCTTGCTGCTGGCTGCGCAGTTGATCAATCTGTTGCTGCAACTTCTGATTCTGGGCTTCCAGTTGCTTGGACTTCTGTGCCGCCTCGATCGCAGGACGCTGCAGCTCGCGTTGCTTCAGGGTATCCCGGTCTTCCTCCAAAATTTTGACCCAATCCTTCTTGCCTGCGGTGCGGAATTTCTCGATTGCTTCGAGAATCAGCGCATCAAGTTTTGGGAAGTTGTAGTCCATGCTCTGAATGGAACTCAAGATGTTCAGATGCAGCGCCCGGAAATAAGCGGCTTCCTCTTCCGCCATTTGAATTTTTTGGAGGCGCACTTCATTGGCGAGATCTGCACTGGCTTTCTTATCCTGCTCCTTCTTGTAGGCGTCAGCCTTGTCAGCATCATAGCCATACTCCTCGCGTTGCGCCTGAGTGAGTTCGGAGAAAGGGATCTTGGCGGCCCCATCGGCATGAATGATGCGGATCCCATCTGGATCGGTGGCGGTCACGCGGGATTTCTCATAGGTCCGCCCGCTCTTGGTGGTCAGAGTAATCAAGGCGTCAGCGCTCTTTTCCGCCGCTTGGGCAAAAGGGGCGACAGCAATGGAACCGACCGTGAGTAGAGGAAGGAGGAGTTTCATATCCGTGGGACGTGGTGAGGTTAAGGATTATTCACGCTAAATGAAAAATAATTTTCCGGCAAGCTCATTTACCTCAGATTAGGCGGGGTGTAGCCACCACTTCCGTCCAATCCACCCTGCATGTCGCGCGGGACATAGCCACCGGCTCCAGTGCCATTTTTGTCGGAGCCGAAATAAGGATCGCGCGTCCGCCGTGGCGAGTAATAGGATGAGGAAGGACGGTAAATGTAAAGCCGTTGCGGGTTGTAATAATAATACGACTGCGCCAGCGGATTCGGCCCATAATTGGACAGGCCACTGGTGGCGAGCGGCTTCTGAGCCGACTTGGCGGCCGCGTCGGCTTGTAATTGTTGCAACCGGGCCCGCTCGAGCTCCAATTCCTGTTGCTCCCGCGCCAGTTTCATGGTGGAGCGCGTCTCTACTCGGGAGCGTAACATGGTCCGATCCGATTCCAACGTGGCCACCCAGTCGGTTTTCCCTTCTCCCCGATATTGGCTGATCGCGCGAATCAACGCACTGTCGAGTTGCGCGTAGTCGAAATCGTCCCGCTGCATGGCCGAGAGGACATTGGCATGGAGTTGCGTGAACTCGATGACCGCATTTTCCACCTTCTGCTTGGACTGCCCCTCCGCCACGGCCTTTACCGCCGCAGCCTGGCTGGTGGCATCATAGCCTTGCTCCTGACGGATGGCACTGGGCAACTCCGTCAACGGGACTTTGGCCGCGCCATCAGCATGGAGAATGCGGATTCCGTCCGGTTCCACGGCCACCACGCGGACCTTCTCATAGATTTTGCCGCTCAGGGTAGTCAGGGTAAAAGGTGGCTTCGCTTTGTATGCGTAATCCGGTTCTGCCGCCCCGGTTAAGGCAACCATTGATACCCCAAGGAGCGTGGCGAGGATGAGCGGGATTTTCATAAGTGCTGAAGTAAGTCCGATTTGGTTGGAAATTAGCAGGGCTTTCTAGGTTAGACAAGTCCCTTCGTGAGGTAATTTTTCGCGTTGCACAGGCGACCTTTCGCCCGATAGGTTTCTTCCCTATGGTTCAAATCAATCTCACTTACGATGGCGGCCTGCGCACCAGTGCTGTGCATGGTCCTTCTGGCGCTCAGATCATGACCGACGCCCCCGTGGACAATCACGGCCGGGGGGAAGCCTTCTCGCCCACCGACTTGGTTGCGGCCGCTCTGGGCAGTTGCATGGCCACCGTCATGGGCATCGTGGCCGAGCGGAAGGGCATTCTCTTGGAAGGCATGAAAATTTCCGTTGGCAAAACCATGAGCGCCACGCCTCCCCGCCGGATTGCGCAACTGGACGTGCTCATCCAAATGCCGCTTCCGGCGGATCATCCGGACCGCGCCTTGCTCGAAGCCACGGCTCATGCCTGTCCGGTCCACCAAAGCCTGCATCCGGAAATGGTTCAGGCCATTACTTTCGAGTATCAGTAGGCTGGCCCAAACGTCACTTCGGCCAGTCTGGGAGCGCCTTTTGCAGTGCGCTTACCACCGCTGCCGAGGGTGACACCACCGGTTTTACCAAGGCATACACCCGCTGCCGAATCGGCGGGGGCACCGCCTGCCAGGTAGGCGTTAGCAGCAGATAGCTACAGGGAAATTTGAAGATGCGCGTCTTCAAATCGAACTCCCGCAGCACGTTCGGGGGCGATTGAAAATCGCGGATGAACCCAGGATCCCCGATGATCCCGTTCGCAGGAAGTTTCGCTTCCTGCTTAAAGAGAATGTAATCCGCAAACCGCTGCGCCACCGCATCCAATTGCGCGTCATTGCCCTCCCGCGCCTGATAAATCGCGGTCACGACGTGATTGATAAAGCCCACATAGTGTTCATGCACCAAGTGCGGCAGGATATCGCTCGTGGGCAGCGGATAACGCTGGAGATTGCAGAAAGTTCCCGGAGGATTCGGCGTGGTCGTCATTTTGTCGCCATCCAATTGGGAAACGAGGTTGGCATGGGTCTTCGTAAGATGATGTCCGCCCGTCAGATGCCAGCCACCGAAGCGCTGTTCCAAGGGCACCGTGTGGCCCATTTCATCATGGCGATACGTTGCCAGGCTCCCGCCGGAGGAATTCACCGCCACGGAGTCCAACACCAGCCCTGGCAAATGATTACTGGGAGCATCGGCATGGCAGTTGAGACATTTATCCGATCTCACAAAGCGGGGCGACTGACCCGGGCGGATCGTGTCCGAGATGAAAAACACCATCCCCGCCTCCGCATCCAGGCTGGCGATTTCCACCCGTCCTCCCGGCACGAATCCCACCGTCGTATCACCGTTCCAATACAGCGCCCGGGGATTGTGCGGGTTGATGATGCCGCTTTGCAGACTCGTGGCACTGAAGAGCATCAATTGGGTGGACACGGGGATGTCCAGTTTCTTGAGCAAACTCTTGAGCAGCGGCAGTTCACCCGTAAGATCCAGCGCGGCATCTGCCGCCATCGCCTTGGTGAACCGATCCTGCGGCGTGCGCTGCAGGTAGTTGTGCGGCGGCGCATTGTAATCAATCGGAGCCGCAGTTGCCGTGGCCAGCAGGAGGCTGAAGAGAAAGAGGGATTTCATCGTTGGAGGAGGAGGAACTACGGATGATACGAATAGAAAGCACTCACCGCACGGGGCAAGTTGCAAAATGCGGAGTCAGCGGAATTTCAGGTCTGATTGTTCCACAGACTGACTTGGCCACAAAGAACACAAGAAACACAAAACAAGCCCCTCCGAACCCGCGTTCTTCGCCTTTTTGTGTTTCTTGTGGCTAAATTCCAGTCTCCGCCCTCCCCCCCCGCCCTACCCCACCACCCACTCCACCGCAGCGGACATCCCTGCGTCCCCCGCCTCATTGGTCGCAGCCACCTGCACCGCCACCGTTTGCCCAGCGGTAAGCCCCTTCAGCGTAAATTCCAAGTCCTGCACCCGCTCCACGAAATGGAATTCCGTGTCCACGCCGATCACCTTTTGGAACACCCGATACCCCGTCGCCCTGCGCGCGTGCTTCCAGGCCGCCAGCCCTTTACCTGGCCCCGCTGGCGTCACCGACAGCCCCGTCACCACCTCCGGCGGCGTGGGATCAGCCGGAATATTCAGCCCAAACGTCTCCCACCGCGAATCATCCGCCGCCAGCAGGCCCCGGATCTCATTGATGCTCCCCGAGACCTCTTGATACAGCCCCTCCAAGTCCGCATCCCGCAAATCCTTACACAACTCCTGATCCGCCGACGTCGTATTGATCAACGCCCGAGCCGTCACAAACTGCCCATGCAGCGCCTGCGCCGCCGCATTCGTAATCGCCAACACCGGAGCGGGATCCGGCTGCGGTAAATTCGTCTCATACGTTGGGTGCGCCACCAGATACGCCCGCATCGCAGCCAGCAGCGCCAGCCTGTCATCATGCCCGGGAGGCACCGCCGTCGTGTTATTGGTGAAACCCGCCGCCGCCCACCCCGCATT
>JANOAV010000165.1:0-6544 GCA_031411295.1 Verrucomicrobiales bacterium | reverse complement strand
GAGGTGTGTGCGGGGTATGCGGCATCATGGGCGCATACCACACGAGGAAGGGCTTCTGCTGCTGGCGCGCGGTGGTCATGAAATCATAGATCGGTTGCAAGCCCTCGCGACCAATGGTGAGACCGGCATCGCCATGACGGTCGCCCTGCGTCATGCCTTGGGTGAATCCGCCGTGCGAGAAATCACCCTGCCACCATTTCCCAGACTGGAAGCTGAGATACCCCTCACCCGCCAGCAACCGTGGCAGCGTGGGCACGTGATCGAGCATGGTGTTCCATTGTGCGGTCAACTCGGCAGTGGAGCCGCGTCCACCCGTTGCTTTGGTGCCTTGCGGCAACGGGGGGTCATTGGCGGTGACCTTGTGCTGATGCGGATACAGCCCGGTGATCAGGCTTGCCAGACTGGGACAACACACGCTACTGGGAACAAACCCGCGTGGGAACGCTAGGCTCTGAGCCTTGAGCTTGTCGATGTGCGGCGTCTGTAGTTGAGGATGCCGCATGAAACTGTAGTCTCCAGCTCCCTGGTCGTCGGAAATGATGAAGACGATGTTAGGGTGGGTCGGTGGCTTTGTCGCATCAGCTGCCTGAAGCGCAGCGAGTGGCACGAGCAGCAGAGCGGTGAGAAGTGTAAATGAGAGTTTCATGGATTAGATGATTTGTGGGAATGAAATGGAGTTGTTTGCGGCTGCTATTTACCTTCCTTGGCCCATTGTTTCATCAATGCGCTGTTCTTGAGGAGGGACTCTTTGCGGGGTTTGTTCGGGGTAGTTTCGAGTTCGTAGGCTAGGTTGGCATCGTAGGATTGGTCTGATTCCGGGCCGAGGTCATGCGTCTCGACTATCCAACGCTCCAGTCGCGTGCGCAAGGTTTCCAGTTGGGTTTGAAACTTCGGATCTCCAGCGAGGTTGTGGATTTCAAACGGGTCCGCCTGCACATCGTAAAGTTCTTCTTTAGGTCGCGTGGTCGAAAACAAAATTTCCTCCTGGAGTGCGTTCAATTTGCCTTGCTCATGGAGTTCGCGCAACCGTGCTAGGATCGGCTTGGAGTCCTTGTATTCGTTGGGCTGCAGCAGGGGGCGTTGCGGATGGAAATTGCGGATGTATTTGAATTGCTCCGTGCGCACGCTGCGGATGCGATCCACCGTTTCGCCACAGCGATCTCGCGCGGCAAAGACCGCATCACGCTTTGGATAATCCTTGGCGAAAATATTGCGACCCTGCATCCATGAAGGCACTGGCAGGCCCGCCCAAACCACGGAGGTGGCCGCCATGTCGATATGCTCAATGAGATCGGTGCGCACGGTGCCACGCGCAATGCCCGGCCCACGCACAATGAAGGGCGTCCGCATCCCTTCATCATAGAGAAACTGTTTCCCCCGCGCATGACTGATGCCGTTGTCGCCCATGAGGATGATGATAGTCTGCTCCAGGATGCCTTCGGTTTCCAAACGTTTGAGAATCTCACCGACCTGTTGGTCACAGAATCGAATGCAATCCAGATACTGCGCCCAATCCTCTAGCAACAGAGGGTCGCGTGGATAATATGGCGGCAGGGAAACCTCCTCGGGTTTGGTCAACGAGCCCAGCGCCTTCGGTGCCACCTCCCGATACCATCGACCATTGTCATTGCGATTCTTGCCTCCCCACAGTTGGCTCTGCGCGAAGAAAGGTTGGCCCGGCTTGCGTCCCGCCCAATCGTTTCCATCATAAACTATGGGATCCCATTCGAAATTGTAGTCGGTCTTGCCCAGTTTCTTGCCCTTCAGCGGATAGTCACCATTGGCGGTGTAATACCCAGCGCGTTGGAATAGCGCAGGCACCAGTTCCACCCCAGCCGGCAAATGGATTTTCGCGTCACCTCGTCCACTGCGATGATGATGCGCTCCGATGGTAGTCTGATACATGCCAGTGATCATGGCTGAGCGCGACGGTGAACACACTGAGGCTGTCAGGAAAGCGCGGTCAAACCGAGTTCCCTCGCGAACCATACGGTCAATGTTCGGGGTCTGAATCTTCTTTTCACCATAACACGGCAACTCTGCGCCCACGTCATCCATGATGATCCAGACGACGTTAGGCTTGGCCGCTGGTGCTGGCGCGTCGGCGGCCATCAGCGCAGCTAGGGGCGTGAGAAGCAGGGGGGTGATCAGTGCGAGAATGCGTTTCATGGCGGAGGCTCGGCTAGGCGAGCAGTTGCGGGATGATTTTCCCTTCCACGTTGGTGAGGCGACGCTGGATGCCGTTGTGCTCGAAACTGAGTTTTTCGTAATCGAGGCCGAGGAGGTGGAGGATGGTGGAGTTGAAGTGGTAGAGGGGATGCACGTCTTCGATGGCTCTCTGGCCGAGAGCATCGGTGGCGCCATGACTGACTCCGGGCTTCACGCCGGCACCCGTTAGCCAACAGGTGAAGCCGTCGGGATTGTGATCCCGGCCCTGGCTGCCTTTCTGGAAAAACGGCATGCGTCCGAACTCGGTGCACCACACGATCAGCGTGTCTTCGAGCAGTCCACGCTGTTTGAGATCGCGGATCAGCGCTGCCGCAGGCTGGTCGAGAATTTGGGCATGGATATCGTATTGCTCTTTGAGCGCGTTGTGGCCATCCCAGTTGAGCTTGCCACCGCTGGCGTAGGCTCCGTTGAAGAGTTGCACGAAGCGCACGCCCTTTTCGATGAGGCGGCGGGCGAGGATGCAGTTTTTGGCGAACGCGGCCTTGTCGGCATTCTGCGTGTCGTCGGCCCCATACATTTTCAAAATGTGCGCTGGTTCGGTCGTGAGGTCGTTGATCCCCGGCACGCTGAGCTGCATTCTGGCGGCTAGTTCATAGCTGGCGATGCGGGCCGCAAGCTTGCTGTCATCGGGATTCGTGGCCAGGTGCCGCGCGTTGATCCTTTGCAGAAGGGAACGAGCCGCCTCGTCAGCATCCGCCGCAACCCCGGCGGCGGCCAGATGGCGGACGAGTTTTTTTGAACTCATGATCGTGCCCTGAAACGCTGCGGGCAGGAAGCCGGGGCCCCAGTTGTTAGCGCCATTCTGCGGCACGCCGCGCGGATCAGGGATGGCCACATAGGACGGCAGTTCCTGGCTCTCGCTGCCCAGCGCATACGTTACCCACGAGCCGAGCGAGGGGAAACCATCGAGGATGAAACCGGTCGAGAGGAAATTTTCCGCCGGGCCATGGGTGTTTGATTTGCTGGTGAGGGAGTGGACAAACGCGATGTCGTCCGTGAGTTCCGCGAGATGCGGGATCATGTCGCTAACCCATTTTCCGGTCTGGCCGCGCGGGCGGAATTCGTATTGGGGCCGCGCGAGATTTCCCGCGGGCCCTTGGAAGGTGACGGACGGGCCTCCGGGCAGCGGTTGGTCATGCCACTTGATCAACTCGGGCTTGTAGTCCCACGTCTCCAACTGACTAACGGCACCCGCGCAGAAGATCACCACGACGTTTTTCGCCTTGGCGGGGAAATGCGGCAGTCTCGATGCATAGGGCCGGATCGGATCAATGATGGGGCCGGGGCTTTCCGCCGCGAGCAAGCCGTCAATTCCCAGCAGATTCGTCAGCGCGATGGAGCCAAGGGCGGTGGCGCTGTGCGCGAGGAACCCGCGGCGGTCCAGCAGCGCACGGCCTGCGAGGGAGAGATGTTCGGCGGGCAGATTCATGGCAGGAAAAGGAACTCGTTGCTGTTGATGAGCGCACGGCAAAGGACGGGGAGGCCGTGTTTTTCAACGGTGGGCAGCGTGTCGCGCATCTCATCGGTGGTGGGTTCGCGAGTGAGGGCGAGTTGCCAGGCGTGCCGAATTTGAGCGGCCATGTCATTCCCCGCTTCCTGCTGCACTCGGGTGGCGAAGGCTCGGGACTGATCGAGGGTGAATCGGCTGTTGAAGAGGTTGAGCGCCTGGATCGGCGTGGTGCTGGCGCGTCGGACCGCCGTGCTCTGACCCGCGTCAGGGCAATCGAAGGCTCCGAAGACCGCTTCCGGTTCACGCCGGACTTTGTGGGCATAAATCATGCGACGCTGGTTTTTGGGCGTCGAAGTTTCAATGGGAGTGAAGCCGCTCAGTCCACCGCGTTGCTCGAAGAGATCGTAGCCCCGACCATACATCTCCAGATTGAGTTGGCCGCTGATGGCAAGCATGGAATCGCGGATGGCTTCTGCTTCGAGACGGCGGGAGGGAAAGCACCAGAGCAGGCGGACATCAGCATCCTTCTCCGCAGCCCTGGCATTCACGGAGGAGGACTGACGATAGGTCTGCGAAAGCACGATGAGCCGATGCAGGTGCTTCACGCTCCATCCGCTGCGAATGAACTCGCGCGCCAGCCAGTCCATCAGCTCGGGATGCGATGGCTTCGCCCCGTTGTTGCCGAAATCGCTCGGCGTTGACACCAGTCCGGAGCCGAAGTGGCCCTGCCAGATTCGGTTCACCATCACCCGTGCGGTGAGTGGATGCTGCGGGCTGGCAATCCAGTCTGCGAGCCCGGTTCGGCGGAGTTGCTCGGGCGTCTGCTGGTCCAGCTTCAGGTCACCAAGAGCGCTGATGACGGCAGGGGAAACCTCGTCCTTTGGCTGCTCTGGATCGCCCCGAAGCAGGACGCTGATTTTGTCCGGCGTGCGAAACTTCCCCGCAAACACCACCTGGCCTGTCTCGGTGTCTCTGATCTTGGCCTTCAGCAAATTGCGTTGGTCCAGCAGTCGAGTCACCAGCGCAGCGTCTTCGGGCGACAGACCAACGGTAGTGAACTCCGGGCCAACGTCCATGCCCGAGACGAACAGCCGCCGATCGCTTACGTCTGCCACCACCCGCCAGCCCGCCTCACCAGCGACTTCGATCACGTAATCGGTCGCGAGACGGTCGGCATATTTTCCCAGCCGATCGCGTCCCCACACGACCCGTGTGATTTCCTCCTCGTGCGGAAATTCCAACTCCACCCAGCCGCGTCCCGGCTCGCTGGACATCCAGCTCGCCTCATTGCCGTAGCGACCGTCGTTGATGAACTGCGGCTCGTGGCGGTTAGGCGAAACCTTGTCGCCCGAGGTCGTGAACTTCGCCCCGACGCTCGCCAGCGCCACGTTCGCGCCCGCTGTGTTGAACACCTCCAGCTCGTCCACGCAAGGTTCGAGACTGTTCGTGGCGCGAATGGAAAAACGCAGGAGCTTCGTGCGCACCGGCGTGAAACGATCGGTATTCACCGCAGCGCGCACCGTTGGTCGGATCACGCTGTCGGTGCGCCCCGGCACCGCAGGTTGCGCAAGCTGTGAGAGGTGTGCCGCCAGAGCCGCGTCCTGTTTCCGGGCGGTCTCCGCTTCCTTTTGCAGAACGTCGGCTCCGGGCGTCCGCAGCGCACGGTCTTCATATTCCACGCCAGCCACGAATGCTTGCATCGAGTAATAATCGCGTGCCGTGATGGGATCGAATTTGTGGTCGTGACACCGCGCACAGCCGACGCTGAGCCCGAGAAATGTTTGGCCAATGTTGGTCACGATTTCATCGAGCGAATCCTGCCGCGCGAGGCGGATGGAGGGCGCGTCCTTTCCAATCTGATCCGGCAGCAGCACCGAGGCCGTAACGAGGAATCCCGTCGCTGCGTCCGCGCCCAACGTATCGCCCGCGAGTTGCTGGCGAATGAACTCGTCGTAGGGCGTGTCCGCGTTGAAAGCACGGATGACGTAGTCGCGATAAGGCCACGCGTTAGGGCGTTCCGTGTTTACTTCAAAACCGTGCGTGTCCGCATAGCGCACGACATCCAGCCAATGCTGGGCCCAGCGCTCACCATAGCGAGGCGACGCGAGCAGGCGCTCGACGACGTGTGAATCCGCCTCCAACTGGTTAGGATGGTTGCGCAATGCCGCCAACTCCTCCGGTGTCGGCGGCAGCCCCGAAAGGTCGAACGTCACCCGCCGCAGCCATGCTGCAGGTGCTGCCGGTGGGGACCTCTCCAGCCCGTTTTCGCGCAGCTTCTCGCCAATGAACGCATCAATCGAGCCTCCACTGACCGCCGCCAGTGGCTTGAACGCCCAATGATCACGTTTGTCTGCGAGCTGCACCCGATCCACCCCATCCGGCCACACCGCGCCCTCATTGATCCAGCGGGTCATCGTTTCGATTTCCGCCGGGCTTAGCCGGCCTTCCGGAGGCATCCGTTCGTCATCGTCCTCCGTGGTTAGGAAATGAATCAGCGGACTCTCCTTCGCCTTTCCTGGAATGATGTCCGGCCCGTGATGGTCGCCCCCCTTGAGCCCGGCCGCTTTCAGGTTTAGCCGGAGGCCGGATTTCTGTTTCGTCGCTCCGTGGCAATCCGTGCAGTGCTTTTCGAAGATCGGCCGCACATCGTGCACGAAATCTATCGGAGCATCGGCAGCAATCACATCGCCCAGTGACGGGAGCAGCAGGGAGGTGATGAATGCCAGACGAAATTTCATGGTGGTGCCTGCGATGGCGTTATTTTTCCAGCACGACTACGGGCAATCGTGCATCGCGTTCTTTAAGCCATGTTGCGAGCTTGTCAGCCAGACGTTTGGCGCGTTCGGGGGATGTTGCGGCAAGGTT
>JANOAV010000164.1:0-55269 GCA_031411295.1 Verrucomicrobiales bacterium | reverse complement strand
GTCAATGTAAGCCGCCAACGCCTGCACCGCCTCCGCAGAATCCTCCACCACCAAACTCTTGAAACGCTCCGCCCACAGCGTGCCGAACCGACCATGCGTGCTGTTATACCAACGAGAAAACCGCATCTTATACAGCTTCATAAACTGCGAAAGATCCCCCATCAGCGCCCGATACCGTTCCAGCCGACCCTTCGCTGCAAAGGCCACCCCTTGATTCTCCGAATCCAATTCCGCCAGCAATTCCTTGCGCACCCTCGACCCATACAGAGCCCCAATCCGCTCTAAAATCACTTCCCGCCCCAGTCCATCCCGAGCCACCAATTCCGGCACCCGCACCAGCAAATGATAGTGATTACTCATGAACACATAAGCCAAAACCTCCACCCCGCAAAAACGAGCCGTCTTCTCCAATTGCGACCGCAAAACCTCCTTCTCATCATCCCCCAGCAAAAACGCACCAGCGACACAACGGACGATCACGTGGTGGACCGAAGTGTTCTCGGGAAAGGAAATTCTAGGGACTCTCATAATGTTGACCTTCATAGGCGAAAATTATGGAAAATCAACTTACGTGAGTGGGTATTAGGCCTGGCTCGTCTTGCCTTCATGGAAAATCAACTTACGTGAGTGTGTAATAAGCCTGGCTCGTCTTGCCTTCATGGCTCGTCTTGCCTTCACCACCGATCCTTTGTAAGCGTCATGCCGGGGACATCTGGTGGATCACGCCGCTTTGATGCAAAGTTACCGGATGACCACATCCACTGACACCACCTCACCACCCCGTCTCCAACTTCTCAAAACCGATACACTCTTTCGAGTGCGCACTCCGGCGGCCCAGCGCGCGGCTTTGCTCGATCTTCACGAACGCGGAACCCTTTCGGCCAAAGCCTTTGCTGCTGCGCATGGGATCAAATACCCCACCTTTGCGGCATGGGTGCAGAAGCGACGCAGGGCCTCTGCTGCCGGTGTGGGATCAGAGGGCGGTCCGCCGGAGTCATCGTCCCTGCGCTGGGTCGAGGCCGTGCTGCCGCAGCAGCCGACCTCAGGTCAGGGCGCGTGTTGTTTGGAATTTCCCCATGGCGTCAAGCTTACCCTGAGCCACGAATCCCAACTCCCCCTGGCGGCCCAACTCATCACCCTGCTGGCCGGCACCACCTCGCAGCCTAAATTTTATGCTTAGTTTTACTGGCAGCCTGCGCATCCTTATCGCCCTGACTCCGTGCGATATGCGGCGCGGTTACGATGGTCTGCTCGGACTCATCGCTCAGGACTTGAAAGAGGACGTGCGCACCGGCACCCTCTTCGTCTTTACCAACAAGCCGCGCACCCGCATCAAGGTCCTTTACTGGGACGGCAGCGGCCTCTGGTTGATGGCCAAGCGCTTGGAAAAGGGCACCTTCTCCTGGCCGCAATCACCCGAGCCCACCGACACCAAACTCCAACTCTCTGCCACCGCCTTCGCCATGCTGACCGATGGCGTGGAACTCAAGCAAGGCAGCCATCGGGCCTGGTATGATAAGTCCACCTAACGGAATTGTTTTTATAAAAAGCGCATTAATACCCATGTTATTTGCGTAAAGATTTATGTTCTTTTAAATTGCGTTTATCTATAGGGAATGCTTACATAAGCATTCCATGACACCCGACGCGCCCGATCCCACTTCCGCAGCCCCTCCCGCCAATTGGCAGGAGTTGGTGGCGACGTGGGAGCAACACCGCCAAGCGTGGCAAACTGAACGCGCTCACTTTTTGCAGACCATCGCGCAGCAGCAGCAACAGATCGACACCCTTCTCACCCAGGTAAAGTATCTCAACAAACAACTCCACGGCCAAAAGAGCGAACGTTTCACTTCCGTGAACCCGGGCGAACTCCTGCTCCCGGGCTTCCTCGCTGGTGCACTGGCCACCGCGGCGGACTTCACGGCGCAACCTCCACCGCCCGCTTCCAATCTGCCCCCAAAGCCCGCCGGGGCCGCCGCTAGAAAAAAGTCCGCCGGTCGCCCCCAGTTTATCTTCCCGCCAGCCTGCCCCGTCATTCAGCGCGAAATCCTTCCCGCCGAAGTCATCGCCAGGCCCGACGCCTATCGCAAAATCCGCGAAGCAGAGACCGAGTTGCTCCACATCACCCCGGCGCAGTTTAGCAAGCTCATCATCCGCCGCCCCGTCTTCGTCCCCGTCATCAAAGACCTGACCGAGCCCAGCGCCAGCGCCCCCATCATTGCCCCGCTGGCCACCCTCCAGGAAGACAGTCACGTTAGCGCCAGCACCCTTGCTTATATTATCACCAGCAAATACGCCGACCATCTTCCATTTTATCGGCAGGAACAAATCTATAAAACCCGCCACGGCATCTACTTGCCGCGCCAAACCATGTGCCGCTGGGCGGGCATGGCCCATGAAGTCTGGCTCCCCGGCATCCTCAGTGACCTTAAGAGCGCGATCTTGCGGAGCAACTTCCTGCACATCGACGAAACACCGATTAAATACCTTTGCCCCGGCAACGGCCAGACCAAACAAGGCTACCTGTGGGTTATCCACGCCCCCGGCATCGGCACCTACTGCCACTGGTCCACCAGCCGGGGGGCCAAAGTGCTGGCAGAACTGCTGCCGGAAAATTGGAGCGGCCACATCATGTGCGACGGCTACGCCGTTTATGACAAACTGCGCAAAGACCGCCCCAAAAACATCATACTTTGCGCCTGCCTCGCCCACGTGAGGAGGAAATTTTACGAAGCCAAAGACCACGCGCCCGCCGCCACCAACTTCATTCTCCAACAGATCCAACTGCTCTACGACATCGAAGCCCGGCTCAAAGCAGACCGGGCCAGTCCCAAACAAATAAAATTGCGAAGGGAAGTGGAAAGCCAACCGATCTACGACCGCCTCAAAAAACTCCTCGACCGATACGTAAGCAAGCAAACCCACCTGCCGCAAAGCAAGATGGGCCAAGCTATCAATTATGCCCTCGGCCAATGGGCTGACCTGCTGCCGGTGCTCGCGCACGGGCACCTCCCCATCGATAACAACGCCGTCGAGCGTGAGATCCGGCCCACCGCCGTGGGCAAAAAAAACTACCTTTTCTTCGGCCCCGGAGAAAGCGGGCAAGTCAGTGCCGGGTATTACAGCCTCATCGCCACCGCCAAGGTGCATGGCTTGGACCCCTTTAAATACCTCGAAGACCTCTTCGAAGCCCTGCCCAGCCTGGTCACGCCGCAGCAAAGCGCCTGGCTCCCCGCCGCCTACGCCAAAGCTAAACCAAGCCAGCCCCTGTGCTATACTGAGACACGCCCGGTCACCCATCGCGCCACCCCAGCGCAAGCCGCATAACCCCAAGCCATCGCTCCAGAACAGAAAGCAGCGATGGGAGGAGATGATAAGTGTCATATTGGATTGATATGACAGATATGTTGCCGGCAGAACACTCCCGCAGGGAGGAGGGCCGGGTTGGTGAAAGAAAGCAAGCATCCCAGAATCTACCACCCGCCCCCGACTTGCCTACCTGTCCCCGGCATGACGCTGACGATCCTTTGCTGACAAGGCCGCTGATTTCCTCCAACAACTGCGGCCCCTGTTGTCGTAGTGGCGGCTCGTAGATTCTCGGGAACTTCTGGACTCACGATCCGCGCACTGGCGTCGGCCGGGGCATGCAAAGCCCACGCATGGATTTCGGAAAGTTGAATTTCACAAACCGTAAACGTCGTGGCCCGTCTTGCCTTCATGGAAAACTAGACATTTCACCTGTCTCAATCCACCCCATGAATTCCCGTGGTGCCATACTTATAAGCAATGCCTTCTCTTGCTTTTTCTTGCAGCACCTTCTCACTAGAATTGCACTCCATTAGCAGCAATTCCAATGCCCCACTGTGCTTAAAATATTTTAATGAGCGCAACCAATCCTTCCTAGCCTCCAGGTTAGCGTAATTAGCTCCTCTCTTTGCGACGACGTCGAAACTAGCCTCATCCCCCATAATCGCCAAGGCCAAGCACGCTTCGGCGGATGACTCCTCCACCGAAGAGTTCACCACCTCTCTGAAGAACAAAAGTAACATTTCCGTTCCTCTTACTTCCATTGAATCACCCGCTACTCGGAGAAGCTCTCTTACAACTCTCCGCTTAGATTCGACATCCCCCACTCTATAATTTTCAATCATTTTCGATATTATTATCGGCCCATCCCGGCCTTTGATCCTCTCTAAAACGGCGCCTAGCACTGCCTCCCCTTCAGGTTGTTTGGCGCACCTAAGCTGAGTTTCCATCACTTTTTCAAGAAAAGGCGAATAGCGAGCAGTGACGATCGGTGCAATCCAGGGTAAAGCGAAATAAACAAATAACACCAAAGAGAGAATTACCCCAACCATTACTACAACAACTAGCTTCGCGGAAAATGTTATGGATTGCATTTTTGTGTCCATATTATATTATTACCTTTTATTTCTGGCTTAGTATCCCTAAGCCAATTTTTAACATTACCCTTAGCATCCCTTCCCTTAACAGCATCAATCTGTCCGAAAAATTCGTTTGGCGTCAAGAATCCAGGATCTAACACCAATTCAATTTTAACAGTTGAACAGCTATTTTTTGAACACAAATCTTCTGCGGATTTGTTTGCACTCTTTATCGCGTCCTCGACAACCCAACGCGAATGAAAATCCTTATTTTTGTCCCAAATTTTCGGATCAATACAGTCTGGCCTAGACTTATCCCAACTCCATGGAGCATCCTTACTATCTGGCCGACCAAAAGTCCACTTACCGTCTGGGAATTCTGGGAAAGTTGCTATGGGGTGAGGAGGTCTACCTTGTTTATTCATGCCATCGTTACCAGCTTCCCCACATTCCATGTCCCCGAAAGTAATAGTCTCAAAAGCTTTAGGAAATTTCTTTTTGAAGTCAATCCAAAAATTCGCAGAATTTCCAGCATGTCCAAAATAGATTAGTATGTCACAACTGCACGTCCCATCTGCAGTGCGTGTTGAACTCGGCGGTGGTTTCTTGGCGGAGCACCCCGTCAAACCAAGGACATCTAGAGTTAGATTCAAGTTATTCCCCACCATCCCATACAAATTCTCTCCACCCTGTTCCCCAATCGGATCCCGCCCCAGCCACCTTCCATTCCCTGGATCGTAATACCGATACCCGTAGTAATTCAGCCCGGTTTCGATATCCGTGAATTTGCTGCTGAAGTGGAAGGGAATCTTATCTGCGGCGGGGCCGCTGCTGCGGATTTCTTTGCCGAAGGCGTCGTAGTCTAGCATGGCTCCGGTGGTGGCTAGGGCGCTGTCTGTGGTGCTGGTGCTGGCTTTGCGATAGCCGGTGATATTGCCCATCCGATCCCACAGCGGGAAGAAGGAAGCGGCATAGAAGGCATCGTAGGCGGGGGTTCCGGTGTAGCTGGTATCCACGTTCGTTCCTTGGCTGACGAAGAGTAATCCACCCACGCCACCAACCGTTTGCCAATTGGCACCCTGACGGGAACTGCTGCCGATATCCGGTCCCCAGACGTAACTAGCCAACCGTCCCCGCACGGTCGGTGGGGTAGAAGCAGTAGCATCGTTATTCAAGCGCACACACATAATGCAGTTCCAGCCATCGTAGAGATAGCCTTGGTATTCTACCACCGTCCAGATCAGAGTGACAGCATTTTGTTGCTCCACTTTCTTGGCAATCCGCCGGCTCAGCCCGTCGTATCGCATTGCATCGGCCACCAAGTTGCTTTTCAACAGAAGGAAAGGAAGGAAACAAAGCCAACCAAAAGCCAAAATTTATGAACATCGTGGAAATTCAATCTACGCAAGTGTGTATTGAGCCTGGCCCGTCTTGCCTTTATACCTCTGAAAGAATGATTGCGCCAAGTAAAAAGGTCGCTGAAGAATTATGTGATCCTAAGATGGAGCAGACACCTTCTGCCCCACCCCTCCTGCGAAACGGCAGAATATATTCATACTATAAATAGTAATAAAATGCAACATGTTGACATACACCACATAAGCACGCGCGTCCGTGAAACCTGGTTGATAGGGCATTTTCGCAGTGATATGTCTTGGGAAATAGTAGTTGCAGGAGAAGAAATCCCTCAACCGATTTGCAGTATGCTTCCTGGGTTTGGCATCACTCAATTTCGAGCGGAGCTCGACCCGTTTGCCGCGACGTTTTCCTGTAAGATACCGTTCTCGGATGATTGCTGGGCCAGTTTTTATGGTAATTTTACATTCATCGATTCGCTCGACTGCACATTACAGCGTGACCGGTTTGGGCCAGATACTCCTGGTTTTGATCTCAAAGCGAGCGGAACAGTGGAGGACGAGGCTGGGGTTTCCGGACCCTTTTCAATTGCTGCGAACGTAGAATTTCGAGGGATTTGGATTTACTCTGAATCGGCAAATGGTGACCCAGGTTTGCTGGCAAAACTTTTTCCTAACGCGGTTTTCCGTTTAGCTATCGCGAGGAAAGATAAACGTTTTTATAATTTATCAGGCACCACACAGCATTTTTTGGTAGAGGATTCCGGAGCCTAGCTGCAACAATGCAAGCGTTTGATCAGTCCAAGAAGGCAAAACGTTAGGCGTTTTTGTGTAATCGTCACGCCGATTCGAAGAAGGTTGCGGCGGCAACTGGAGAAGACAGCTCATTTCTGTGGGGTGAAAGAAAAACGGGCCAGTCTTAGAGGGATGACCTCAAGTTGGGGTTCGTCTCCGTGAGGCACGACTTAAGGATTCACAGGTGGGGCACTGACGGTGAGTTTGTAGAAGTGCCGGGCTTGCTCGGGCGTTTCGGTGTAAATGACGGTGCGGGCTTGCGACTCCGGGGCCCAGGTGGCTTTGGTGGTCCAAGTGGCCAAGTCGTCGCTACGGTTCAGGGTATAGGTGCGATTGGGCGCCAGTTCGAATTCCAGGGACACGACTCCGGTGGTCGAATTGTAGCTGGGGTTTTGGGGTAGGAAGGTGCTGGCTCCATTTCGAGGATCGGTGTTGGCAGCGTATTCTTGGAGATTGGTCTGACCATCGCTATCCGAGTCCAAGAGCGCATCGGCAGCATTGGCGGGGGAAAGCCCGTGAGCCACCTCCCAGGCGTCGGCCATGCCGTCATTGTCGAGATCCAGGTTCAGTGGGAAATACGCTTCCGTGAGCGCAGACCAAGTGGTGCCTTGTTTGATGCGGGACTTGATCCATACATTAGCCGGCAGCGTCAAACTGGCGCTGTAGGTCAGCGCACTCGCAGCCTGGGCTCCGCCCCAGACTCGGGGATCGGTTCCATCGGCAGTGTAAATAATATCGCCTGTGGCGTTCGGATTTGTGAGCGTTAGGGAAAAGGTCGGTGGCACCAATCCTCCAAATTGACTGAAACCAGGAGCGTCGATGGCAGGATACAAATTGGCGGTGCGAAAACGTTGCAGGGCGGTGGCCGGGATGTTGGGCCAGTAGTTGGTGTTCATCCAAGCCAGATGCGGCAACCACGTGTTCTCCCTGGTGTAGGGCTGGCCGGGCAGCGTATTGTTGACCTGGGCATCTCCCCAACGGCTACTTTCGGCCACGATGGCTTGGTCGATTTCGCTCGCCCGGCTATTCCAGCGGGCCACATTTTTCGACTGCGTTAGGGCTCCGGTGTTGAATAAATGGCGCTGGATCCGATCCGCAAAACGCGCGCGGAACTCCGAGGTGTTTCGCAGTCGGCTGTAAATGCGCGTCGGCGTGCCATCGGCATTAGCTTCGGCGTAAATGACACCCCAGGAACTCTTGCCATACAACGTATTCTCATTGGAAATTTCCTGATCCCACAAAAAGAAATGGAAGCCATCATTCTCCGCACTCCGAGAGCGACGTGCTCCCCACCAGTTATGATTCGGCCAATCATCCGATCCGATGTAAACGCTCAGAATCATGTAGTCGATGAGGCTGTCCACTTGCAATAATTTCGGCAGCGTGGCGCTGGGGGAGCCATCTGCATTCAACCCCTGCACGGCTCGCAAGCCAGCATCGGTGTCCAGTTGTCCAGAGTTGGCCATCGCCAGCAGTTGATCCCAGGCGGTGCGATCTCCTTCATGCAACTCGCTGAAGTCCGCCACGGTGTCCCACTCCGTTTCATCGCCCCCCAGATGATCCGCCATGTAGGGCGCACCAGGGCTTTCGGTTACGTTGTAGATGCCCCAATAGAGACCATTGAGATACAAATGACAGTAGCGCCCATGGAAGTCCGCCTGCCCCATGGCCAGATGCGCATCGCGCGACCATTGATCACGCAGGTAACTGGCCCAGTCGCGATTCCAACGTTGATAGGATTCCCCGTTGAGACCGAGCCCAACGGGTGCCCACTCGGTGCAGGGGAAGGTATCAGTGGAGCCTGCCCGCAGCACCAGTTCATCGAAGCTGGTGACCTTGGAATCGGGAAACAACGGAAAGTTTAAACGCGTGGTGCCATATTCGCCCCGGAAACGCAGCCCGAAACCATGCTTCGGCGTGAAGTTTTTATTCCGACTGATATTGCCGTGGATCCGCAATCCGGCATTGACATGAAACGTCTCGGGATGCGCTGGATCCAGCCATTCAGCGCTGCTGACGCGTTCGTAGGCCCGCCCCCGGCCGCTGGACACGGTGTAAATTCCATCGGCACCCCAAAGATCTGCGGGCGGACACGTGAGACATAAGGAAGGCATTGCCAACAAGGCATCCGTGAGTGCAGAGCCCGAGGCTGGCGCAACTCCAGGCACGCGAGGGTCCATGGTGAAATCGGCTGCATAGTTTCCCGGCCACACCGTGGGTGCAGAGGCTGGGCGTTGTTGCGCAGCGACTTGACTGACAAATAAATAGGTATGGGTATCAACGTTCGTGGGAGCCAGCGTTCCGGCAAATGCGGTGGCCCGCAGATTGGTGGTGCCAGTGATATTTACCACCGTCGGGGAAACGCTGGAGGTGCCATTGCTGAGCGTGGGCGTGCTGCCATCGGTCGTGTAAACGATGGTGACTCCGGGAGTGGAGCAAGTCAATGTAACGGCCACAGGAGCGGAATAAAATCCCCGCTGCGGAGTGAATTTCACATCGTTGACGAAGCCCGTGTATCCGGCCCCATTGGCTGCTCCGGGCGTGCTCGTTGGGAAAAATCGTGCCGCAGTGGAAGTGCCCACATAGAGTTCCGGCAGCAATAAAAATTGAGCGTCATTTACGGTGGCGTTCAGCCCCTGAAATGCCAGCACGTTGGTGCCGGCAACAAGTAGTGAGGCGAAACGGGAAAGGTCGATTTCCTCTGCCACAAACGGCGTTCCACTGAGTCGAGCCGAAGCCGCACTGGAGGTCGCGTTCGTGGCGGTTGGCGCGTTACGTCGAGTTACCTCCACTCCGTTGAGGTAAGCCACAAAGCCGTCATCATAGCGCACCCGCAGTTTCAGCAAATCCGCTGAGTTAGGATCCACCACTTGGAAAGGAACCCGCACATACACCGAAGCGTTGCTACCCCGCATCTGGGCTGCGATGTCACTATTAATTAGCGGGGTGAGCACTCGCAGGGAGGCAGGCGAGGCCCCATTGGCTAAAGCCGCAATCTGCCCGTCCGTGAGGGCACCGTCCCACATGGCGAAGTCATCCATGCGACCGGCATAACCAGTGCCGCCACCCGTAGTTTGCGCTCCGATTAAGAAACTGCGGAACGGTGGCAGATCTGCTGTGTTCGTCGCTTCCAAGAGCAGTAGCCCATTTTGCCAGATCTGTTTTACATCGCGATTCTTGACGAAGGCATAGTGATTCCATTGGCCTTTCCATTTGGAAGAATCCGGCTCCCCAATGGAGACCCGATGCTGTGATGGATCACAGCAATTAGCCGTGTCCCAGTAAATGACAGAATCGCTCCAGGGCAGGTGCGCATTGAGAATGCGCGTGCCCGCACCACCGGGATCGGACGAGCCATAGAAAGCAAAATTCTGCACCGGAGCATTGGCCGCCCCATAGATCCAGAGTGAAATTGTCAGGGCATCCCGCGTGCTCATGGCATCAAATGCCCCCGTGGCGGCGGCGGGAATATTCACCACCCCATTGCCCGCAAAAACCATGGAGCGATCTCCCGCCGCGCCTGTGCGGCCTTCGGCATCCGCCGAATAGAGCGCATTGGTTACCGTCCCATGGCGGGCATTTCCAGACACATCCAACGCGGTGGCGGGTGCGGAGGCATCGTTGAAATTCCACCAACCCAGCGGGCCCGCTGCGCCAAGTCCGTTGCTCTGATCGAAGCCCACGCCCAACGTAGCAGCAGTCCACCCCGAGTCATCGAAACTCCGTTCAGCCCAGTTACTAACAGGGCCAGTTGGGACCAAGACCTTGGCGCTGGATCCCGCTGCCAACAGGGGTTGCGGGGAGAAGACTTGGGATCTCCCAAAGCTGACGTTCGGTTCCTGCTTCGGAAAATTCAGGATCTGGCTGGCAATGGTGACGCCATCTGGCTTCACCAGAATAACTGAATCGCCATCTTGATCGAGTTTGAAATTGGTATGCAACGGCAGGCCGGACACGGCACGATTTTTGGAGGAGGCAAAGACGATGAGAAACTCTCCTGCTTCGAGGATGGAGGGGCTGGGAAGCCTCCATTTCACGAGGTTCGTGGCCTCATCAGATAAATACCAATTTCCCAAATTCAAGGCCGTGGGGCCGGGGTTATACAGCTCAATCCAGTCAGGTGACGCATCATCCTCATCGCGCAGGCCGCCCTTGTTGTCGGCCATGACTTCGGAAATGAATGGCTGAGGCGCAGGCAGGGCGGTATTTAACGTTAGCGACCAACTCGCGCCCGCAAACCCATTCCCAGTCGGGTCCGTAATCCCATGACCGGGGGCGAACGCGAAGTTTACCTGGCCGTTCGCAGGCTGGGCGAAGGTCGCGAGATACTTGGCTCCTGAAATGCTAGTCATACCGGTGGCCGCAACGCCATTAATCAGCAGATCGCTGGCATTGATCCCAGTGACCGCTTCGTTGAACTCAAGATCCATCGTTGTTAGTTCCGCCACCAGGGCTCCATCCGTAGGATAGCGGCGGGCCAGCAATGGAGGAGTAATATCGGCGGATTCGCCAAAGATTTCCACTTCAGCCAATGCCAGAAATTGGGCCGCCACAGTCTCGATGCGCAGGGTTCGCGCGTTGATGATGGCTGGGGCATCATAGGTGACATCGTAGCGCGCCCCGTTCTTCACCAGATTGCTATTGAGCAGATTCACGGTGGCGCTGTGGATCTCATTGTTGGCGGCATCCCGGAAGCTCAGCTTCACATCGCCCGTCGTGGCGGAATCCTGGCGCGCGTAGAGCGTGACGTAATCGATCGCCCGCGTCTGTCCAAGATCGATTTGATAAAAATTACCCACGGCCACGGCTGAGGAATGGTAAATGGCGCGGGGCGATGCCGGAGTGGCGTAACTGGCATTCAAATCTCCATCCACCACGGAACCGGTCGTGGTGCCAAACCCTGCGGCTGAGGCCGTGGTGACGACTCCGGGCGCACGCGCATAATTGATGGTGGGAGGATTCACGGTGCCCAGCACTTCCATTTCCGCAAAGGTTAAGAAATTCGGCGTGGCATCCTTTCTCAAGAGCCGCACCTTCCGTCCCTGCACGCCGCGCAGGGCACTGGTGCCCCAGGCCCAACCAACGGCTGCGGTCGGCCAATAGTCTCCAGTCCACACCACCACGTCTGCGGCATTTTTCACTTGGATCGTGAAATTTTTCACGGTTCCCTGCACCGCATCTGTGCGCGGCCAGAGTTGCACGCGATCCAGATAAAAATTCGCCCCCAAATCCACCTCCAGATAGGCGGCATTATCAGGCGCGTTCGTGTGCCAAACCGAACCCGCCGCGCTATAAAAGTTGCCATCCCGATTGTCGTCCGTGGCGTCCTTAAACACGGAACCATAGGCTTGGGAGGACCCCGTTACGGTGCCGCTGGGAGCTAGATTCGTTGGGGCCGCGCTGGCGCTCGCGCTGAGGCAGCCAAAGATAACGCTAAGGTAGAGTGATTTCATGATGCTATGCCTAATCGTGCCGGATACCGCACACGATGCCAAGCTTAAATCCAGGCTTTTGCGCTACTCCGCTATCACCTGCCATTTGCCCCACAGACGCGGTGTCAACTCTGCTTCGCTGGGGACGTCTGCGGTGATCGCTGTCGCCTTGTTAGTCCAATACACGCGTTGCGTGGTCTGGCCGTTTGCTCCCCGCAATACCCCAAGATCCGCCCGATAGGTGGTGCCTGCTTGAGGCTTCCACTGCAGGACAGCTAACGAGATGCTGATCTCAAAATTTCCCGCCCCATCTGTGGCCAAAAGAACGTCATTACTAACATCCTCCACTGCATCGAAGTGGATGCTGCGCCAAGGACTGCTGAACGCCACCGGATCCTTGCTGCCAGGAACTTTCGCGCGATAGAGCAATGCTTTGGTTTTCCCTTTAACTTGGGTGATGAGCAGGCGTTGATCTCCTGCAGTGGCAGTAGCGCGGTCGTTTGCCGCCGCGGCATCGGTGCCCAGCATCACGTCCAAGCAGCCCCCATGCTTGAATAGCGCATTGGACGTTTCCCCACTATTGTTGAGTAGATCCTTCTCGGTCGTGCGCCAGGCGGCAAATAAATGAGTGGCACTGAGCGCCACCGCAGCACTCACTTCATAGGGCTTGGAGTTGCTGTTGAAATTTGCTTTGATGCCGCGACGGTCAATGTAAGCCCAATCGGTGGTCTCGGGCCAATCTGTTAGCTTGCCATCGACCGCAGGCGGAATCTGTTTGATAGGAATTCGCAGCAGTCCGCTGCCCTGCTGCTGTTGGCGCTTGGATTCAGCCACCGCGAACCAATCGCTCGCCTTTTGCAAATCATCTGCCGTCACGGTCAAAGAATGCGCGGGCAACGTCGTGATGGTCTCCAATCCATCGACGCGGACCAGACTGGTGCGTCCTCCATCAACCAGAAACATCTTACCATCAGCCGTTTGCGTGATGCTGGGCCAGAAATTTTCATCGTGCAGCGAGACCTCGGTGACCGCCATATTCCTCGTGGCGACAGGCGCGGCCCAGTTGGGGCGCAGGCGGATGTCATTGAAGAGGGTGCTGACAAAGAGACCATCGGCGGTGAATAAATACATATTTCCCATATTGCCGTTCACACAGAACATGGGACCAGCCTTGCCCTGGACCCAGCCGCCTAGCAATCGCGTATGGCCCACCACCATGCCCGGCCGATCCGGCACCGCAGCTTCGTGACTGGCGTGCAATCCCGGCCACGGGCTGGGGTAACTCCAACGAGGTGCCCCCTGGAACATGCCTCCTAGGCTGAAGGGCGAGAACGGAGCCGCGGCGTTGGTGTGCACGGTCCAGCCGCCCAGGTCCGTCAATGCTTGGTTGCCACCGCTGGACGGGGGCGAACCACCCGCAGGTCCCAGCACCATACCTTTGCTGAGATCATACCGCACCGTCTTGTCATTCGTAATTTCTGCGGGAAATCTCACCGTGGCATCCCCCCGACGCGCCACCACACAAGATAAATCCTGCATTACGGTTACGCCTCGACAAGCCCCAGCGGCAAACGTCACTTCGTCCGGTTGGGGGCGGCCATCGGCGTTCAGATCCGACCAGGCAAAGGTCGCATGAGCTTCGGCTGGAGGATTCTCCTCCGCTGGCTTCGATCCTGCCGGCCACCGCTCGCGAAACTCAGAGTTGCGCATGACCCCCCAGGCATGAGCATCGCCCAATGCCGCCACGACGCGAGCGCTGGATGCTGTGTCCTGCCAGAGGAAGGCGACGTCATCTCCATTGGTCGGATTGTGGGTGTAGCAGCTAGTGAAGTAACGCGGCCCCTTGGCCCCATTGGGGTAGAGCGGAGTATCCGGGGAGAAATTTCCGTAGTGACCGGCAAGCAATGGATCAGGTCGCGAGAAGACGCGGATTAACTCATCGCTGCCAGATTTCCAATCCAGACGGAACTCCATTCCTTTGTAGAAAAACTTACTGGGGTCGTGAGGATCGAGCACTCCCCCACCTCCATATTCCGTAGGGCCGTAGAAGGTCCGCACCAGCTTGGCGGCCTCAGACCAGACCGACACCCGCCGTGGGAAATTGTCCGCTTCCGTCACCCAAATGCGACCAATCGAATCCACGGCCAGACCATTAGGGTGGTTCATATGTTGCGGGTTATAAGGTCCGGATTGCGGCTTGCCAGCCTCGCCCACCGCACGAAGAAATTTTCCCGCTGGGGAAAAGAGTTTTACTTGATGGGACGCGCCACGATCGGTGATGAGAAACTCATTCCTGGCATTGATCGCCAGATGCCGTGGATCTTCCAAGCCTGATGCAATCAGGGTTTGCGGTGGCTCCGACAATTTCTCATACCGCACCAATGATTTACCGCTGAGCGCCAACAAGCGTCCAGTAGCATCGAAACACAGCCCCCGCGGATTGGCTAACTTCAGGCGCTCAGTAATCTTTCCGGACTTCACATCCACCACCAACAATTCTTCCTGTCGCCTCAACGCACAGACCAGCAGTCCGTCGTGGGCAGCGATGCCCGCTAGCACGAAGATTTTATCGCCCCCATCGAAATCCTCCAGCACCGCAGGAGCAGGCGAAGTCGTGGTGGATTTCTTGTGCGGATCGATTTCCTCACCTAGTTTTAGTTTGAGCACTGGTTGATCCCCGAGCGTCTTGGTTTTAGCCGTGAGCCGCAGTTCGCCCTCCCACACGGAACCCACATAGCACAGGTGATCTGGCACGGCTGCCGATCCCAAGTCCACCGCCAGCGTCGGGGCTCCGGTCCAATTTCCTCCGACCCAACCCTGGCCTCCCAGCTTGGTGCCATCCTCGTGCAGCCACTGCAAGCCATGCCCGCCTTCGGCCACGAACGCGCCCATGAAGACGAGGGGTTGACCGTCCGCCGTGCGCGATCCCGGAACTACCGCCATGCTCGTGGGTGGAGTATGCGTTGTTAGCCAGCAACCGGTTTTATCGGCGGTCTCCCAAGCTGGCTTGCCGGCATTGTAGATGCTGAACTCGTAATGCAAGGTGAGCGGCCGATGCCAGAGACCGCGCACCGTATAGGTTCCAGGGGCTACGGGGCGCGTGGGGATATGGTAAACGCCGTGGCTGGCAGCCGCGGGATCGCGCAGCAGATCATCGCTGCCGTCCCACCAGGCGATATTTTCTCCTGCGGGAAAGGGAGTTTCGCTGACCAAATTGCGCACCCTCTGATGGGCTGCGTCCTCAATCACTAAGGTGACTAACCCAGCTTCAGGGATGGTGAATTTGACTGGAATGGGTGGCGGAAGCTCCGTCGCCTTCGGCAGAATCAGACTCGCGAGCCATGCCGTGTCAGTTACAGGAGCCAACGCCAGCAATTCTCCCAGCCACACGCGACGGCCTGCTTTAACCTTGTCTGCCAAATGGGAGTGATTCGATTTCGCACCCTGCGTGATGCGCAGTCGCAACGCTTGGGTGGTGGTGGCTTTAGCAAATGGAATCCAATGCGGTCCGAGTGCCATGGGGTAAAGTGCATCCATCTCGGTCTGGCTGCCTACCTTAATCCAAGCGGTATCGGGTGCTTCACGCAGCTTGCTGGGGTCCTGGCCGCGAAATGACTCCACTTCGACGGCGGCAAAACCAGTCCAGAGCAAACAAATCCCCTGCAAGCTCACCGGCTGCGGCCAGGACAGGGTAATGAAAGCGGGATGTTCCGCGGTCACTGGCAAGGCGGCTCCGCTCTCTCCATTGTCCCACGTATCCCACTGCCGATTATTCGTCTCATCAATCAATTTCGCGCTAGCATCATCACGTGCCACCGATGTCGCCAAGGCCTGAGGTGCCATATTTGCGAAACGTTGTTCCGCCAGCCATACGCCGCCCAACCATCCTGACATTTCCCGATCCCCTGGCGCAGGGGTGTGACTGAAGCGCAAGGCGCGCGTCTTCGTTCCCGCCGGAAGGCTCCACAGCGCGTAGCCTTCAGGACCAACCGCCGCTTGGGAAATGGCACCCTGCGCGAATCGTTCTGCCGTGAGCCACTGGGAATCATCCGCCAGATTACCGACCGCATTTTCTTTCAGCACACTCAGGATGCCACCGGCCCGCACCAAGACACTGCCCACCGGGATCGCCTCCGTGAAGCCAATGCGCAGATGCCTCACACCGTTGGCTCGACCTTCGCCAAATTTCACTCCCGGCCAATCTGGCTGAGACTGCGCGGTCCAGACCACCGAGGCCGGCCCTTCCTTCGCGCTCGTTTTGGCAATCGGAGTTTCGCTCCCATCGAGCCATTGCGCAAAGGCCGCTGGATCGAGTTGATTTCGATTAATGGTGACGAATTCAGCGCCAAATGAATGGGTTAGTAAAGCGAACGATGATAGCAGATGGATGAGAAATTTCATTTGGAAACGTGATGGGGGAAGTCGTGTTGATAGCGTGCGAGCAAGGTGGGGACATCATTGGGCACGAGGTAAATTTTGCCATGAATGCGCTTACTCTCTCCGGGCTTCAGTCCGCCGATGCGAAAATCCGCATGCAGACAGCGTGCCACGCCTTGAAACAATTCCTGATAGGGATCGAAGGCCACCGCAAAGATCACTTTCTCATCTGCGCTGAAACATCCGATCAAGCCATTGCTGGGCACCAATGGACTCAGCGGACGTGGATTGACATCGGTGCGCGGCACGGACGGAGGGCACCAGACCTGGCCAGGCGTGTATCGCGCCTGCTTGCTCCAAGGGGTGATTGCGGACATGCGACTAAGCTTACCGTCCAGGAAAATGAACGCTTTGGGCAGATAGTCGTCGAGATCTTTACCATCCTTCGCGATGCCCATGAAGTCGGCTAGTCGAATGCACGGCTGCGCCCAGTGCGCCTCGGATTCCTGACTGGTGGGATTGCTGGCTTCGATGCGGATATCGATTTCATCTGCGTTTGCCGTAATCGCATGATGCACGATCACCCCATCCGTCAGGGTGTCGCGCAACTGAAGCAACTTCCGGTCAGCACTCAAGGCCACCAGGGCATTCGTATGCTTGATCACGGTGTGAGCCACCCAGTCGGCATCCGTCGAACCGGGACGACAGTAAGCTTCCAGGTAGTTGATCCGAATTTCCCGACCTGGTAGATTCGGCCCCCGAATGATGAGCCAATTTTGTTCGCGATCCAGCGTGAGACCGGGCACTTCTGCAGACCGGACCAGCGGCAGCAGAACGAATGATAGGAGACAGAGGAAGTATTTCACAACTCCAACCTGTCATGCAAATCGGTCGCCAGACATCGGCTTCCTTTCCGTGAGCACGGGTTATCTGGGTGAGAGCAACGTCCATTCCAGCAGGCGCATAGGCCCCCGAAACCACCCATTCGCAGTGCTGGGAGCGTGCACCACGATGACCTTTCCCTCACTGGGATCCGCCTCGATCCAGCGCTCCTCACCGATGTAAGCCATCACGTGATGCCCACCTTGAGTTACCGCAATGATGCCAGGTTCGAGACCGTGGTGATCCAATGTGTTGAGTTTCGGAACCTCGGAAATCTTGCGCGTCAAGCCGGCGTATTCCTTGCCCATGGCCTCTGCGCTGACATCATTCCACCACCAGGAAATTGCCTGCTGGATCAATCCCAGATCCAGCCGGGAAATCCCCAGGTCCATGCAGGCATCAATCATGCCGCGTCGCATCAGGCCGGAGCAGTCGATGCCTCCGCGCCATTCCCCGCCCCAATAATAATTGCAACCTTCATACGTTAGTAAATGCTTGATGTAAGCCTTCCGGAGGTCCGCTGGCTGGGTGCGAATGCTCCAGGAAAAGCAGGTGAGGGTGATCACTGAGCCGATGACCAGCGCGGCTATCGTGAGGCACGTTTTGCGATGTCTCCTCAGCAGCCACAAGCTCGTGATCAAGCCACCGAAGAGCAGTGCCAGAAAGCAACATTTACTAATGCCGGTCGTAGCTGGCTGGAATGCCACCAGCGCCACAGCCCCCAGGCCGATAACCCACAAGACGGGGGAGACGCGTCGAAGCTGAAACTGGTGACCGATGGTGCTCATGCCGAATCCTCCGTGGTGGTCGCTTTCTTAGCAATCATTTTTTAGCCTTCGGTGGTTCCTCTTCGGTGGCTACGGCCAGAGGTTCCGAGCCCATGAGCACGAACCCCTTGGTCACATTTTCCGCCAACAATTAGGTGGCTAATGCTTGCGCAAGAGCGTGATGACCTCCAAAGGCGTTTGCGCTCGGCGGAATTAGTCCGACTTCATGTCATTCATGCCAAATTTTGTCCTCTTACTTTTCCTGCTGTGCGGCAGCATTGCGCGTGCCGCCCTGCCGCCGAATCTCATTATCATCCTCGCAGATGATATGGGTTACAGCGACCCCGGTTGTTTCGGTGGAGAGTTAGCGACCCCAGCGCTGAATCGGTTGGCCAGCGAAGGGGTTCGGCTCACGCGATTCCACAATGGAGGCATGTGTGTGGTCTCCCGCGCCATGATGTTGACTGGAAAATGGTGGCCGAACGCATTACCTAAATTTGGCAAGACCCCGCTGCTTTCCGAGTTGCTGCATGGGGCCAATTATCGCACGGCCCTGATTGGTAAATGGCATCTGGACGGGGATCCGATGGATCGTGGGTTCGATCATTTCTACGGCTTCCTGGCTGGCTTTGCGGATCATTTTAGCGGAGCGCCCAGTTACCGCTTGGATCGGGAGCCATACAAAAGATTTGGGCCAGATTACTACAGCACCGATGCCTTTACCGAGCGGGCTTCCCAGTTCATCAAATCCACCCCGGCGGACAAACCTTTCTTTCTCTATCTGAGCTATCAGGCCCCGCACAATCCCCTGCAAGCACCGGCCCAGGAGATCGCCAAGCATCGGGGAAACTATACCGCTGGCTGGCAGGCGATTCGTGAAGCCAGGTTCCGTCGCCAACAGGAAATGGGCATCTTTCCTGCTAGTTCTACGCTGCCAGACGCACCGCAGAATTTACCAAAATGGGAAACCCTAACTCCTGCGCAACGAGATCTGGAAGACCTCCGGATGGCCACCTATGCCGCCATGGTGGAGCAGATGGATCAGGGCATTGGCCGGATTCTACGAACGCTGCGGGAGGCGGGCCGGGAGGACAACACGATGATCCTGTTTCTCAGCGACAATGGTGCGGATTCCTTTTCGGTGGTGGACGAGGCGATGTTGCAGCAATCCAAGTTGCCGGGGGATCGCGCCTCCAACTGGCAACTCGGCACTGGCTGGGCGTATGCCAGTGTGACTCCCTGGCGCCTCTATAAAATCAGTCAGCATGGCGGTGGCATCACCACGGGAGCCATCGCTTGGTGGCCGAGCGGCGGGCTGGGCAAAGCCGGTCGCATCGAATCCTCGCCCGTTCACATGGTCGATGTGCTGCCGACGTTTTTGCAACTAGCTAAAGCTCCTTTGCTGCAAGCACCGGCAGGCGAATCCTTCCTGCCACTGCTGCGAGGAAAGCCCACACCGCGCGCGTCCCCTCTGTTCTTCCAATACTTGGACAATCGCGCCATTCGCACCGCTGAGTGGACTCTAGCTGAAGTGGATGGAGCTGGCTGGGAACTCTACCAGCCCAGCACTGATCCGTTTGAAAACCACAACATCGCTAGCACGAAGCCAGAAATCGTGGCGGACCTTAGCGCGCGTTGGAATACCTGGTGGCAGCAGGAAAGCGGCAAGCGCACTTACACGCCCGAGCCTGCCCAGGGCAGCCAACACTACAAACCCCAAGGTGACCGTGGCTCAGGAGCTCCTTATCGACCAAGCGCGATGCCAGATAAACTGGCGGATCGCATGCCCATTCTCAATCAAACCAAGACCAAACCATGAAACTCACTCACCTTCTTTTCCTTGTATGCTCCCTAGCCGGAACCGCTCTGGCTGCGGAGAAGCCCATGAACATTCTCGTGCTGCTGGCGGACGATTGGCGATTCGATACCTTGGGCGTTGCCGGAAATAAAATCGTGCAGACTCCTAACTTGGATCGATTGGCGGGAGCGGGACATCGTTTCACGCAGAACTGCGTGACCACGGCCATTTGCGGCGTGAGTCGTGCCACGCTGATGACCGGGCAATGGATGTCCCGGCATGGGAACGAGGCTTTTGCAGCTTGGAAGACGCCGTGGGAGCAGACGTATCCCGGATTACTGCGCAGCAATGGGTATTTCGTGGGCCACGTTGGCAAGTGGCATAACGGAAAATTCCCCGCAGAGAATTTCGATTTCGGCCGCGCCTATTCTGGCACGCATTGGATCAAGGAAAAGGATGGCACCAAGATCCACGTGACCCAAAAGAATGAGAACGACAGCCTGGAATTCCTGCGCACGCGGCCTCAGGACAAGCCCTTCTGCCTCACGTTAGCGTTCTTCGCCACCCACGCGGAAGACGGAAATCCGCTGCAGTATTTACCGCAACCGCAGAGCATGGAACTATACAAGGATGTCACCATCCCTGTGCCGGCCAACGCCACGGATGAATCCTTCCATCGCCTGCCATCGTTCATTGCCAATGAGCAGAACGAAGGTCGGGTCCGTTGGCATTGGCGTTTCGATAGCCCTGAGAAATACCAGACGATGATGAAGAATTACTATCGGCTAGCTACCGAGGTGGACACCACCTGTGGTAAAGTGCTGGCCGAATTGCAGAAGCAGGGGGCGCTGGATAACACGCTGGTGATTTTCACCGGAGATAACGGATACTACCATGCGGAACACGGCCTGGCTGACAAATGGTATCCCCATCAGGAAAGCATCCGCGTCCCGTTGATTATCCGTGATCCGCGCATGGCCGCAACCCAGCAGGGCAAGACGAACGATGAGTTTACCCTCAACGTTGATCTGGCTCCCACCATTCTGGGGGCCGCCAAAATTTCCGCACCCAAGACGATGCAGGGCCGGGACATTGCCCCGCTTTACTTGGCGAAGGAGAGACCAGCCTGGCGCACCGAGTTCTTCTACGAGCACGCCACTATCAAGAACATCAAATTCATCCCGTCCTCCCAAGCGCTGGTGCGGAAGGACTACAAATACTTCTACTGGCCGGACTACGACACGGAACAATTATTCCATGTTAGCGAAGACCCCATGGAGGAAAAGGATCTGGTGGCTGACCCCTCTCAGAAAGCACAGTTGGCAGAAATGCGTCAGCGCTTTGCGGAATTGAAAGCAGCTGCACCATAGCGCGGTCACTTTTGCCCCCCCTTAGAGGCGTTGCCTGCGTAGTCGCGCGACGATCCATCACGTCTAAGAAAAGAGTTGCCTGCCAAGCCTGGCGCGGTCAATATGGGGCATGGTCTCCGTTCCTTTCGTGATTTCGAGTGCTCACTCCTCCTGGGGGCGAAGAGTGCTCCGCGTGGCAGGATGTTGGCTTATTGCTAGTGGCGCACCGGGGTCGCCACTCCCGCTTACGGAAAGCACGTTCACCGAAATTATTCAGGAGGCGAAAGTGATCGGGGCAGCTAATAAGGTCGAGGTTCCCGCCGAGACAAACATGCTGTTTAAGTCTCCGGACTTAGTGCGGACAGGGCAGGCCTCTCGCGTGGAGTTGACCGCCAAGGATCGCACGATTACGAGGATCGGGGCGAACACCGTGTTCACTTTCGCTCAGGGTGGCAGGGATATTCAATTGCATGAGGGCAGCGTGCTGTTTCATTCACCGAAAGGAGCGGGCGGCGGAGCGATCAAGAACCGTGGGACCTCCGCAGCGGTGTTAGGAACCACCGAGATTGCGACTGTGCTGCGCGATGGCAGTTTCAAGGTGATGGACCTCGAAGGTCACGTTAAAGTGACTCTGAAGAATGGTCTGTCGGTGGTGCTGGGGCCCGGCCAAACGCTGACGGTGAGCGCGGACGGAACTCGCCTTGGGGAGGTGCAGAATTTCGATCTGGGGGCGATGGCCGCAAGTTTGGAATTAGTCTCAGGATTTGTTAACACGTTATCCTCGCTTCCGCAAATTGAGTCCGCAGCGCAGGAACAAAACCGCCAGATCGCTGAAGGCAGTCTGACCAATCTCATTTCCTCAGACATTGCGGGCTTTGGCTTGGAGGTGAAGAGTCAGTCCGCAGTCGGCTCCCCAGCGGGATCAGGAGGTGATTGGCTCAGCGAATTTGGGTTTCGTCAAACGAGAGCACGCGGTCTTCCCAGCAGCAATTCCTTCATGGGAGCTGGTTCACTGGGCTCCCTGCCTTCTCGACCTGTCAGGAGGACCGCAGCACCACCCGCTCCCACTCCATCGACCCCGGTCGCTACCGTCACCAATCTCGGACAGCCTAGTAGCTCCAGCGGCTACGATGTGCATGGTGCGCAATGCGTGGGAATGAGTTTCACCGTTGGTAGTGACTATCCTGCGTGGACTCTCGACAGCCTCGAATTGAGGTTGTTCACCACCGGGACCACGGCACACGATTTAGCCGTCAAGCTGCATGCGGATGCGGCGGGCATGATCGGTGCCACCATTGGTTCCTTTAGCGGCCCCGAGCCTGGGGTGGGGGAAGCAAACTATGCCTTCAACCCTGATATGGCGCTGGTTCTGGTGGCCGGCAAGACCTATTGGATTACGGCCTCTTCGCTCTCTGGCGGCTACTCCTGGCGGAGCACGGCGGGCAGCATTGCGGAAACGGGCCTGGCAGGATGGACCATTGGCGATGGGTTAGTTTTCGGTAACGTTCCTGGGGTGGACTGCGGGCCGAACGCCAGCCTTTACCCTGCCATGTTTGCCGTCCAAGCCACCGGCATGCCCATCGTCCCGGAGCCGACCACTGCCCTCACACTCACATTAGTCTTGGCTGGCTTCGGGTTGGCACGCCGACGCTAAAACGTCCGTCTCCCTAACCGCCCCATGCAACAACTACTCCTGCATCTTGTCGGTGATTACCTCCTTCAGAGTGAACACATGGGGGTGAAAAAACGCACCTCCACGTTCTGGGCTAGTATTCATGCGACCGTCTATGCGCTGCCCTTTCTTCTGCTCCAGCCGTCGTGGCTGGCCTGGACCACGATTTGCGGCACGCACTTGATCATAGATCGTTTCGGACTGGCGCGGCACCTCGTCTGGGCCAAGAATATTGTGCTGGGACTGTGGCCAGAAAGAGTTCTTTGCTGGTGTTTGCGCGATGCCGGGCGCTTGGAGGAATGGCGAACTGACCGTCGGCGCTTAGCTTGGAAAAACTGTGCCGCCACGGGCTATCCGAATGATATGCCATCGTGGCTGGCGCCCACTCTGCTCATAGTGGCGGATAACACGCTGCATTTGGTTATCAACTGGTGCTCACTGACTTGGCTCTGAAACCCAGGCTTTCTGTTCAATTCCGTTTCAGCACTGCATCCGAGGTTTTAAGGCGCTCGGCCACGACCTGTTGCACTGATTGCCGGAGTTTTGGCTGGTGTTCCAGCAGCTTGAGAAACTGATCCCGCGCCAGGGTTAGGAAAATGCAGTCCGTGCTCGTTCTCACAGTGGCCGTGCGCGTGGTGTTCTCCATCAGTGCGATCTCACCGAAGTAGTCACCATCATCCATCGTGCGGACTTTTTGCTCTCCGCCATCGGGCGTTTTGACCCACACGGTAAGTCGGCCGCGCACAATCAAATAGAATCTGTCGCCTGGATCACCCTGGCGGAAAACCTCACGATCTGCGGGGCAGCGGTCCGTAATGAACAACTCAGCGAGGGCCGTTAGTTCATCCTGCCCCAGGCCCTGCAACATGGGGATGGCTTGCAAGCGGGAGCCTTCCACCTTGGCGCCGCCGCTCTCCTCGATGGTGAAGCCACTTTGCTTTTCCCAAAGCCGCGCATAGGTCCCACCCAGCGCTAGGAGTTCGGCATGCCGCCCCTGCTCGATTAAGCGCCCACCTTCCATCACGAAAATGTGATCCATCTTGATGACGGCCGCCAACCGGTGCGTCACGGAGATGACGGATCGTCCTTGGCCAGCGCGTTCCAACGCGTGATTAATAGAGGCTTCCGTGGCGGCATCCAGCGCGGAGGTGGCCTCATCCAGGACCAGCACCGCCGGATCACGCAGGAGGGCGCGCGCAATGGCGATCCGCTGCCGCTGGCCACCGGAAAGCCGTGCGCCACGTTCTCCCACCGGGGTCTCATAACCTTCCGGCATGGCGAGGATAGCCTCGTGCAACTCCGCCATCCGGGCGACGTGTTCAATTTCGGAATCAGAGGCCCCGAGTTTTCCCATCCTGATATTCTCTCGGATGCTGGTGTTGAAGAGGATGCTATCTTGGAAAACGATGCCGAGTTGATTACGCCAGGATTCACGGGAGACACTGCGGAGATCACGCCCATCGATGATCACCTTCCCTTCCAGCGGTTCATAGAAGCGCGTCAGCAATGTCAGCACTGTGCTTTTGCCGGAACCGCTCGGGCCGACGAAGGCGACGGATGCTCCCGCGGGGATGGTGAGACTAAGCTCATCCAGATTCAGCCGCTCCGCAGAATAGCCGAACTTCACCTGCTCGAAGGTGATCGTTTCCGCCAACCGCGGCAGCTCCGTCGCTCCCGCGGGATCAGCCAGCTCCGGCGGTTGATCAAGCAAGTCTTGGATTCTCTTCATGCCGGCCCCGGCTTGCACTAGCGTGGGATAGTAGTGGGTCGAGGCCGCGAGGGCTTCGATGAGATTGCCAAACAGCGCCTGAAATGCCGCCAGTGAGCCGATTGAAAGCTCGTCGCGCAACGCCATGTAGCCCCCCACCGCCAGCACCAATACTTGCACAATCAGAGTGCCGATGAAAGCTGTGCGTTCAATCAACGAACTGAGAAAGCCAACTCGGAGGCTCGCTGAGCCCTGCCGCGCGAGTCGTTCCGCAAAACGTGCCAGCACCGATTTTTCGAGACTGAAAGCTTTGATGAGAGGCTGGGTGGCAATGGTCTCCTGAACGGTGGCTGCGGTTTGCGATTCGTTCTGCTTTTTCTCGTAGCCTGCCGCCGTCGCCCGGGACGTGATGAGCCGGGGCCCGATCATACACGCTGGCAGCGCGAGCAGGGCGAGCAGCCCCAAACGCCAATCGAGGGTCAGGAGCAGAATGGCGCTCAGAGCGGCATTGAGCACCGGTTGCGCGCACTCGTCCAAGGCCTGTTGCTGGGCGTGTTCGAACGACGAAAGGTCATTGGAAAATCGGATCACGAGATCCGATGCTTCGGTGCGAGCAAAGAAGCCGGAGGACAGGCGCTGGAGATGCGAAAACATCTTCCAACGCAAATCGTTCAATAGCCCAGTGGAAAACTTCGCATAAAGATAATCCAGTCCCAACCCTGCGGCGGAAGCCACCACCAGGCCGCCGGACAACGCTGCCAGAATCGCGATGAGCATCGCCTCGTTTTTGGGAATGATGGCATAATCCACAAGGTATTTGAAACTCAACGGCACCGCCGCCGTGAAACCCATTTCGATCAATAAGCCCACTAAAATGAGCAACCCCAAGCCCCAACGCATCCGCAACGCCGCGGTCGTATGACGCGCAATGAGACCGATGCCTGAAGGCTGCTTCGGAATTCCTGCGCCAGTGGGGCGCGGTAGGTGCGGTCCTGATTTATCCACAATGGCAACATAGGAGGTTTTGCCTTGGGTCGTCAACTCTCTTCCTGCAGAGTGCCGCATTCGAGCTATTTCTCCGCCATGCTCCAAATCCCATCCCAAACTTCGGGGGGTTGCAGTTGGAGGCGGGCACAGCGGGCCGCCAGCAAGCGAGCGGGACCATCTGCAAACTCCTGCACTAAAATTTCAAACTTAGCCTGCGCCATCTGAAAGCGCCCCGCCGCATAATCGGCAAAAGCGGCCTCATAGAGCGGACAAATCCCGGCAAACTCCGGTGGCGAGCAACTGCATTCACATTCATAAAGCGTCACCACCTCACTCTTGCCTTTGACAATGACCGAATCCACTAACCGATGCGCTCCTGGTGCACTAAGGTGACCAAAGATGACCCCAGAGACCAGCAGTGGAACTCCATACGTTTTAGTTAGGGCCTCGATGCGGGCCGCCTCATTGACGGTGTCACCCACCAGTCCGTAGTCCAGGTGTTGCGCGGAGCCCTTGTTTCCCACCATCACGCTGCCACCGTGCAGAGCCACGCCATATCCGAACAAAGCTTGGACCTCGGCACTCAGCGTGGGGCGGATGGACTCCATGGAGGTGATCAATTGCAACGCGGCGCGCCAGGCCCGCTCTGGTGCGTGCAACTGCGGCTGCGGGGCACCCCAGTAACTTAGAAACTGATCCCCCAAAAAGTGTTCCAGATTGCCCTCCTCGGCCATGATGGCAGCAGTCTGAGCAGCGAAAACACGATTCAGTAGAGCAAACATTCCCTGCGGTCCTAGCAGTTCGGCCAATGGGGTGGAATTGCGCAGATCCGTGAGCAGCATCGTGACCTCCGCCCGCCGTGGCTCCATGGATCCGGGGTCCGCGAGCACGGCTTCCAGCACTCGCGGAGAGAAATACAGCCCCATGGTGTTGCGGAGCTTCATGCGCTCCAGTCGTTCCAGCACAAAATCGTAACTAAATGCCGCCAGACTACAAAGCGCCAAGATCAGCAGTGGTCCTGCCGTCGGCAGCACCCAACCGCCGTGATTATACAGTAAATGGCTCGTCCAGAGGCAACCCACCCCCACCGCAGCAACAGCCAGCAAGCGTTTCCCCGGCGCGCGAATCAGAAAGCAAAATCCCGCAGCGAGTGCTCCGGCAATGGCCATGAGCAGGAGGGCCACACTCCGCCCTGGTTCGCGCAGAAACTCGCCCTGCAGGGCCGCATTCATAAACTGTAAATGGATCTCTGGGCCACTCATCTGTTTGGGGTTGGTGAACGGAGTGCTATGTTCATCGTGAAAGATCGCAGCCGTCGGTCCGATGAGCACGATTTTGTCAGCGAAGATCCGCCCGTTTTCACAATTCGCGGCCCATAGTTTTGGTGAAAGAATTTCGCCCACCGGACGCGGTTTGAAGGCCACTCCGGCCTCTGCCGTGTAGCGAAATCGGCGGGAGTCGAAATCATCCGGAAGGTCAGGCGCACGGCCCAATTTCCGCAGCGTGCGTGCCGCCAGCGATTCCAGCACCACACCTTCCGGCACTGTGTAGCCCGCTTGCGCCCTCGTCTGCCGGAAGGCCACGCGCCGCAATGTGTCATCGAAGTCCGGCCAGATATTCACGTAGCCCAGTCGCTCATCCGTCACCGGTGACCCGCCAGTGGCTGCTGGCAGCAGGGTCGGGTTGGGCAATAACAGTTCGCTGAATTCACCGCGCTCAGTTTCCCCCAAGCTGATGTTATAGCCGATGACGACCCGATCCCGGTGCCTTTCGATCGCCTGCTGTAAAGCCTCATCACCCTCGTTCTCCGCTGCGAACACGATATCAAGGACGATGACCTTGGCCCCACTAGCCGCCAGCTTATCAATCACCCGAGCCCAGACCTTCCGGGACCACGGGAAATCGTGTTGCAGCTCCCGCAGCACTGGTTCGACCTGCAATTCCTCCTCATTGAAGTCCGCCGCATAAATTGGTTTATCAATCCCAATGAGCATGAGCTTGTCGTTCTGCGGCGTTTTGCGCCCCAGCCGAGCCTGCCAATCTTGCGCGAAAAACTCCAACTGCTGCAGCGGCACGAACCCACGGGACGACAACCACAGCACGGGCACGGTGCAAAGGGCGCAAATAATCAGGATGGTCAGGGAACGTCGCATTGCTAGAGCTGGGTTGGAGCGATTGAGGCGTGAGTCACAGCACTTCGAACCGGCGCACTTGGATCGAGTTCTTGCCGCTTTTCTGGGAAGGACGCGGCTCTGGCTGAGCGAAATCGTTCTGGTCCACGCTGCGGGCGCGGAGTTCGTAATGCCCGGGCTTGAGGTTGCGCAGCGTGGCCGTGAAAGAGCACATGCCGTAGCGTGGCGGCCAGGCTTTGGGTTCTCCTGTGACCTTGTTAAACCCGAGCACCTCTTGCGGCTTGATCCCACAGGGCAGGATCGAATTCCATGCGGGTGGTGGGACCAGTGCACATGGTTGCCACGGGCCTTGCAGCAATTCCGGAGCATCATCCGCCAGCTTCTCGGGTTGCGCTCCGCCTGGCACCTGACGCAGCCAATACTCCACGCGCTTCACCCCGGAGAGTCCACTAATGACTTGGCCGGTGAGAAACACGGGTTCGCCTGCGGGGATCTTATCCGGCCCAACATCGACGTAGGCGGCCGTCTTGAGAAAGGAGTCGGGATCATTGTTACCCTCAGCATAAGTGTCGTTGTTGCGGGCATCGTTCGTGACAAAGATGTGCTGGAGCCACTTGATTGATTTGTAGCCATGCGACCACGGGACCAGCATCCGCACCGGGCCACCGCGCAGCAGGGAAAGCGGTGCGCCATTTAAGCGATACGCCAGAAAGACCGGCAACTCGTCGGGCGCGGATTCCATGCACTGGGTGTAGCTAACGGATGATTTGAAAATTTGCTTCGGATCATGGTTATGAAAGCCCCAGAAGTAGATGCGGCGGACATTAGACATCCGGCCACAGAGTCTGAGCACCTCCCGCAAAGGAACCCCAGACCACAGTCCCTGCCCCAGTGGCGTGGCAATGTTCAAGCATTGCATCGCTTTCAAGAAGTGGACCTCATGTTTTTTACCAAGTTCGATCAGCCCTGCCAGATCCAGTGCATTGCCATGCTCCAGGGTCAGCGGCTTTTCCAAGCTGGCCGCCACCTTCGTGTGCGGGGCTTCAATGAAAGGATCCGCCGTGATCTCCAGCCGCCATGATTCGGCCGTCAACCGTGCTTCCACTTGGGCTGCTCCCATGAGGGTATGTGGCTTGGGATCGCCCCGGGAAACGTCCACGAAATCTTTATCCGCCGTGAGAAAAGGATGAGATACGGGCGGAACGGTCGTTTCACCGACCGCAGCAGACAAGACGCTCCCGGCGGAAGCTGCGAGGCTGCCAAGGTGGATGAAGCTGCGACGAGAGATGGGATGAGCGTTCATAGGTTTTCCGCAATGACGGATTGCAGCAGGATTGCCTCTGGCTGGCAATCTCTTTTTATGCGCCAAATGCTGCACGAACCGGACGCATCACCTGCACGGGAAATTCACTCAACGCAGGTGCCCTTTGAACCGGTTTCCTTCCAACGGGACGGAAACCTAAAACTTACAAAGGCGCCAACGGGGCTATGGAAACCTGATGAAAACTGCGCGATTTCCATGATGCGCCTCGATTACAAAAGTGGGCAAAATCGACTCTTGCGAAGGGAGCCTAAATAGCCGATGCTACCACCGTCATGAATTACAAACTGGACGCAATAAAGGCGACGGAAGTGGCCTTTCAGATAATCAGCCGAGAAGGGGGTGAGTTGGATAAACTCAAGCTCATCAAGCTGATGTATCTGCTTGATCGTGAGGCAATCAATCAACGGGGCGTGCCCATCGTTGGAGGGAACTATAAATCCTTTTTTTGGGGGCCAGTGATCAGCGATGTGTTAGATTTGATAAATCATCGAAACAACAGTGGATGGAATACCGCCATTTCCCCGCTCATCGGGCCACCGGATAAGGAATGGAACATCAAAGCTGTGGCTGATCCAGGGCGCGATCACCTATCAGATCGCGAACTGAATCTCTTGAACTCTGTGTGGGAAAAATTCGGCCATATGACTGGCAAGGAACTTTCTAGCTGGACCCATGAGCATGTGACGGAATGGGAGGAACTCAAATCTGGGAGCAAGCCAATTGAAATCGAGGAAATTGGGAGAGCGCTACATTTTTCAGAAGGCTCCATCCAAGCCCTCACTGAGCAGGCTGCAAGCGCGAAACTCTTGGACGATATCTTCGCGTGCTAAGGTTCGGTTTTGCCGTCAAATCGCAAGCTGCGCCCTATCATCGGATGGTGGTCATCTCTGATCCAATCGGGAATGGCGGCTGGATCGTGGTGGTTCTCGTAACCACGCGACGAGACGAGAAATGGGAACCAGACTGCGTGCTCACACCAGCGGAGTGGGACCAATTAGACCACGAATCCGTCATTGCCTTCGCGAATGCCAAAGGCCCGGTGCAATGCGGACCTGCATGGGTAAAAGCCATTGAATCCGGCGTATTCATCGTGATCCCATCCCCACCTGCCGCCACCATGGCCAAAATCATTGCCGCAGCCAAGGCCCCAGACGTGATGGCTCCTGCGGTCCGGAAATGGATTCCGTGAAGTGGGGGGAATGTCGATTTTGGCTTGCCGCCGAACTCAATTGAGTGCACGCTTAGAGCGTGAAAATTCTATTTATCCTAGTCGCTGCTATCACCTTCATCTACTCTGAATCGAAAGCCTCATCAGCTAACAGCGATGTGGAGACTGAATTAGCAGATGATCTAAAGGTTGGTGCGGGCATTGTTGCTTACACATTTGCACATATGGCCCCAGCAGTCCTGCGTGATCAAAATTTCTCCGCTCTAAGTTTGGAATTCTGCAAAGATTACTACGACAGGGCTGTTGCCGCCGCAAAGCACGCGAAGGTTGAACCTCAAAAATACAATTTATGGGTAAAGGCTTATTCAGATTATTCCCGAAATTGGGCATGGGTTCACTTTTTGGGAACTATAGAGGGACAGGCAGAAGTAAGGCGACAGGCGTTAGAAGAGCCGGAGAGAATCCGTTCAGATGAGATTAATTATCTTAACAATCTAAAAGATATTAAGGATCCACAAGAATATGAGCTTTTCAGAATCACCGACGAGTTACGATGCGAGCGACTGAGGGCTGAGCGATCTGGAGTGGCTCAAAAAGCCTGCGAATTTGCCAAAAAGCAAATGGATGCATTAAAGACCGATCGCCCTGAGGTCATATTTGCAGGACCACTCATCGAACAACAGCGCGATGAAAACCAAGGCAAACCTACAGCCACCGGAACGGCATTCTTTATTACGCAAGATGGTTATTTAGTGACCAAACTAATGCCGTTGAGTAATCTGAAGGCAGTAATTCCAACTTGATAGACTTCCGTCTGTGGATTTATAATCGGTGTGGTAGTGGCCGTTTCCGGTGCCCTATGTATTTTGTAAGCATTCCTTGGGGTGATCGACAGGCTCTTCCCTGATGAATCTACTCCCGATATTCCATAGTCCGCCAATTGGGCCTGTCCATGTGACCCTATCAGAACATTCGATGGCTTAATGTCATTGTGGTAGATTCCGTTAGAATGCAAAAAAGCACTGTAGCCAATGCGATTGCTTGTCACGATCAGTGCTATTTCCGCACTTCGTGCGGGCACTAATCGCGCCAAGCAACCGCATGGCTCAGTTTGAGCGTTCGACGTGTATTGACTGGAAATTCCCATTTGCCAATCCCCTCGTTAACCGCTATACCATAGCTCCATGAGAATCCGGAGTGATGAGCTTTTGGTTGGCGCAGTAGGGGCTGGCAGTAGCGCTGCCGTGGCGTTGGGATCTGTGGCTAAGGCGGAAAGCTTGGGTTGTCGCGATAGCGTCTTGGAGTGCGGCGGGAAGGCTTTGCGCCACGCCGCTTTCGACTTCGCTTGGGACTCTGGATTCCACAAAAGGCACGAACTCCTGCTACAACGCAATCCATGCTCTCGGCCTGTTTGCGCGTCCAGAGCGGTGTCGCGCAAAGCCTTGCCACCGCACTCCAGGACGCTAGCGCGACGGTTTGGATTTTGCTCCGAGTTTAGGTTTGTCCCAACGGCGGAGGCGTGTGCAAAAATTCGCCATGGCGAGAAGCCGGGCGAGTAGTGAAATTGACCTCCAGCAGATTCAGGGAGGACAGCAGATTTGGCTTTGAATTGCGGTTTCATTTAAAAATAATCTGTTGGCCTCTTTGGATCTGCTGGAGGAAGCTTGACCGTCCTGTGAGAAGCTGGGTGCTTTCTTCATTGTGTCGGGAGTGGACATTTCCCGTCCGGTATGATGGAGAGTGCGAGCCGTCGGTTGGTGAAGGAGCGTTCGGGAATGCGTTGCGAATACTGTCGCATGGAGTTGATATTAGAAAATGTGGCTGAATGGTGGCGTGGCTTTTGCAATTTGCAATTACGGGAGCTGCCGAAGGCGGCTATGGAGGTGGAGCGAGGCTGTGTCCGAGCCAGTCGTGAGCGGTGACTCAGGATGACGCCCATCTTTCCTAGCGAAGCACGACCTGCGCTGGGCTGAGCAGCGCTGGCTAAGCGGTTTCCGAACTCTTGAACCTAGCTCACGACTCGCTCGGACACAGCCTCGCTCCACCTCTCGGACACAGCCTCGCTCCACCTCAAAAGCAACCTGCGTTTTTGCAACGCATGCGCCCACCGGAGCCGTGGACGGCACCCATCAAGACAGTGGATGGATCAGCCCTTGGTTTTGCGCAGCAGTCTGACCTCACGGATGACCATCTGGTGGTCCACAGCCTTGCACCTATCGTAGATGGTCAGGGCGGCTGCGCTGACCGCGGTGAGGGCTGCCTGTGTTCCTCGAAAACTGCGAGGTCCGAAATCTCCTTGCTCTGCGCGCCATTTCCGGCACTCGTGCGTCATGGCTTCTGATACCATTACTCTTGATCGCCCCTTGGACATGCACCTGCATTTGCGGGACGGGGACATGCTTTCGCTGGTTGCTCCGCATAGTGCGGGTTCGCTGGCGGGGGCCGTGATTATGCCCAACCTCGTTCCTCCGGTAACCTCCACGGAGATGCTGGTGGGGTATCGGGAACGCATCTTGGCGGCTTGTGGAGCGGATGCGGCTGCATTTAAGCCGCTGATGACCTTGTTTCTCAAGGCCTACACGGAAGCTGAATTAGCCGAAGCCAGGCCGCATTTGTTTGCCGTGAAACTCTACCCTCAAGGGGTGACCACGAACAGCGAAGGGGGCGTGAAATCGATCGAATCTGCGGATGCCACCTTCAGTCTGCTCCAGGAAATGGGCGTTCCCTTGCTGGTGCACGGGGAAACGAGTGGCTTCGTGATGGATCGCGAGGCCGAATTCCTCAGTATCTACGAGCGCCTGGCGACGAAGTATCCCCGGCTCAAGATCACCATGGAGCACATCACCACGAAGGGGGCAGTGGAGTTGTTGGATCGTTATGAGAACCTCTGCGCCACCGTCACCCTGCATCATTTGATCATCACGCTGGACGATGTGGCAGGTGGCATGCTGAAGCCGCATTTGTTCTGCAAGCCCATCGCCAAGCGCCCGGAGGATCGGGATGCCTTGCTGCAGGCTGCGCTGCGGGCACATCCCAAGCTCATGCTCGGAAGCGATTCCGCCCCGCATCCCCGCTCCGCGAAAGAATGTTGCGGCTGCGCAGCTGGCGTTTACACCGCCCCGGTGCTACTGCCACGGGCGGCGGAGTTGTTCGAACAACATGGCGCACTGGACAAACTCCAAGCGTTCGTCTCCGACAACGCCCGCCATTGGCACGGCCTGAAGGATTTGCCGGAACGGAAAGTTACGCTCGTCAAACAGGACGCGCCCACCCCAGAAATCTACGTTTCCGCCAGCGGCCAATCCAACGTGGTGCCCTACGAAGCCGGGCACGTGCTGCCGTGGTCCTTGCAAAAGTAATTCCTCAGGGACGGAAAGGACGAATGGGACGGAAAGGTCCTTTAGGTCTCTTTCGTCCTTATTGTCCCTTATCCATTACAGCGTTCCAAAATACCGATCCCCCGCGTCTCCCAAGCCCGGTGTGATATAGGCGGTGCTCGTCAGACCATCGTCCACCGCGGCCGTGAAGATTGGGATATCAGGATGGGCTTCCTGGAAGCACTTCAAACCTTCCGGGGCTGCTAACAGACAGGCAAAAATGATCTGCCGTGCCCCCAGATCCTTCAACTGCTGAGCCGCGGCCACCGCACTATTTCCCGTGGCCAGCATCGGATCCAACAGGCACACCTTCGACTGGGTCAAATCCTCCGGAGCCCGCAAATAATAGCTCTCCGGCAACTTCGTTTCCTCATTGCGAAACAAACCAATGTGCCCCACCCGGGCTTCCGGCAGCACCTCCAGCATCCCATGCAACATCCCCAAGCCCGCCCGCAAAATCGGCGCCAGCACCGGAGGATGCAACAACGCAGCCCCCACCGTCTCCGTCAACGGAGTGCGAATCGGCAACGGAGACGTCTCCCAATCCCGCGTCATTTCATAAGCCATCAACCGAGTAATCTCATGCACACACCGCCGAAACTCCTCATGCCCCGTATGCACATCCCGCAAGCGGGTCAGACGGATTTTAACTAACGGATGAGAAATGACAGTGATGAGAGCAGACATAAATAAATTTAGAAGCGTCCGTCCCTAATGCGCCAAAAACGCCAGTCCGTCCACGAGGAAATTGCCCCTCGATGGCAGCACGCGAACTTTCAAGCCAGCCCAAGGGTCGAGCCTTCGCCTCGCTGCGTCCGAAGCTACACAAACCACTCCGCCTCCATTTGCAGCCGACACCACTCACGATGCTCATTGGTGAAGAAGTGTTCCCCGTGCGCAATATGGTGCAGCGTTTGTTCCACGTCGTTCTCGTGGGTGGCACTGCGGTTGATGTAATCGTCTAACGCCAACGCCTTTGCACGATAGAGATTCCGACTCCGCGGAGCTTCAAACGCAGCAAACCAAGCCCGGAAGCCAAACCCGATCACAGGCAACACCGCCGCAAGGCTAATCGCTAAGATCTCCACCTTGTCAGGCTGCACTGCGACGTGCGCCCCAACCCCCGTCAGGTGATGAAAGCCGTGCCACAGCACGATCACCACACTGAGACCAAAAATCCACAGTCCAAATTTTCCATCCACAAACCAAGAGCTGCGATGCGCCTTGGTGGCTTGATGATCGAAATAATTCCGCTGGAAGTCCAGACGCTTGATTCGGTAATGCAGCGAGAGCGCCTGGAGGTCCGCAGGAGGCACCACACAAGCCGGAGCCTCAGGTAACTCTGGGCGCACCGAATCCTTTTCCTTCGCCCAATGGTGCGCAGCCTTGGTGGTTACCTCGCGCAACTTGGTGACCTCTACAGCCAGTTTGCGTTTCCACGCATCAAAGTCGCACCACAACTCAGGCCAAGACAGTGCTTGGAATTTCAAGATCCGCAGACGCTCCGCCCGCTGCCGATGCGCCAACCATCCGTGATGCAGGTGAAACCCTAATCCGCCAATGACCGCTAAGGCCGCGACTACCACCGCCCCCAGCTCAACGTTTGCCAAGATTGATGGCAGAGACGATTCCTTCGGCAACACGAAACGGGCCGTCAATTGCAGGATCGCGCACAGGATCGCGATCACCCCCGGCCAAATCGCCAGACTAGCTATCCAGTGGTGTCGCCTCTGTAAACACAAAGCCGCCGCATCCTCCTTCTCCCACACTGGAAAAATCTGGGTTTGCAGTTCCTGAAGCACTGCTTTGGCATGCTTTAAATTAGTCGATTCCAACTGCGTTAATTCAGCCGCATCATCCATATCAAACGTGCCTGCGCGCTTCCCCTTATTTTTGGCAAGCGTAGAAGCCGACTCCAAATGAGATTTCCACCCATCCAGAGCAATACCAGACTGCGCGTCGGGTGCATCCCCGCTCACGACCAGTGGCGCTTGAATTTGATATCCCAGAGCCATGATTGCTTTCAACGTGCCCAACGCGGTCTTCCGATCAAAGACCTTCTCCGCCTCAGGAAGCTCCTCATAGGAAATCAAACACGGATGCAGCTTCAAAGCATCGTCCCGCTCCTCTCCAAATTTCCAACCCTGTTCCATCCGCTCCAGCGCCCAAAGATCATGCGTGTTCTCCGCCAGGCGTTCCGTGAGATCCGTCAGTTGAGTATCCAGCGTAACGCTGCTGGAATTGATGGGGTTTGGGTTGTAGGGTTTGTGGGGCATAGTGATTAGGAAATGAAATTGCGCCGAAAAACAGAACTAGCTTCTAAAGTAATTAATAATTTTTGACAAGTCTGCCTGTGGTCTGGCTTCGTATTGTCTTAAAATGAGGGGCAGGTCAGCAATGGAAATTCCGCCGCATATTAGCGTCAAAATATTCCCCTGCTTTCTGTTGCTAAGATTTTCGTTATGAAAAGTCTGCCACTCATATTTCACCCACTTACTGGTGACTCGTTCCACTGAGGAAGTGACCACCAGCAAATGATGTGCTCCATCAAGCGCGTTGTTAATCGCATCGGAGTAATCGCTGTTCCCCATTTTTGGTAATTCGCGCTCAGAGAAAAATACCCGGAGTCCCGCTTCAGTGAGAAATTCTGCCGCCTCTCTAGCAACCACATAATCCTCGCTTTTGGCACTGATGAAAACGTCGTAAGTATACCGGGAAGACTTTTCCTTCGGAACGGCACCCGGGCCGGTTACCGATGGCCCAGGCTTGGACGGGGTAGGCCCACTTCGAATAACTCATTTGGGCTGGTTCATACTCGGTGTCACAGGGTGGGGAAACGACTGTGGTTTTATCAATTCACGCATTGGGCCTTGAATAACTGGCCCATCATCTGGCTTATCCGGCAGCCCTTCATATCCTCTAGGAATTAGCATGCCTTGAGCTTGGAAAATCTGTTTTAGTAGAGAGTAGCATGGATTGTCTGCTGGTATCGTTGCTCCGTTGAGGTAGCGTCGAAAAAGCAGGTTACTCTCTTCAGTAAGTCCTCGGATAGGTTGAAACGTGGCATTACTCAATTCGTTCCCTACTAAAATCCAATACGCGACCCTTAGGAAGCGTTGGACTAAGCTAAGTCCCCGGGGGTCACTTCGTGGATCAATTGTGGCCGTGCGAGGACTATCAATTAGACCGAACGATTCCCCACTGGGAAAGAGAGCAAAAACATCTGCACGAAGCATCAGTCGAAAATCCCCAAGGGGAATAACATCAACCCAGCGTTTGCCTCCAGCGCTTAATTCAACGGACCGAGGCGAGAGCGGGAACGAAATGAGTTCTGCCGCGATTACGGCGTCACAAGCATCGGCTAAATAGCGGAGCAGTCGAGCTGAGGAATCGAAGGGAAGCGCTCTCGTTTGGCGGATGACATCAAGTAGGTTTTCCGCCTCTGGCAACATCTGCTCTTCGACCACAAAGCCCTCTTTGAGGAATTCCAACTTAATTGTTGGTAGGTGGGGACAGTTCACGGCTGTAATGCGCCCGGCCTGCTGACTGAATCGTGCTATGGTCCCCTTGTCGGGCGAATTGAGTTTGTGAATACGGACAGGAACCCCGGTCTCTTTAAGGAGAGCCGGGCGTTGTTCTCCAAAAATACTACAGACTGATTCCCCAGTAAAATCGAACCTACTGGCCATGGTTAGACTTCGGTTATCAGTGACTGGCTCCATTTCAGTCAAATGAGTCCACTGGTGGGCAGGATTTGCTAAGCAATCATCTAATTCCCTAACGACTTCTTGGGCAGAACTGGGACGCGCCTTGACATCTTTGGAGAGAAGGCGGACCAAGAGTTTCCTGAAATTATCTGGAAGTTCTTCCGGTAGAGCATCTTCGTAGCTAGCTTTAGAAAGACGCTCCGTGAGTATTTGGCCACTAGTTCCAGGAATCGGGGCTCCACCTTCTAGCAAATACCAAGCCGTCATACCTAGCGAAAAGAGATCGCAGCGGCAGTCCAGATTTACCTCGCAGCGCAGTTGTTCTGGCGCAGCAAAGTAGGCCGTTCCCAGCATCTGGCCTTCACCTATCTTCATGGCATCTACCGCCTGATGCTCATCAAGTTGAAGTGCCAATCCGAAATCGATTAGTTTGATAATCGGTTCAATCCCAGTGCCCGTAGGCGACTTTAGCAATACGCTCTGCGGCTTAAGAGCCCGAAGCACGACCAATTGATGGACGTAGGACAGCGCATCCGCCACCTGCCGCAATATCCGCATGACATGCGTCGGGGGCAGCGGCCCTACCCTTTCCACCAGCTTCGCCAAGTCTCCTTGGTCGCAATATGCCATCACGAAATAGGGAGGATCATTGTCTTCTTCCAGGTCGGTAACTTGGACGATGCCTACGTGCTTTGCTCCCAAGTGTGCCTGAATGCGTGCCTCCTCTATAAACCTAGCCCGAACTCTACTGAAATCAGGCTGGTCCGAATTAAGTGCTTTCAATGCCACACGAGAATCTGTGCCAACATGCTCGGCAAGATAAGTGTTGCTGAAAGGGCCGCGCCCCAATTCTTGAATGATTCGGTATTTGCCTAATCGGCTAGGAAATGGTTCTTTGGGCATTGAATTGAGATTTTTCAAAAGAATGATGCACGGACTACCATACCGAGCGTATTCTGAAGGTAAGATAGGAATGATTTAGCCGGGTAGCGCTATTTGGCAAGTGTTCACGTGGACTCTGGAAAATGTGATTTATTCGGGCCTCACCGGAATCGGCCCCTGGCCAAGCGGGCCGAGGATGCGTTGGGTGAGGCGGTTTTTGAGATCGGCCAGGTTGTCCATGCTCCATGGGATATAACTGTATTGCTGGATATCGAAATGCACGTCGTCCTTTTGATCCTCCTGCACCAAGAAAATCACGGGCTTGCCGAGCCCGAAGGCGAAGCCTGCTTCGAAATACACGTTGGGCCGATGTTCCGTTAGGTCCACCACCAGAAATTTCGCCCTTCGGATATCCGCCATCATTTTATCCGTGATGGATTCGACATGCTCTACGAAGGCCATTTGTTCTGGATGGTAACCAGCGGCTTCAATAGCTGGTGCTATGGCACTCAGATAAACTGGTTTGAAATTCTCGTCAAAACTCATGGCGACGAAGGCGAGCCCTGGGTCTTCGGCTTCTGCGGCTTTCTCCACTGCCACCCAGCCTTTGGTGGTGATTTGTCCTCCTGCGTCCAGATACTCCAACTCTGAAGTCAGAACTTTATCCAACAGGAAATTGATTTCGTTTTCAGCCCCTGACCAGCTTGCAGCCAGTAGTTGTTGGAAGCTAGGAACAGCCTTATTCCAAACGAGACCGATGAAGGTCATGATGCCACCATCATTTTCGAATGCGGTTTTCGGATAGGAAAAATCTTCACCCAAACTCGGTGTATGCTCGGCAATATACCGCAACAACTTCATCGCCCGTTCCATAATCCCAGGCTGTCGCAGCCTTCTGAGAAACTCCACATCCGCCTCCGTAATCAGATTGAAATGCGGATTCTCCCATCGATACCCTGCCACACATGCCGCCTCTTTAGGGCTCAGCGGCTTGGACTCCAGTTGAGACATTTGGTTCTCGCGAATGAGATACGTGCCACAGCGAGGGCAGACGAATTTGCATTTATCGCGATTAGGCCCACCTTGCCGACACTCAGTCTTCTGAGCTGGCGTGTGGCAAATAGGGCAGGGGGCGGTTTCCGGTGTCATTATGATAGTAACTCACGCGAAATGCAGTTGGGGGCAACTGGAAACGCCCTCTCAGCAGACAACGATGCCATCCTAAGCCTGACGCCTGCCCCCCAACAATGTTACAGAAACCCTGCCTTTGCCAGTCCATAGTGAGGAGTCTGTAAACGGAATGTGTCCCACGTTTTTCTCTTCGGTCTGCGGTCACGAGAGCTGAACCAATGTCCTGGTCCACCGTGACTCTGCTGATGCTTCGTCGCATCGATCATCCATCAAGCCGAGGAGGTAGATGCGGCGGAAGGGTGGAGGAAAGTTACTGAAACCCCAGTTCCGTCCACGGCTCAGCGCCATTGAATCCATGAAAAGCAAACCACCTCTCCACCGACAGCCAGTCCGACTCAAAGGTCGTCTGCTCCACCGGATGACATTTGATATTCAGCAGAGCCTCCTTGGTAATCTGACGGGCAGATGTCACATCACCCGAGATAGAGGAAATGAAGATCTTGGGAGCGTTCATGGAGGAGAGGGGGGAGATATCTTGTCGCAGATTAAGGGCTTGGTGGTCTTGGAGACCATAAGATTCCAACCGTTGGTCACCGGGGCGACGGGGCGGGAGATTCGGTCAACACGGCTGAGGAGGGCCTGCACCAGATATTTACCTGTCTTCAGCTTGATTGATTCCTCGGTGGCATCTGTGGTCCTAATAATAGTCTGCGGCTCGCTGGGCCCCTCAGCCTTGGGTTCGTTGGTCAGGGGTTCTTTCCACGTGAACGAGAGCACTCCGTAGGCTTTATCCACCTCCTTGGTATTGACGATGACCGCGATCTCCGTCCGTTTCAATTTGATTTCTTTGCTAAGGGCATAGATTCCATCCGGCCCCTTGAAGTTCATCAGAGTGTCGTTGGTAATGATTTCTTGAGACTCATATCCCGGGGCGGCAGCGTAAACGCTATGCCCCAACGGGATGACATCCGTGCCCAGCGAAAATCTATTAGGGCCGTCGAGTTTCAGCGGGCTTTGCAGGGCTCCAGCTTCAATGGATTTGCCGAGGTAGAATTGGACGTTTTTTGGGCCGATGCCTCCCTGGCACACAAAGGAACGCATTGGGAGGGCGGCGGGAGCGGCATTGAGGTCGACCCAGAGTTTGCGTAATGGTTGTTGGAAAAGGATGCCAAGGCCGAGGAGCAGGACGATGGCGGCGGCTAGGCTCACCTTGCTCCAGGTGCGACGGCGAGCGGTAACTGGCACAGATTTGTCCACATGCTGCTGGCTTACCTTTTCCATTTTTGCGACGGGTGGAATGTCCTGACTTGCGAGCAGGGCATTCGGCTCCATTTCGGCTTTAAGCGGGGTGGCGAGGGCTAAGTGCGCCTTGAGCTTCTTTGCCAAGTTCAAAAAATGACCCTCCACTGGAGATGTGATCGCATCCAGCCAATGGGTCGCGCTCAGGAAAAGCGTTAATTTCTTCGAAGGCAGGACAGATTCGATGCGAACTGGGACGATGGTCAGTCCGCCGCTCACCGCGCGCTCAACCTCTCTTAAAACGTAGGTCGATTGATTGGAGGCGCGGGACAAGAGAATTACCATCATTCGACTGTTCTCAATGCCCTCGACGATGGATTCCCCCCACTCGTTGCCCGGAAGAATGTCCCGGGGAGCAATCCAACAGCGCAGCTTCTGCTGCTCGAGTATTGCGCACAAGGCATCCGCCAATAGCTTGTCCTCCGCAGAGTGTGAGATAAAGACATCAAATGGCTTCGGAGTTGGGTTCTCTGAATCGTGGTCCATGTTGGCTTCTGTCATTGAAGGACTTGAAGGGACATTGCCGGGAACGCCCAGAGCTTCCAACCATTCGCGCACCGATTGCCAACGATCAGAGAATCGAAATCGCAGAGCCTTATCAATACTGCGCAAAAAATCCTGCGAATACTTCAGTTCTTGCTGCTCGGCTAACGGCTGGAGGCGATCATCCTCAACGCGATCAACTGCTGAAATTGGCGGGTTCCCGGTAACCGCCAGATACAACACAGCTCCTAACGAATAAATATCGGTTGGGGGACCTGTCCGCCCTTTGCTCTGAAAACTTTCGAACGCAGAATACCTTGGCGTAATCTTAATAGCGGTCGAATCATTGGGGAGCAATTCGGTCCTAAAGTAGAAATCCATCAGAACCGGTAGTTCTGTCCCTTTGCGAATGCGTATGGTCGTAGGGTCGATATTCTGGTGCAGTAGTCCGCTTTGGTGGATCGCACCCAGCGCGCGCAGCAAGTGAATTGTGACCATCCGAAGCATCGCCTCTGGCGGAGAACCAAGTTTAATCCAATCACCAAATGTTAGACCATCGACGAACTCGGAGATTACGTAAATTGTGCTATGGAGTTCCATGACCTCCAAAATTTTGAGGACTCCAGAATGATTAAAATTGCTAGCATCGCGCAAACTTTCAAGGTAAAGCTGTTTGGTTCTGGAGAAGTCTTTGGCATAGCCTACGTCTCGAGGAACAACTTGTGACAACCCGTCCCTGTAGACGAGGTCGGCCGGGAACAACTCTTTGACCATCACCTCTATCCCAATTGCAGGATGTTTTGCTATATAGTAAAACGCATACCCAGAGTAGCCTAGGACGCGAAGTATTTCATAACGCTGAACTAGATAGCCAGGAGGCAACGCGAATTCTTGCATAGAGAGGTATGGTGCTGGTGGAATTATTTGGCCCCGAACGCCGCAGATGGCAGGGCGAAAGCAAGTTCGATGCAAGAAACAGGCTTCGGGTCAACGGTAGAAATCCGCAAGACGGGCTTCTGATGGGCGATGGCGAGATCGATGACTTGCGCGGTGCCAGCGAGGCCGTGGGCTTTTTCGCCATCCCAAACGGTGAGGAGGAAATCGCAGGCATCGACGAGTTTTGTGGCCTCGGCGTAAAAGCACTCGCTGCGATGGTGGTCGGGCTGGACCCGGAAGGTGCCGCCGTTAGTGCCATTTCGCGCAGCGGAAATGAAGGTCTGCGCCTGGGACCAATCCTCGTCGTGGCCGACGAAATCCTGCCCAAACTCGTCCTCTGGCAGCGGCAGGCTGAGGTGGATGGGAATCTGTAGCTCCGTAGCGCAATCCAGCGCCAGCAAATCCGCCCCATAGGCAGCACTACTGTAGAATTCCACTTGGGCCCCTTGGGCGATAGCATGAGCCTTGAGTGCGGCTAACGAAGCATGGATTGCAGCGCGAATGCTGGCGGCATCCGTAAGGTGCCGATGGCCAGAGAAACCGATGATGTAGCGTGGGATGATCACTTGATGAATTTCTAGGTGAATGTCATAGAGTGAGCGAGGAAAGTGGACAAGCGGAAGTATTTCTGAAACAGCACCGAGCGGGCACTTGGGTGTTGGTGGGCTGAGACCATTTACATGGGGGAATCGGGAGGATGTGGAGCAGTCCACTTGAGTGTTCTTCCCTTTGAGAGCAGTCCAGCGGACTGCTTCCACATTCGCTCAATATTACCTGTTTCCAAATGGAAATGGACGGATACCCCGGTGTTCGGAGGGTTTACGCTGCGGGACGAGGCGAGGGTGTGTCCATCGATCAGATGGGGCGAGGGCGCCCCAGCTACGATATGGGGCGAGGGCGTCCCAGCTACTATGAGTCAATCCGACGCAGTTGGGCGTGACAATTTGCCTCTTATAGCTGGCAGGAGGTTCCTGGCTTCTCATAGTCGGCGTCTCCGGCTTGTGCGTCTGGTGGGTGCGTCCGGGTGGTGGTGGGGGGCGTTACTTTATTCGGGAAAGTTTCCACTGCACTGGCACGCAAAATGAAGTAATGTGTCGCATCAACCCCAACCTCTCCATGCGCCTCAAATCTCTCCTGTTCAACTCTCTTAGCGGCCGGACTTCGCTGCCCATGCCGGTGCTGGCGGTGCCAGGCGCTGGCTTGGTCTTGCTGGGGGTGCTGGTGGCGGTTTTTCCAGCCATTTTCATCTTCATCATTTCCAGCATTCTGATCACGCTGGGCGCTGGGCTCTTGTTCCTGGCGTTCCGGATGCGACCGACGGGATCGATGGGTTCGCTGAAATCGGTTGATGCCACCGTCGTAAAGAAGACGAGAATTCGTGTAGTCGAATCCGACGAGACATGGTAACATCGGTCCCAAGGCCCCCCTAAATCCCCCCCTCCCCCAATGAAAAGCCGCACCACCAAATCCTCCACCGCAGCCAAGTCGAAGCCCAAGATCCTCATCGAAGATGTTCCGGCCTTGCGCGCGACCAATGATGATGCCTCCACTCCGGAGGGGATCCCCGGGAACTTGGCCATTCTGCCGATTCGCAATGGCGTGCTCTTTCCTGGCATGGTGCTGCCGTTGAGTATCGGGCGCACCTCCAGCAAGAAGCTGCTGGAAGAAATTTTGCCCAACGGCAAGACGGTGGGCGTTTTCACCCAAGCCACAGAGAGCGATGATGAGCCGGGGGTAAAAGATCTGTATCCGGTTGGGGTAGCTGTTAGTGTGTTGCGGCAAGTTAAGGAAAGTGATGATATCACCGTGATCATCGTGAACGTGCTGGAGCGCATCAAACTGCACGAAGCCACCTCCACCACCCCTTATTTAAAAGCCAACGTCGAAGTGCTCCACAGTCCACCCCAGGCAGATACACCGTCCTGGCAAGCCACGGTGAACACGCTGCGCGACACGGCCCTGCAATATTTGGCACGGAAGCAAGACGTGCCGGATCAAATCAGCGTGCTGGTGCGCAACTTGGATGACGGGGGCAAACTAACTGATTTCATCGCAGGCGGGCTCGAACTGACCACGACGGAGAAACAAGGGATCCTGGAGGAACTCAACGTGGCCAAGCGCATTCGGACGGTGCAGGCGAAGGTGGCCCATCAATTGCATGTGGCCGAGTTGCAGGAGAAAATCCAGAAGGATGTGCATGAGCAGTTCAGCGATCAGCAACGGCGGGCTTATTTGCAGGAGCAATTGAAGGCGATTCATAAAGAACTGGGCGATGGCAAGGGCGAGTCCAGTGACCAACCCACCCGCCTCCGCGAGAAGCTGGCGGCTGCGAATCCGCCTGCGGCGGTGTTGGAACAGGCCGAGCGCGAATTGAGACGACTCGACGGCATCCCGTCCGGCAGTCCCGAGGCTGGCATCATCACGACTTATGTCGAAACGATCGCCAATCTGCCGTGGAACGTTTCCACGAAGGATGATCTGGATTTGGATCACGCGCAGAAAATCCTCGACGAAGACCATTATGGTTTGGATAAAATCAAGCGGCGGATTCTCGAGCACTTGGCGGTGCGGAAGTTGAAACCCGATGGTCACAGCCCCATCCTCCTCCTGCTAGGGCCCCCGGGCGTTGGGAAAACGAGCCTTGGCAGCAGCGTGGCGCGCGCCCTAGGGCGGAAGTTCGTGCGGGTTAGTCTTGGCGGCGTGCATGATGAAGCGGACATTCGCGGACATCGGAGAACTTACATCGGAGCCATGCCGGGCCGCTTGATTGAAGAGATTCGTCGGGCGGGATCGAACAATCCCGTGATCATGTTGGACGAGATCGACAAGATTGGCCGGGATTTCCGGGGGGATCCCACCAGCGCCCTGCTGGAAGTGCTGGATCCGCATCAGAATGTAAATTTCACCGACCATTATTTGGATGTGCCCTTCGACTTGTCGAAAGTGCTCTTCCTGGCCACGGCCAATGATTTGAGCACGATCCCCGGGCCCTTGCGGGATCGTTTGGAAATCATGGAACTGAGCAGTTACACGGAACGTGAGAAGCGGGAAATAGCGAAGCGTCGCCTCATCAAGCGGCAGTTGAGCGATCATGGACTGAAGGCATCGAACTGTGTGATTCAGCCAGCCGCCTTGACGAAAGTCATTTCCAGTTACACTCGCGAAGCCGGCGTGCGGGAGTTGGAGCGTCAGATTGGATCGCTCTGCCGGGCCGTAGCCGCCAAGATTGCGCGGAATGAAACGAACAAAGTGATCATCGATGCTAACTTCGTAGAAACGACCTTGGGACCGGTGAAATTTGAGCATGAAGAACGCAATGACATTCCCCGTCCCGGCATCGTCACAGGCTTGGCGTGGACGCCGGTGGGCGGGGAGATCCTGCACATTGAGGCGCTGCGTTATCCTGGCACGGGACAAATCAAGCTGACCGGACAACTGGGCGATGTGATGAAAGAAAGCGTTTCCGCGGCTCTGAGCTTGGTGCGCAGCCGGGCGCAGGAGTTGAACATTCCGCAGGAAGCCTTCAAGGAAAATGACATTCACCTCCACGTTCCCGCCGGGGCCACCCCAAAGGACGGGCCGAGCGCGGGTGGGGCGATGTTTACGGCTCTGGCCAGTCTCTTTAGTGGTCAGACAGTGCGCCCCGACATTGCGATGACAGGAGAAATCAGTCTGCGGGGCTTGGTCCTGCCCATCGGCGGTCTGAAGGAGAAAACCCTCGCTGCGCTGCGCGCGGGAATTCACACGGTCATTGCCCCTAAGGGCAACAAGAAGGATTTGGCCGAAATGCCGCCTGAGGTGCTGGCGAAGACAAAATTTGTCTGGGTGGAAACCGCGGATGAGGTCTTGGCGGCCTCGCTCACCCACACCAAGCGGAAGTCGGCGGCGGTTAAACCTTAACTTTACGAAGAAATTTTTCTATCTAATCCTTAGAATCGTGGTAGTAAGTTAGCTTGAAATCACTCTTACCCAACGAAGCTGACTGGACGATTCTGAACCAGCCTGAAGTATCACTCCTGGATGAACATCCACGGAAGGAGGAGCGTGCCATGCTGCTGGGCAAGATTGCGGAATACATGATGGTCAGCGTTTTCGTGCTCACGTTGGTGGCGTATGAATGGGCCCATTGGTATTTTAAATGGCAGCCGCATCCGCTGGCCTTCGGACTGGTGGGCATTGCCATTGTGGGCTATGCCTGCATCCGCGTTAGCATGATGCTGCCAAAGTTACGGGCCCTCAAATTGGAGGCAGCAGCGGCAGCACAATTTACCAAAATCCTGACCCAGCTTTCCAATCAGGGTTGCTATGTTTTCAATCAGGTAGTCGCTCCTCAGAACCGACGCATCGCGACTTTGGTGGTGAGTCGGGCCGGGGTGTTTTGTCTGTTCGTGCGTTATCCCAGTCGCACCGGAGGGTTATTTGAAGCCATCGAATTCACCCCTCCGGAAACACTGTTGGTCCGCGGGCATCCAGTGCCGGGAAATCCCTGTGAGCAGGCGCGATACATGACGATGAGCGCCTATGCGTTGTTGGCCGAGGCCGGATTGGATACGGTGTCCATCCAGCCCGTGGTCGTCTTTCCAACCTGGACAATCAAGGAAGCCGAGGGGCCCGCAATCCCAGCGGATGAGGTCTCCGTGTGGGTGCTAAACGAAACGTCGCTGTGCGAGAAGCTATCGCAACTGCCTCCGGTGTTGGAACCACGGACGGTGATTGAGTTATGCACGTTGCTGGAGCAACGGGTGCAGGGTTGACGGTGGGTTTGCGTAGTCATGGGCTTTAGCCCGCAGGCATGTCCGGGTGATTCAGATGTCTGATTCACGGGGAGGGTTCGACGGGCTGAAGCCCATGACTACGGTCCCTTAAAGTAGTCATCATCGCTCCGCGTGATGACCAGCGCGATTTCCCCATCTTGCCACCGCTACGAATCACCATACGCCAGCGGCCCTGCCATGCGCCGTTGATGCCAACGCCGTCCTGCGCTAGGCAGACTAGCTCCGAACCCGAATGCGCACGCGAACGCCTGCCGTCACGCGGAGCGATGACGGCTACTTTGCGAGCAGCTTTGTGGCGGGGCCAAGTCGGTTGTGCTGCTAGCCAAACCTCGGCAAAGCTGATACCACAAGGTTTTGGGCCTTAAGTAGGCGCCATTCGGCTTCAGCCCACGGGCCATCCGGCAGGATAGCGTGTCGCGTCGCGACAGTGGAACCCACCGCGCACTGCGCCCTCTCTTGATGCTGAGTTCCGATGTCGCTACGCGACATGCTAGGCTCTGTGCTCAACCGTGGGCTGAAGCCCACGGCTAATGTCCTTGACCGCTAACGCGGTCGAACCCAACGAACACCCAACGAACACCCAACGAAAAACCCAACGAACATCCAACGAACGACTAAGACCAGTAACATTTAGGAATCGGTAGCATGTGGAGCAGTCCACTTGACGGGCTTTCCCTTTTTAAAGCAGTCCAGCGGACTGCTTCCACATTCGCTCGAATTAGGCTTAGGCAGGCGCGAGTTTGGATAAGCAGTGGGCGAGCACCGGAAGCTGGTGGGATCTCGCTCTCCTTCCCAACTCGATCTCACTGGGGTGCTGACGTCGGCTTCGGCTGCGTCTTGGGAGTGTTCGTGGAAGCGGTGCCTTTGGTGGTGGGCTTTGATTTGGCGGCGGCGTTGTTCAATGGCGCAGAGCCGTTGCTGGGGGCTGGGGGGACGTCGATGGCGGCCAGGATGGTTTCCTTTTCCGTTGGCTGGGCGGCGGGGCTGGGCTCGGGTGCAGCTGCGGGAGCGGTAGTCGGTTGTTGTGCTGGGTCGATTGGAGGAGCGGCGGCGGGCGGTGGAGTTACTTGCGCGATGGCTTGGGTGGCAGCGCTGGCATTGGTGCCCTGCTGACTGGCGATGAAGTAGGGTGGCTGATACCACCGAATGCGGACACCATCGGAGGTGTCGTCTGCGGTCATCACCAACTTCTCCGCGTCGCGCGGATTCTCAATTTCCCAGACGACCTGATATTGCCCAGCGTTCTCTTTGGTGGCGACGGAAACGGGGTTAAATTTCCCATCGGTAACCAGCGGCTGGAATCGGCCTGGGAGATAGGCTGGGGACGGAGCCTCGCCAGGTGTATCCTGGGTGGCAATCATGGATCGGGCGACGCTCCACTCGCTGGTGGCCAAGAATTTCTTAACGGCTTCCGTGCTGCGGGCCAGCGCGGCTACTCTGGGATCTGCTGGCGCAGGCGCCACGGATGCGGCCGAATTACTCGCTGCAGGAGTGAGAGCCAAATCGGAGCCTTGCTGCGCACGAAAATGCCAAGCAGACCAGGCAACCCCGGCTACGGCGGCACAGAGTCCAGCATAGGCTAGCGGACGTCGTGAGCGCACTCTGGCCCTGACCGTGGAGGTGCTCGCAGCCGCCTCTGGGGCCGTAACCAGAGCGGGAGCCGATGAGGGTGAAACGGGTTGTGCGCTAGGTGCGGTAACGGGATTGGAGCAACTGGGACAGGGGCCAGTGACTCCCGCCATGCTTTGGGGCACGGTGAGCACGGTGGCACAGTGGCCGCAGTCGAAGTGGAGAAGATTGGTCGGTTGGTCGGTCATAATTGATAAATTTCGGTAAATATTGTATTTACCATATTAAATGTCAAGGAGCTTTCGCTTTGTTGATCTTGTTTACGGTTAGCGGGATGGCTCCGCCGACTCCATAGCCGGCCGTGGCGGCTCCGGTGGTGTTGCTGAAGCGGGCCGTGCCTTTTAGACCGGAGGCTGCGTTGAAGTTGGAGAAATCACCGGCGGCAATGAGATCCGTCAGTGTCGGCACTTGCATCAGGGTGCGCGCGGTGTTGTTCGCGACGGCGGCCAGAGGCCAATTGGCATCGGTGGCCCCTGTGATGCTCAGCGCAGTGATGCCGCGGCGGCTGGTTCCGTTGAAGTCGGTGAAATCACCCACGGTCACGACGCGGGTGCCATCGTAGAGGAGGTCATACACAATGGAACCTGCCCCAGGTCCAGCGGGATTGAATGCGGTGACCAGCGCGCTGGTGGATGGATCCAGCGCAGCCACTCCGTTGCGGGTGCCGCTGAATTTACCGGAAACGTAGAATCCGTTATCGGAGATGGCATAGACGGCATCGCCCGAGTTCCCGGAAAGGATGTTGCCAGCGAAGTTGGTATCGCGGGTGCCATTGTAATCCAGTTTTACCAGCAGGTTCTGCGCGCTGCCGCCCCAGGTTGTGAAACCACCACCAACATACAAGGTGCCGCTGCGGTAGGATAACGAATAGACGGTGCCGTTAGGCGCGGCAGGGGTGAAGGTGGAGTCCACGGAGCCATCGCGATTCAAGCGGGCCAAGTTCGTGCGCGCCACTCCGTTTACTTCGTAGAAGCTTCCCCCCACGTAGTAACGACCAAGTTCATCTTTGGCCAGACAGCAAATGACTGGCAGCGCGCGGATGGTGACGGCGATGGCTTGGCTGCCGATACAGCCCAGGGTATCGACGGCTTGGGCCGTGAAGGTGAAGGTGCCTGCACTCGTAGGGATCCCGGAGACGAGGCCCGAGGAATTCAGTCCCAGACCGGGGGCCATCGTGCCACCAATCTGCGAGAAGAAGTAACTGCCATTTCCGCCGCTGGCCGTGAGATTTTGGGCATAAGCTGAGTCCACATTGCCGGATGGAAGTGTGGGGGGCGCGATGGCAATGACCCCGCAAGCCTTGAGTGCGAAGTCAACGCTGAGGTCCGTGTTGGGATCGCCATCCCCATCCGTCATCGACTCGGTGCCAGCCGCCAAGGTAATGACGGGGCTGTAAATGAGCGTGCCTTGCAGACCAACTTGGCTGCCATTGTTATCGTTGTTAAGTTGGTTATCCGTCGTCACGACTGGGCCACTGGTAAGCGGGAAGGCACTGGGCGGAGTGATTCTGATCACGTATTGGCCCGGGGGTTGATTGGTGAAGGTGTAGATCCCGCTGGAATTCGTCGTCGTCGTGACGACAAAGACATCATCACCATTTCCGGCCACGGCATCAACGGAGGTATAGAGGTCCACTTGCACCCCACCAATTCCGATTTCCGCGCCATCAAAGAGACCATTCCCGTTCGTATCATTCCACACCAGATTACCAATACTCATGGCGGTATTAATGGTCACGATGTAATCTTCTACTTCACCGGTGCCAACGTTGCCAGTGGGAGCAGTGGCCGCTACGTTTGTCAGGCGGAAACGAACTCCTCGCTGAGCCCCGGCGCTGGCTGCGTTGGGCACAGTGAAGGTGATTACTTGCGGGGTGGCCGTGGTGGTGCCGCTGGCAATGAGTCGGGCCAGTTCCAGGCGCTCACCGGTCGGAGCGGTGGATTGATTGAAGACAGTATCATTGAAGACACCATCGTTGTTGAAGTCGATCCAGGCGTTCAAATAGGCTGGACTACCCGAAGTATTGTTGACGGTGACGGTGATGGTCGCGCTGGCACCCTGCGTGATGCTCGCAGGGACGGTGGCTCCATCTTCGTCCGCACCGTCGGCGGTGGCCGTGACGTTGGGCACCACGCTGTGCTCGGAATCCACCGTCGCACCGAGGCGAATATTGCTATTAACCAAACTCTTGGTGGTGGTCGTGGCCGCGCCTGAGGGATTGGTGGCATGAGCCCAGTCACCGAAATCGACCGGGAATGAAATCGGACCAAACTCGGAAGTATTCCCGGTGGCATCCGTGGCCGTGCCCGTCACTAAGCTGGCGGAGGTGGGAGCGGAGCCTAGGAAGGCGGTCCACGCGGCCAACTGCGGGGCGGTGAGAGTCAAGCTTCCCGTAAACAGGCTGGAACCATCAGCCGTTAGGGTGCCCAAATAGAGCCGGCCTTCCCCGTGGGAGACGCTTAACAAATCACCCTGATGCACTTCCCCATCTTGGTCGGCCGGGCTGTTGTCGGCGGCAAAAATTTCCACCGTGGCACCAGCAAAGGCAGCGGTGCCTGCGGTGAGATTGCCAATGTATCCCGTGACTGTGAGGTTGCTGCCACTTAAGGAGACGCCAGTGATCACTGGATAGTCCATGTCACTGTTGAACAAGTTGGCATTCTTGGTGCCATTGTTTGGCGTGATGCCTGCGGTGGTCCAGTCGAAGAGGTAATCCAGGGACGGACCGGTATTGTTGTAGATACTGTTCTTCGTCAGTGTGATCCTTTGCGGCGCATTGTTAGTGACGCTGTTGGAGATACCCCAGATGGCTCCGGTCGGGCCGTTTCCAGTGATGATGTTGCGATCCAATGTGAATTGACTGACGTTGGATGTGGCCTTCACGTTGCCGATACTCAGCCCGATGTAGTTGTTGGAAATTGTATTGTTGAGGAAGGTGACGTTGCTGGACGGTCCATCACTGTAAGTGTCCGCTCCCGCCCAGTTCGGATGGGCGGTGAGGAGGTTGCCAGTGATGGAGACGTTACTGATGGAGGTGGTGCCGTCGAAGGTGCGAATGCTGATGTTCGGGCGACCGACGTTGATTCGTCCGCAAGCTCTGACTTCGCAATTAGTCACAACGCTGTTACTGGCTCCAATGAGCATGATACCATGATCGTCTGTAAAACCCACCAAAGTGTTCTGAATCGTGCCTTGGAAGAACAAGGTGATCCCGTTGTCCATGGAACGACCCCCAACCGCGGGCAGGGCAAACGAAGTTGCGGTGGTGCCGACGACACACTGATCAACCAGGCCGCCTGCGGCGGCAAAGGTGATGTCGCCACGCTGCTGATCATTAGTCCAACCAAAGCCGTGAATGGCGATCCCTCGCACGGTGCAATTTGCGGCATTGAACATTAAACCTTCGCGAATGGTGGTGCCATCTCCGTTGCCCCTGATTTCGATTTCAGGGCCGGGGACCTGGGAGAGCGTGAGACCATCGACCCCGACAGTCCCGCCCGTCCCCAGCATGACGCTGTTGGTGTTGCCGCCGAAAGTCGTCTGCGTCGTCCCGTCAATCGTGACTTGGTCAGTGATCATCGGCAGGGATGTCAGCGGGGCAATAATACCAACACCTCCAGTGAGTAATCCTGCGGGTATGTTGAACGAAATTGTATCTGCTCCGGGCCGGGCGTTGGCACAGTTGATCGCATCCCGCAGCGAGCCGAGTCCGCTGTTGTTGGTATTCGTCACCACAAAGCAATCGACCGGAGTGAGCGTGTAGGCACGTTCTCCAAAACAGAGCAGCGTGTCCGTGGCCCGGATCGTAAAGCTGGCCGAAGCGGTTGAATTCGGCGTCCCACTCAATACTCCCGTGGTGGGGTTCAAGGTAGCCCAAGTCGGGAGCGCACCAGCTGAAACCGTGAACGTATAAGGCGTGGCCGTGCTGCCGCTGGCCGTAAACGTCTGCGTGTAGGGGCTAGGGTAAACGGCCGTGGCCAAGACCGCAGGGAGCACAGTAATCGAGTCACAGGGGCGCAACCCGATGTCGATCGTGTTTTCCGCATTGCCCCCGCCAACCGTGACCCCAGGCTCGCTATTGGCAGTCATGGTGATCATGTGTGTGTAGATGGGCTGACCTTGCGAAGCTTGCGTGACGCCGTTGTTATCATTGTTAACACCGTTGTCCGTGCCAACGCCACTGGACTTCAGTTGGTAGGTGGCCGTGGGGGTAATCTTCAGGAAGTAGTTCCCTGGGAGCATACCGCTGAACCCATAGGTGCCAGCCACCGTGCTGATCGTAGAGGTTGTCGTGGTGCCTTGGGAAACATCATCGCCATTGCCCACCACAGTGTCGGTGGATTTGAACAACTCCACCGTGACTGCATTAATCCCGGTTTCCACGCCATTGAGACTGCCGTTGTTGTCAGTGTCATTGAACACCAAATTCCCCAGGCTCATGCGTTGCCAGAGACCGAAGTCGATGGTCGAATCCGTATCGGCATCATCGCCATCAACGCCACTGGCGGCTTGACCACCCACCGTGAGCGCGAGCACCGGACTGAAGAACGCGGTGTTATCCACTGCATTGGTGTTGCCATAGTTTTTGTTGTCAAGCTTCGAACCCACCAATGGATTGGTGCTGATCGGGCTGCCGCCGACATACCAGGTGCCACTGGCTGGCTTGATCTTCACGAAATAACTACCCGGTGCCAAACCAGTAAAGCTGTAAACCCCGACCCCGTTGGTAATCGTCGTGGCGGTCACTCCGGCTTGGCTCACGAGGAGGTCCGCACCATCGATTCCTGCGCTGCCAGTATCAGCATACAGCGTGACGGTGGCCCCAGTGATGACCACATCCGTGCCAACATCATATACTCCATTGAAATTCCGATCCTCATAGACCAGCGAACCAAGGCCGAGGCCCTTGAGCACCAGCGTCGGATTCAGCGTGCCTTGGCAGCCACTGCCATCGGTCACGGTGACCGTGAGCGGGTAGTTTCCGGTCGCGGCATTGGTGGTGCCGGTAATCGTGAGCGTGGCATTGTTGGTGCCGCCGCCGCTGTAGGTTAACCCAGCCGGCAATCCGCTGACGTTCCACGTGTAGTTGCCGGTTCCAGCGCTGGCGGTCAGGGTGTTGCTGGTGGTGAAATTCACCCCACGATACGGCGTTCCCAACGTGCCAGCGATACTGATGCTGGGACAGCTCAGCGCTAGCGAATAATCTCTCCGGCCCAGGCAGTTGCCGGAGTCTTTAGCCAGAACGGTGAAGAGATACGTCCCCGCCGGAGCTGGAGCCACGGGAGTTCCGCTGATGGCAGGTGATCCTGCGTTCCAAGAGATACCAGTCGGCAGGACTGAGGAAATAACATTCCCGCTGTTAAAACGCGTCGTCACTTCCGCCCCGGTGAGGGCCCGATTATAAATCGCAGCCTCATCAATCTGGCCCAACCACGTGTTCCCGCCCGCAGCCCGGCCGATGACCAGCGGCTGCGCGCTGTGCGTGATGGCGGTGCTGTAAGCCGTGCCCGTGCCGACTTGCGCGCCATTAACATATAGCCGAATCGTGTTACCATCGTAGGTTCCCACCACATGGTGCCATGATCCCGTGGCCAGTGCTGAACTGGTGACGACGCGACTGCCAGCAGCCGTGCTGTTGACCCAGAAGCCGAATTGTGTGGCCGAAACATAGCCGAGTCCATAACCGTCCGTCATCGCTGAGGAAGTGGTCTTCATGAAGACGGAAGCGTTGGCAGATTGCGCGGCCGAAGGATTGACCCAGGCTTCCAGCGTGATGTTGGCCGGTTTCAACGTCACATTGTCAGCGATGGAAAGGTTCGTGCTGGCACCATCGAAACCGAACGCGTTACCGAGTTTACCCGCCGCAAACGTTACCCCATTGTTTTGCACCCCATGATTCGTTCCTGCGAAATCCATGGAGGAGTTCTCCCCAGGATACCAACTCACCAGCCCGCTCAGGGGTGCTGGCAGCATGGTCCAGGTGTATGGTGCCGCGCCTCCCGCAGCATTGAAATTCGTGGTATGAGGACTGCCCAGCGTGGCGGTGAGACTACTGGCCGGATTGATCGTAATCGCGCCGCATGCATTGACCGTGATGGTGTAATTGATGCTGGCCGTGCACAGCGTGGGATCGGTGCCTGTGACCGTGATTGGGAAACTTCCCGTCACCAGCGGCGTGCCGGAAATGGTAGCCGTGCCGCTGCCACCGCTCCAGGTTAGTCCCGATGGCAACGAACCGGATGTGATGGCGAGGGAAATGGTGCCCGTGCCACCGCTGCCAGTGATCGTTTGTGAATAGGGGAACCATTGGGTGCCCGTTGCCAAGCTCGCTGGAGTGATGACGATGGCAGGACAAGCGCGCAAACCGATGTCGATGGTGTTCTCCACATTGCCGCTGCCAGTTTCGCCCAATGCAGTCAGCGTGATCATGTGCGTGTAGATTGGCTGGCCTTGGGAAGCTTGTGTGACGCCGTTGTTGTCATTGTCCACCCCGTTGTCTGAACCGTTCACGCCAGACTTCAGTTGGTAGGTGACGGTGGGGGTAACTTTGAGGAAATAATTTCCTGGGAGCAGGCCAGCAAAGCCATACGCCCCGGTGCCCGCCGTGGATGTGGTGGTGGCTTGGGAAACATCATCACCGTTGCCCACCGTCGCATCGGTGGATTTGAACAACTCAAGCGTCACACTGCCAATCCCGGCCTCAGAAGCCGCAGAGCCGTCGTTGTTGCTGTCGTTGAACACCAAGTTCCCCAAACTCATGCGTTGCCAGAGTCCGAAGTCGATCGTGCTGTCGGTGTCGGCATCATCGCCATCCACGCCAACCGCAGCTTGTCCTCCGACGGTCAGGGCCAGCACCGGACTAAAGAATGCGGTGCTGTCCACGATGCTGAGATTAGCATAGTTTTTGTTGTCCAATTTG
>JANOAV010000163.1:0-15485 GCA_031411295.1 Verrucomicrobiales bacterium | reverse complement strand
GCCCAGTGTCTAACACTGGGCCGGGGGCAACTCTTTTACTTTAAACTCCTCTTCTCCTATGAACTCACGCATGTTACCTCTCCTCGGTCTGGTCCTGGCCGCCGCTGGCCTCAAATTTTCTCACACCAAATCGACGGTTCCCTCCACTCACCCAGTTACAAACACCCAAGTGCAGTCTGCTACCAAGGCCTTGCCTGAGATACTACCGGCAATGCGCTGGGTTACCGGAGAGAGTTCGAGCTGGGCGGTGTCCGTGATGCTGAGTTTATCTGACTCCGCCGCCCCGCCACCCAATGGCGCTGGGACACATCTCGATGGACATCTGCATATGATAGTCCTCAATGTGGGGCCGGACCAAATCCAGGTTGCCTTGGCCCTCAGCGAGGTCAGACTCTATCAGGAACAAAAGCGAATTGCTAAAGCGGAAGATCTCATGAATAAAACCCCAGCGATCGTCAACTACTCCCCAGAGGGAAAAATACTTTCTATCGCTTACCCTCGTAACCTTGCCCCAGAAGATCGTCAATTCTTACGCCTAGCTTACGGTTGGGAGTGGGTGGTGGATAAACACAATTACTATGAGACCACAGAGGTGGCACCGGAGCCAGAGAGTCCTATCTTTGCCTGCAAATACCAGCGCCCTACATCCACCAGTCTCGTCAAATCTCGCTTCCTCCCAGCCAATGTGGGTGCTACACAGCAGACGGTGCTAGCATCGAATTACCATGCTCAGCTTGGTTCCCTTTGGCTCTCGGAAATGACAGGCACTGAGCAATGCTGCCTCTACCTCAATGACAAACCTTACGCTTATTCCCATCTCCAAGTTTCGTTCACCACGTCTGTTAGACCGCTCCCGGAAGCTCTGCGAAAGCTCGTCGGGCATCAGGACGAAATTGCCAGCGAATTCTCAGTTGAAGCAGACACGGCGCCCCCCGCGCTTATCTCAATCTCAGAAATGTTGCGTCTAGAAACGCTCCGGGAGCGGTGGGGATCAGCATCCGTAGAGACAATGCTCCTAAGCCTCCAGAACGTCTCCCAAGGGAGCATGGCAGAAGCGACCGGTCCCTTGCACGACCTTGAAGATTGGCTCAAAGTCCATCCGGAAGGAGGTCCGGCCATTGTAACGGCATTGCGTTCACTAACAGAACCAGAAATCACTGGGTTACTGGTCCATGCTTTGAGTCAAGCTGGTTGCGAGACTGGGCGTGCCGCTCTCATCGATGTCTTGACCCACCCCGATGAATTCCCCACCACCACGGTCATTCAAGCCGCAGTGGCAGCAGGTGAGTTAGGCTCCCAGGCAGATCAGAGGGTCGTTTCTGCCTTGACTCGGCTAATGGATTCCACTGCGTCAGAAGGAGGATACGATCTGGCGGACACCGCCATTTTGGCTGGAGCACGCCTTGCCAAGGACAATCCTTCTTTCGCTCAAACCTTAATGCAAGGACTTGCAGAAAGCCTCCAGCCTTCCGCTCATCCCCGTGACACGGTGTTAGCACTGTTAGCCTTTGGGAACGCTCGCCTGGAGCACAGTGAACTTACCAATAGAGCCCTCGAACTAACCAACGCAGCCACCAGTGATCTCCGGGCAGCGGCGTTGGATTATTTAGGTTCCTTACCTGCACGTCCCGCCTATGATGAAGCTTTGACAAAAGCCCTGCACGACGAGGATCTTAACGTAAGCCGACAAGCCCGTGAAATACTTCAAAATCAGGATCGGCCTCGAAGCCAGATAGTCCAGACGGCCCTGCAACTCTCGCAACCAGAGGCCCCCGGAACGCTTCAGTAGATTCATCTTCCTTTGAGTTCATCCAATGCTCTCGAAATGGCGATCCACCGCTGCTTCCCGGCCTGAACTGCCCGTAGTTCTTGAAGCTGAAGCGACGTTCTTGACTTGAGGCGAGGTTGTTCCGCAGGCTTAATTCCCTAGAGTCGCTGCTCTGTAGTTCCTGACGCGCAAGTTGCATTTGGCACCTCTCGAATCTTGGGGTAGCCAGGAGGCGGGCTCGCTATAAACGTCGTTTCACCATCTCTGGACAAGAGTGCTCGATCCTGGTCCGCCGTTTTACGGGATGCAGTGCACGAGGAAGGGAGCTTTGAAGTTAGAATAATGGAACGAGTTTGACCGAACCGGAACTCATCGGGGTTTAACCTCAGTTTACTCAACCGGAGCCAACGGAGCCGCTGCCGTTTCTCGTTCCACGGGGAGAATCAACGCCAGCGCGGCGGCCGGAATAAACAGCGCGCTGGCATAGAGCAAGGCCACACCCGGGGAGTTCACCTTGACGACACCAAAAAGCACCACGCCCACGGCCGAGGCCAGTCGCCCAATGTTATAGCAGAAACCAGATCCGGTCGTGCGCAGCAGCGTGGGAAACAACGGGGGCAGGCACATTGTGAACAAGCCGAACACCCCCGCCCACGCCCCCAGTAGCACGAACCATCCCAGCGTTTGGGAGTAACTCCAGGGCACTGCAAACGTAATCGCCATGGTCACCCCGTAGGCCAGCATCAGGAAGCAAATGCTCTTGCGGTAACCCCAAAGCTTCGACAGCCAGCCGGCAAGGAAATTGCCCGCAATAGATCCCACCATCAGAAACGTTAGCGCTTCCACCGCCGCCCGGTTCTGCTCTGAAGGGGATAATCCAATGATCTCTGGGTGCTTACGAATAAAGCTTTGCTGCCAGAACATGAAGGCCCAGTGTGCGGTGAGTGATACCGCGCAGATCAACAACGCCCGCCAAGTGATTGATCTCACCTCAGGCCCAAATAGATCGCGCAGCCCGGGTGGCTTCACGCCTTTCTTGGCGGACTTCCACTCCTCCGTTTCCGGAACCGCCTTGCGAATCCACAAGGTGATCAACGCGGGCAGCACACCCACCAGAAAGATCCATCGAGGGTTGGCGGACTCCAGCAACCAACCGGAAAAGCACGCCAGCAGGATGCCTAAATTTACTGCCGTCTGCAACGTAGCCGCAATCCAGGGCCGCCATTTCTTCGGCCACGTTTCCGACAGTAACGAGGCTCCCACCGCCCATTCCCCACCGATCCCTAACGCCGACAGGAAACGAAAGATCATCAGATGCCACCACTCCGTGGAAATGGCCGAAAGTCCGGTGAATCCCGCGTAAACCAGAATCGTCAACACCAGTGCCCGACTCCGCCCCAGCAAATCTCCAATGCGGCCAAATACCGCTCCACCCAGCGCCCACCCGACCAGAAACGCAGCTTGGATCCAGGATGATTTCTGCGACACCTCCGGATCCGTAGCCGAAACCAGTAGCAGTGACGCCACAAATGGCGTGGCCACCAGCGTGTAAATGTGCATGTCCAGTCCATCGAACAACCAACCAAGCCAAGCCGCCAGGCCCGAACGACGTTGTTGGGGAGACAGCGAACGCAGCGCCCGCACCGGGCCGCCACCAGAAGTTGAAGCAGTTGAAGATTCCATGAATTAGGATCCGACCGTAAACAGATACCCCGCCGGAAGGAAACTTAAATTTTGCGCAATTAAGATTTGCCCGAAGTAAGCGTGGCCCGCAGATCAGAGTGCCAAATTACGACACAATCCACAATTCCTAGATTTATCTGAATGGAAATGGATGAATCGCTTCATAAGTAGGGTATTATGACATCGATTTTCATTTACTTAATCGGGAAAATGTGTTCGCATCGCCCAGCAGGAATATTCCTGGCAATCCCCCACCCCAACATTGTTTCAATCCAAACTAAACATGAAAATAACCAACCAAACTCTTGGGCTGGCATGTGCTTTCACTATGGCCTCCATCCAGGCCGCGAACGCACAGGCACCAGCAAATGATAATTTCGCAAGCGCTGAGGTGATTCCGGTCGCCACCGGAACTGCCACAGGCAATAACACCAACGCCACGGTCGAAACGGGCGAGCCAGCGACCCACTTCACCCTCACGGCCACCGGTGTAACCGCCACCGCCAACGGAACCGCTACCGGTAAATCCGTGTGGTATTCCTACACGCCAACCAGCAACGGCTTGGCGTATTTCAGCGTGTTGGGCAAGGTCGTCGGCACTGGCCCCACCTCGGTGGCAGGAGTTGGCTTGTATGCGGGCGTTTATACTGGCAGCGCCAGCGATGTGGCCAGCTTGACACGGGTTGCGGCCGCCAATTCCACGGCTGGAGCCGCCGCCACCGCTACGGTGGATGCCACTGCAGGCACGAAATACATCAGCAATCATTTCCAAGTTACTGCCGGGACCACCTATTACGTTCAAGTGACCGGGGCTGCTGCCGCAACGGTGGGACCATTTGATGTCGCCATCGTGTCCGCGCCACGGAATGGACAAGTGGTGCTCCCTCCTTATTCCACTTGGGAATGGCTGCACACCCTCAACGGAGAGAATCCGACCTCAGACGCTTTGTGGAACACAAAGTGGAAAATTCCTGGAGATACGACGGCTTTTACGGTTACAGGGGGCACCGCAGCCTTTAATGCCGCAGCTCCCGGTCCTTTGGGATTCGCGCAACTGGACGGGGCTCCTGGGATTAAGTCCGCCGTCGGCACCCCCACTTCAGTCGCAGCTGGAAACTTGGTGAACAATGCGGCCTATTTCCGCCGCAGCTTCACACTGGCAGCCGACACCTCAAACCTCTGGGCGGAAATCCTGTGCGATGACGGAGCCTATATCTACATTGACGATTTTGCTGGTATCCCAGTGAACATTGCCGCCAAACTAACGGACACCTCGACTGCGGCCTTGCCCGTCTTCAACGACTTTCGGAATCAAACCGATGCACTCCTAACCGGGGCCATTCCAACCACGGCTCAGGCGGCTGGCACGCCCGTTGCAGGATGTCGTGCTTATACTCCCGCCGGCACGGTCGGAGGCGTGACTTACAATATTGAGCGCCACTCGCGGATGGTTTTCGTGGGCGGCCTCGTGGGTAAGCTGACCGCTGGCACCCACCGTATTGCCGTCTCGATCCACCAGACGGGCGCTAACAGTAGCGATGACGCCTTTGATCTGCAATTGTTGGACATGACGCCACGCACGCTTCCCACAGGGGGCGTCGGTATTACGTTCAACGATTCTCCGTATGTAGCCCAAGCTGCCAATGCGGTCATCGCGGCGGAACACCACTTCGCTCCCGCCATCGGCCAGACCGACTTGGCTTGGTATTGTGAATCCCCTGCCACACGTGGCGCGACCGCCTTAAATTCCGCTGCCGTGGTGTCTGACGCCAACGGTGGGAATCAAAAGGCACTCAAGTTGCTGAAGGCAGAAACCGGTCGTTTTGTGACGGAGCCACTCTCTGTGGATGGTCTGCCGATATTTACCGCCGCGCTGAAAATCATGAGCCGCGTCACAGCGGACACATTTGAAGCTGACGATGGTTTCCGGGTGTTCCTGGAAACGAGCACCGATGGCATCAATTTCTCTGAGCCCGCCTCCCCACTGAATGTGCAAGCTCAAGTCAATGGCACGGCTGCCTTGGATCCCTTTAAAGACGTTTACACCGTGCGTTCCTTGACGGTCGATAACGCCACCCTGGGCGCAAAGGCTGTCCGCATGGTTATCACCGGCGGGGTGAACTCCACCACGGAGTCCATCTACTTCGACGATGTCCGCTTCAGCAACTGCAGTATCTTTGCCACCCCCACGATCACCAGCTACAACAACCAAGGCGATGACGATGCCACGAATGATACCATCACCTTCGATCTAGCCGTTACTGGTGCCGGAACCACTGGACCGAACTGGAATACAGTCGGCTTGCTGGGCGGTGAGACCACGGGAGCCCTGCCCACCTCCACCGTTACTTTGACGAAGGCCGCTACCAACGTAACGGGGATCAAAACCAATTTGACCTTCACTGTGGTCGATGGCGGAGATGCTACCTGCACCACGGCCGTGGTCGTCGTGCCACCAGCCACCACCATCGGAGCCATCACCAGCACTGCGGCGGTTCGCAACTTTGGTGCAGACGCCGCAGTTCCAACGGACGACACTATTTCCTTTACGGTGACTGTTGCGGCCGGCACTTCTAATAGCGTGCACTACGAAGTGCGTTCCACAGATGTTGGCAACACCACGCTCTATGCTACTGGCACCTATGGCGCTACGGCAACCAATGTCACCGTGCCTGCCGGGGTCAACAGCTACGTGATTGTCGATAAGGGAACCCCAGCCACCAAGTCAGCTAACCAAGCCATTAATTTGGCAGGCGTCCCCATCGCCATGGCAAAATCCAACCTCAATGGGACGGTCAGCGTGATCTACAATGACGTCAATGCTACCGCTCCAGACTTCAGCGCTTGGCGCCAAGGGGTGGCTCTGGCGGCAGACACAGCGTTTACGGTCGATGCCTACACGGCAGAAATGCACCCCGCTGCTGTGATCACCTTGGGGCAAGTCCTGCAAACGCCTGCCATTTCCGTGGCCGGCCTAAGCAACGTGACCGTGACCGCCAAGTTCCGCGCCTTTGAAAACAGCGCCGGCACCGGATTCGAAACTAACGACACGTTTAAGATCGAAGTGATCACCGAAGTGGCGGCCACTCCGACCACGGTAAATCTGATCGACGGCAATGCTGCGGACAAGGACCTCAACAAAGTCCTCAACGGTTACACTGGATCCGGAACTACGACACTCACCTACGACAACAACGCTGGTAAAGACGAATTCAATCTTGGCACTGGGGCCGGCCCAGTCTTGGTTGCGGGGAATTCCGCTGGCACCTTCAACTTCACCTACAATGTGCCTGCTGGCACGGAGAAAGTGACCGTTAAGTTGACTGGCATCAATGACTCTGCCAATGAGTATTTCTGGATTCAGGACATCGTCATCGCTGGCTCTTCTTCCAACCCCAATGCCGATTCTGATGGCGATGGCGTGACCGATGGGGCCGAAGCCATCATGGGCACCAACCCCAATGATCCCGCCGATGTGCTGCGCCTAACGCAGAACCCAACCACCCCCACCAACCTCTCCTTCCCCACCAAGAACGGACGTTTCTACAGAGTTTACAAATCTGACGATACCGACGGACAGGAGCCCTCCCACCTCCAAGTGTGGAAGGATGCGGGCTTGGCCACCATTACGGGAAATGGCAGTGCGGCCAACTTTGACATCGTGGTGCTGCCCGCCGAACTCCGTCGCTTCTATCGCCTCATGGTGATGACAGCGGATGGTCCTTGGCCTGCCACAACTCCTTAACTTCATGGGAGCTAATCCCTCCCTGAGCTAAAATTCAACGAAGCGAGTTTGCTGGTTCTCCGGCAAACTCGCTTTCGTTTGACTCCGCCCCCGATCTACTGCGGCAGCAGGGTCGGATCCGTGCCCAGCGTGCCCACCGGAGCTTGCGCCGGGAGGTTAGTCAACCCTGTCCTGGCCATTGTCAGTCTGCTTTCCAGTCCTGCCCGCTCCTGCGGACGCAACCGCGTGCGGGTGGTTAGCGCGCGATCCAACGCCACCTCATGCTTCTCCAGTAAACGTTTCTCGACAGCGCTCTGGGCAGTTAGGCGGGCGCCATACCAATCGCTCTTGAGCAGGGTCTCCCGTGTGAAGAGATCACGGAATGACGGATCCTTGAAGCTCCCCTCCCCTTTCACTAGAATCTTTAGCAACGCCTTGAGCGGCGGGATCGCGGCATCAATGCTGCCATCCTCGAAATACATCGCAGCGGCCTTGCGCTGACCGTCGATGATGTGCTCTACGCCTTCAACGAAGTCGCCCTGATCCTGCAATTCCGGCCGCAGCATCTCTTCCGTGAAGACGGTGGTGGGATCGGCAAAGACACGACCAAAGAAGCGTTTAATGAAATTTTCCGTGATGCGATACCCTAGGCGACTCGCCCCAACCACACGTCCGTCCACTTTGAGATCCCGCACCGCCTCCAGGCATCCATGATCCAGCAGCCAGTCCGGATTCCGCTCATGCAAGTGCATCCGGCACCACACTTCCGGCACCAGCAGGGAAATATCGTGATCCACCCGGAACTTCCGGCCGATGTGACCAGCCGCACTGCTGAAAGCATGCGCCTCCGTCAGGATGGCGGAAATCAACGCGGCATTGAGATCGTGAATCGGCAGAATGGCATTGAACGGGCTCTTGGTTAGTGCTCCCTCGCTGCCGGCTCCCGTGGTGCTGGGAGACTTCCCTGTCAGGCTGGCAATATAGTCTGCGAACAACTCTGGCAGCTCCTGATAGTGGATCGGCCCATAGACTGCCAGCGGTCGAATCCCGGAACCCGCTTCCGCCGGATTATTCCGACGCCCGGGCAGGAAAGCGCTCACTGGACTCAAGACCGGACGACTCGCTGGAAGGCCGCGATAGAATCGCGCCCCGATCTCTGCCAGATATTCCCGGCGGGGATTCTCGAGATCAGGGCGCGTCTGCAAGTAACGAGGGTTCTTGCTGGGTTTGCCTTCCACGAGACGTGGATTGGCCGGGCAAACGAAGTAGTCAGGTTGATTGCGATTCGCTAACTTGAGCAAATACAACTGGAAGGGTGCCGTGAACAAACCAAAGCGGATGGCATCCTCGGTCATCTCCTTGGCGTGAGCGATAGGAAGTGGTTCGTAGTTGCTGAAGAAATTCCCCGCCTTGGTGAAGTCCGCTTCCGTTACCCGATCATACCCCCGAATCACCGCATCATCCGGTCTTTGGAATAGCCGATACTCGCAGTTGGCACTAAATTTGTAAGCCGATTCCTTCAAGCCCGGATGCAACCCTTGCAACGCTCCCGCAGGCACCACCGCGGAGGCAGTGATATCATCCTCCCGCTGCAACTTTACGGCTGGGGCAAAATCTTTGCGCAAGCCAAACGTGCGCCACGTGCCATCCTCCTGGAACCCGACGCGCAGATAACGCGTGTAGAGCTTTTGATTGCGATATTTCAACTCATTGCCCGGCCGCCCATCAATGGAATCCACGCTAAAACGATGCGTCCAGTCCTCGCCCCAACTTTCGCGATAGCGACGCTTGATCACCAACACCAGATCCCGCACATGCCGCGGAATCGCCTGGAGCCAGGCATTGTAGCCGTCCGTGAAGGACTCGGAAGGAGTCAGCATGCGCACCACCGAGCCGAAGGAGCGTTCCGGTGCTAACAACGGACGACTGGGCCGCTGAGGCTGGTGCGGATTCTTGAAGCGCCCACCGAAATCCCGCTGCATCACGTTGAGCGCCAACTTCATGTCCTCTGCAAAATCCTGCAACAGCACCGGACCAGTGATCATGGCATCGGAGAGCGATTTGGAAATCTCACTTTTGCCGCCTCCCGACACCGTGCACGGCTTGTGGCAGAAAGTTCCCTCCGCCTGCGTGCCCACCAACCGCCAGCGCTGCCCTTTGACGCTCTGCATCATTTCCACCTTGTAGCCACTGGGCAACACGTAGGTCTGACCCGCTCGTAACTTGATCTCTGCGGTGGTTCCATCCGTTTTCGACCAGAGGATATTTTGTTTCCGCAGGGAGATTCTGGAGTCCTCTGGCACATAGATAATGTCAGGGTGAACTTTATCGATCCCATAACCCTCCGGCTGCAAATCCATCAAGTGTCCGTGCAACTCCACCGTATCCTCCCAACGATAATTCAACTCACTGCTTAAGGAAAAGTCCTCCCCCAAATCAAAGCAGGGAAACGCCAACGCTCCCCCGGCATGCTCCTCTTCGAATTGGCCGTAGAGGTTCGTCGCATAGCTAATCTGCGTCTTCACCTCCTTCTTGCAGTAGCCATAGTAACTGTCCGCAATCAGCGTCACCATCACTCCACGCGCATCCCGACAAGCGATCTTAAACGCCGACCCATCATTATACAACTCATCCTCATGCTCCCAGCACATCCCATCGCGCACCTGCGCAGGCGTGGCTTCTGAGCGATGCGGCAAGCCGCAATCCTTTTTCTTCACCGTGCACAACTGCGGTGCCAGAATCACACAGCCCGTGTGCCCACTCCAAACTCCGACATCCAGCCGCGCATCATTTTCCGGAAGATAAGGATCGCCTGCATTGCCAAAGATGCTTTCCACGAAATCCAAGTTAGACACCAGGATCCCCGGGGCAAAGAAACGAATCTCCATGGTGCGCTTCCGCTGCACCCCCGGGATCTCCGGCCCGATGATGGGTCGCAGGAGCAGGGATACAAACGTTCTCGCCTGATCCGCTTCCGCCTGCTCCGCCGTGTAAGGCAATCGCAGCAAATCATCCGGCGCATGCAGCGCGTGCCACAGCAGTTTGGCAAACGCCCGCTTCGGCACGCTCTTCTTGTCAGCCGGAATCGGCAAGCCACCTTCCACCACATGAAACACCCCCTCCGTCGTCCGCCGATCCTTGGCCGGATTATGGCATACCCCTTGCGCCACCCGGGAACTCGTCAGGATGGGTGAGACGAATCGATCCGAATTTACCGGCAAACTCAATTCCCGAGCCAACCCATGGCGCTCCAAAGTCAAGGCCCCAGCGGGCACCAAGAATTCGCCGGGAGCAAAAACGTCGCTAAATTCTTCCCGCAGGTAATCAGCGAGGAACTCATGAATCGCCTGATCTGACGGACAGAGCACATCCCCAATCAGCCGAAACCGCTCCTCATAATTCGCCAGCAACGAACGCCCGAAATCCTGCACCGGGGAGTAATCGTCCTGCAATCCCGGAGGCGTCAGACCGCGCGAGGCCAACTTTAAATCAACCAACTCCAACACCTTCTCCCGCGCCATCGGCAGACTGTTAGGAGAAGTATGACCGAGGGCATCAAGCGTGGTGGAGCGAGGCATAAAAGAAACGAGGGTTAGTGAGTCATGGAGAGGGCTTCGCAAGAAGCCTCCTTACCCCAACGCAAGAAACGGACCAATTGTGAGAAATTTCTTGCGAGGCCCGTCCCAGCCTAGGAGTGATTATTCCACAGCCCAATACAAAACAAGACGCTCGGAGTTCCGCCTTTAGGCGGTTGCGCAGACACAGTTCGAACCGCCTAAAGGCGGAACTCCTAGCCTTATCTTGTGGAATAATCACCCCTAGTCCCAGCCCGCCACCTGGCCACCCCATTATCTCAACCCGTGCTGCGCAGCAAAGGCATCCGCAGCGGGGGCGTCCTTGTTTTTCCATGAATCGCGGATGGTTTGCAGCAACTTGGTGCGGTCAGGGGATTCTGGCAAATGGAGCGCCCAGACGGAAGCGGCCTCGGGTTCGTGCGGGGCTAACGTTTCCACAAAGGATTGGGTGGCACTTTCGCGCAGATTGCCACTGGGTTGTTGGTTGATCCATTCGCCCACGCCGTTGAAGTCCTTCTGTGTCCAATCAGGAATAATGTTGCGAGTGTAGGTCTTTAGCATTGCGGGATCCGTTTCCTCCCGGCCCATCCATTCAAGCCATGGGGCGGGCTGCTTGCCATACATCGAGCTTGAAATGCTTTGCATCAGGCGCTGACGATCCTGCTGATTCAGATCGGCCGTGCGCATCCATTCCGCAGTGGCTTCGACGCCCGTTTCCTTCAACTTGTTGGCCATGCCGCTGAGCAGGCTATTGCGTTTTGCCGGGTCGGACACGCCATCGAGGTTCGTGACGGGCACAGCATCCAGCAGAGCCTTCCACGCATCTTTTGAAGCAACCTCTGCGATGCGATTCAGCGTGTCGCCATCGCCACCTTGCTTCAGAGCCAAGGCGAGCGCCTTTTGTGGATCCGTTTGCGCGATGCCGATTAGCAGGCCGCGCTTCGTATCCGTGGTCACCAAGTCAGCATTTTCCGGGCGATCCGCCCAAGCCAGGGCGGCCTGAGGATCGCTCTTGGCCCAGTTGGCGAGGGCATTGGAGAGCATATGGGTGCGCATGCCATCATCTCCTCCTTTCATTAAATCACGCGCTTCACCCATGAGTTTCACGCTGGCGGCAGGATTGGTCTGCGAGAGCATCATGCAGGAAAAGAAGACCATTTCCTTGCGGGTCTTATCGTCCAACGCGCTGGTGATTTTCACTTCTCCCAACAGGATGCGCATATCCGCTTCGTCCAGTTCCACGAACTTCGCCATCATCGCCATCATGCGTTTCTCCAAGCCGGGTGGGCGTGGTTCCCGGGACTTTTCCTGCTGCTTCATCTCGACGGCAAAGGCGATTAACTCTTTGGCAAATTGCCGGACCTCCGCTTCGTGCTGTTGTTTGCTTAAGAGGATGGCATCCGCCTCGGCCTTTTGCTGAGCCGTGGGATCCACCAGCACGCGACCTTCCGCCGCTGCAGCCAGATCCAGTCCCAGTTCCTTGGCCGCATTTTGCACCGCCACGAGCGAAGCCCCGGTGGTGCGTGCGGTCTCGCGTCCCTGCTGGTAAAAGTAGGTGCCAACGCCGAGGATTAGAAGAGTGATGAACCAGGAGATTTTCATGTCAGGCGATAGTGGGATTTCTGGAAAGGGATTATTTCTGCTCCTGCTCAGTCTTTGGTTGGGGCCACTTCTTGGCGAGCACTTGAGCCCGAATGGTTTCGTCTGCGATACTGTCGGCTAGTGATCGCAGCCCCGTGACATTCTCGGCTGCTGATTCAACGAGAGCCTGCTTGACGGCATCCAATTGATTCGGTGGACTAACGGCCTCAACCGTGGCGATGATGTTGTCTCCCAGCGCCACGTTGCTGAGCGATTTTCCAATGATGCTGCCCGCATGCTCTGGATCACTCTGGACCACCCAATTGCGCCACTCGGTGGTTTTCTCGGAAGTGAGGTTTTGCGGGTCTTTGCCAATTTTTTCGCGCAACCGATCTGACGCGCACGTCTGCACGATTTTGGTCGTTTCCTGAGGCGAGGCTTGTGATGTTTTCAGAAATTCGCTCACATCCTTGAGTTCACCTTTCCGGCTGATGTTGTTCGCATAGTTGGACAGCAGGTTCTGTTGCTCTGCCGCCTCCAGGTCCCCATTGCGCACGAGTTTCACGTAGCCTTGCTGGCCTTCGCTGCTGGTGGCGAAGTTCCAGGTATTTCCCAACACCGCTTTGCGATCCACTGGACTGAGTTGCTGGAATCTTGCCTCGGCTAGGGCGGGGTTCTTCGTGAGTTGGGTGGCGATGATACCCACTTCGAACCCGATCCGTTTCTGATTGGCTCCAGACAACGCGGTGTTCTCCATTTTTCCCGCTGCAATTTGCTGATCCAACCAAGCCGTGGCAGCCACCGGATCCTTGCCCATCCAACTCTCGAATGAGCCACGGAGGCTGTAGAGATTGCGCTCGCTGCCACTTTCGGAAAGCTTCATTCCCTCCTCCAACGCCAGTTGTGGATCCTTCTTACCCAACGCCGACAGCAATTGATTGAAGACGCCGTTCTGTTGGTTTCCCGTTAGTTTGGCCGTTGCGGCCTCGGTCAGCAGGGATTGAATTTCCTGCGCAGTCATGCTTTCCATGGCGGCTTGGAACTTTAGCATCGCTCGCATGTCGGGCATGCCGCTGGTTTCTGTAAAGGCCGCCAACAAGTCTGCCAGCACCAGTTTCTGCGGGGCATTGCTCGTAGTGCCGGTGGTCGCTAGCGATTTAGCCAGCGTTTCCGCCCGCTGGGTTACAGACTTGATCCCCTGGGCCTGGGCTTGTTGCACCGTGGACTCTAGCATGGAGCGTTGGTTCACAATCTGCTGTGTTTTCGAACGTTGTAGCCAAAGCATTCCCCCAACGGTCATTGCGGCTAGGAGTGGGAGCAGGAAAGGAGCGGGTTTCATAAGACGGTAAAGCGATCCACTCACTGACGCACAACTGCGTGATCATGGCCAGCAGATTATCTAGGTGGATACAACTGTAGGGTGAGCGCCCTCGCTCACCACACTGTAATGGGAGCGCCACCGCTCCCAGTCCGGCGGGAGTTATCACTTGTGAGCTTGGAACAGTTGGCGCAATGATGCGGGCTGGTTGGTGCCCTCTCCTGACCTCACCCCTCAGTAGAATGTGGCGCAGCTCGCTGGGCTGCTCATTCTTGCAATGGCCCAACCACTCTCAGAAGACCCGCAACCCCGCCGTCTCCGCATGTCCGAAGCGCAGATTGAAACTCTGCACGGCTTGCGCGGCGGCTCCTTTGCCAATGTTGTCCTCCGTGCTCATCAGCACATACCGATTCGTGCGTGGATCATGCACCCAGCCCAAATCAATAAAATTGGTGCCCGTCACATGCTTGGAGTCCGGGCAACCACCCTTCCCTAGCAAACGCACGAACGGAGCCTCGCCATAAGCCCGGCTGTAAGCTTCATTCAGATCCACTGCTTGCTCCGTAGGCGCAGCATAGATCGTGGTCACAATCCCACTGTGCACCGGCACCAGATGCGTCGTGAAGGAAATGACAATCTTCTCCCCCGCCGCCAAGCTGAGTTCCTGTTCGATCTCACTCAGATGGCGATGCTTCGGCACGCTGTAAGGCCGCACGCTTTCGTTGCATTCACAGAACAGCAACGGGATGGACTCTTTGCGTCCCGCGCCACTCACGCCGCTCATACTGAAGACGTGGATGCTGTCCGGCTGAATCAACTTCTCCCGCAGCAGCGGCAGCAACGGCATCAGCACACTCGTCGGATAGCACCCGGGGCTGGCAATCAAGTTGGACGTGCGGATGACGTCCGCATACACTTCCGGCAGACCATAGACCGCGGACTTCAGCAGATCCGGCCGCGGATGCGCTTGCTCATAGAACTCTTCGTAAACGTCCGCATCCCGCAATCGGAAGTCCGCACTGAGATCGATCACCACCAGACCTGCGTCCAGCAGCGCTCCGGCATATTCAATCGCCACCCCGTGAGGCACCGCCAGGAACGCCACTTCCGCCCCGGTCGCGACCACTGCCGCCACGTCCGGCAGGATAAACTTCACCAGCGCGCTGGGACCCGTTTGCCGGAACCGCGGGTAAACTTCCCCAATCGTTTTCCCCGCATACTGCCGGGAGGTAACCCCCGTCAGCTCCACGTTCGGGTGCTGGAGCAGATACCGCACCAGTTCTTCGCCCGTGTAGCCACTGGCCCCAATGATTGCCACTTTGGTCTGCTTCATAAACTTAAATTCTGCGGGAAATAACGAAGGCGCTCAGAACTCTGAGCGCCAGGAAAAGAAAAAATGGTCGGGCTGGCGGGATTCGAACCCACGACCCCTCGCCCCCCAGGCGAATGCTCTACCAGGCTGAGCCACAGCCCGACGTGCTGTTGTTTTTAGGGACCGCTAGATTAACCAGCCACCGGGGAATGCAAGAGCGAAGTTTCACGAAATTGGAGCAACCGTTGGAGTTCGGGCTTCAGCCCGCAGCATCAGCATCGTCGTTGGAGTTCGGGCTTCAGCCCGTCCCGATAAGCCGAGGCGAAAAAAATAAGCATTACAGCATGTTTCTCAATAGTTAATGCTCCCTTGAATTCGGAACGGGCTAAAGCCCAATGCCTTTAAGGATTCAAAAATATCTGGAATTCTGTAATTTCCCATGGCGCCCTGCCAGCTTCTGATGGATTGGGCGGATGCCCCATAACTCCCTGCCGCTTCCCGCATTCTTTTCCAATTTCGCCGCA
>JANOAV010000162.1:0-45887 GCA_031411295.1 Verrucomicrobiales bacterium | reverse complement strand
CCGCCTCGTGCGCGACCACGAGCGCAAACCCAGTCACCACGAAGCCTTTGTCTATCTCGCCATGATCGGCTTCGCCGTCAGACGCCTCACTAAGTAATCCCATTATGGCTGTTAAGTTTATTTGCCGGACAGGTTCTAAGGACCTGAGATCAGCCTCAGGCGCGAACTGATCGAGCTCTTGGTTTAGGTTTGTCAGGACCAAGCCCTTTATGGTGGTTTCCAGAGCTTGCTGGAGATATAGCCTGCGGAAGGCTTCCAAGGCTGTCGCCATCGTAACCTGTAGGTTCACGGAGGGTAAAACTAAGCTCATAATCAGGTTTGTTTTCAGGTTTATATTTCGGGGCCAAGCCAAGGGTTCCTCGTTCCAGTTGGGCCTTCGCCTCTTCGACGTATAGCGGGTTTAACTCGATACCAATATATTTTCGCCCTAATCGCTGGGCTACCAGTCCAACCGTGCCCGAGCCGAAAAACGGGTCTAATACGAACTCGTTGGGTGCCGAGGAAGCCAGCACACACGGCTCAACTAATGACTGTGGAAATGGGGCGATGTGTGAACTGCCCGAACTACACGTATTGATACTCCAAACGCTTCGTCGATTTCTTGTGCTGCCGTTGCTGGCTAACTCACGCACAGCTTCGTGATCATACCGATAATGATCGGACTTGGTGAACATGAAGAGATACTCGTGCGAACGTGTTGGGCGGTCCTTCACGCTTTCCGGCATGACGTTTGGCTTATGCCAGATGACGTCGCTTCGAAGATACCAACCCGTGTCCTGAAGTGCAAAGGCGAGGCGCCAGGGGATACCCAAAAGGTCCTTATCCTTGAGACCCGCGGGGGTTTCTGGACGCGTGCTCATAGCCCGGTTTGGGTTCTTTTTATCGGGTGCCCTCCACCCTCGATTCCCACTCGTATAGCCGTCGCCAATGTTAAGCCAGAGAATTCCATCTGGTTTGAGCACCCTGCGCACCTCTTGAAATACCGCCGTCAGGCCCTGGATGAATCCGGCCAAACTAGGTTCCAGTCCCAACTGACCCGTAATGCCATAGTCTCTCAACCCCCAGTAAGGAGGCGAGGTCACCACACACTGGACCGATTCGGAGGGTAGCCGTGCCAACCCGAGATGAACATCCCCCTCGATAATGACTGACTCAGTCATTTCGAAAGGCTTCTCGGGCATTAATTTAATGGTGTGCATATCGCTGGCTCGGCATGCCGGGCTCAGCGGCAAGGAATGTGCGCTTCTGTAATCGAGACGCTATGGTTGTCAAAGGAAACGCTAATTACTCAGGATGGAAAGTGGGAGTTTGACGCTCCAAGCCTCTCCGCGGAGTTGGTAAGCCGGGCTGCTTGCTTCCTTGATGCGGACGCTGGGTTTCTTGGCTTCGAGGAAGAAATTACGGTTCCCGCCGATGCGGAATCCGCAGTCGGGGCATTGACGGCTCCGCCGACTTTCACTTGATCCTCGTGAATCACATCACGGAGCCGTCCAGTTCTGAATCGGACCAGCCGCGCTGGGGCCGCTGGCGTTGAGGGCTACGAGCCTGATCTGGTAGAGTCCGCGCTGACCCAGGTGGTGGTGGCGGGGATGAGCACGGAGGTCTCTCCGAACCCGCCCGTGTGGAGGTGGATCGAGCCAGCAACTAAGGCCATGGTTGAACGAGCCCAGGGCTGTTACTGGCACAGGCATTGTGGATCGCCTCTAGGCACCTCCGATTTGGAACCCAATGGCTCCGTTGGCTTTCCACTTCCGCCGGTCCGCAGCTTCGCAATCCGCAGCGCAGTCACGCTGCCCCGGAGTGGCGGCTTCAACCCGCCTCTCTGGGGTAATCCGTTTATCATCCCCTGCGGGATTCCACGCGCATCCGAGCGGGAATCGACATTAACGTTGACGATCCCGCCCCGCTCCGGCTAAATCTCCCCATGAAATCATTCCCCCGCGCCAAAACCGACAACTCTGTCTCCTCTAAAGCAGCTCGGCCACAAGCGACACTGCTGTCGTTGATCAACTAGTTCGGTCACTCCCCAAATCACCAACCCCGATACATTGTATGAAGCGTTTACTGCATTTTCTACTCGGCTTTCTTTCCTGGCAGATGGCATTCGGCGTGGAGCTTTTGGAGTCGGGCACATCCTTGGCCTCACCTGACTCGCGTTGGGAGGTGTCGGGTGAAAAGGAGGACGCCGGAGATTTCACTTCGCGCCTTTTCATTGCCGCGCACGGTTCCACCAAGCGCACGCTTCTCGCCAAAAATGGACGACATTTCGGAGCCGCATGGTCGCCCGATTCTAAGACACTTTTGGTTTACGACAACCTTGGGTCGGGAGAATCCGATACCATCGTCTTTCGCAACACCGCAGAGGGTTGGAAAAAGATTTACCGCACCCCGGGAGGATTTCACATTATTTGGCGACTGGACGAATGGCTACCCAGCGCTGTCCGCCTCCATTCCCATGCGGGCGGAAGCTCTGCCGACAAAGTCCCTGCAACCGTTCTCGTTCCCTTTGACGAATCCAAGTCTCGCCCCGCCTCTGACTCGACGAAGCAGCATGTCGCACCTGCCGCCAAGCACTAGCCATCTCAACCGATGACATTGTCCACCCTGCCTTTTTCAGACTCTATAGGCGACTAACTTGCTCCTTCCTTTCGATTTGGGCTGGTCTCCGTAGCGCATCCTGATCCGCTCGGCCCGCTCTCCTGTCGCGGCTTGCGGACTAAAGTCCGGCAATACTTTGGGGAAGCCCTTCGGTAAATCCACCGTCCGCGAGTGACTGGCACTGGAGGAACCGAATCCTGCTGTCACAAACTCCGTCCTCCTCCCCTCACGGAGCAGTCCAGTTCTGAATCGGCGCTAAAACCCGACTCGGAGACGATGTTTCCGAGCTGGGGAATGATGTTTCCGAGCTGGGGAATGATGTTTCCGAGCTGGGGAATGACGTTTCCGAGCTGGGGAATGACGTTTCCGAGTTGGGGAATGACGTTTCCGAGTTGGGGAATGACGTTTCCGAGTTGGGGAATGACGTTTCCGAGTTGGGGAATGACGTTTCCGCGTCGGGGAACGACGTTTCCGAGTTGGGGAATGATGTTTCCGAGTTGGGGAATGATGTTTCCGAGTCGGGGAATGAAGTTCCCGAGTTTTTTAGCTCTGCGGTCCGCTGCATTCTCTGCGGTGATTCTGCATGCTGCGGGATGGGAGTTTCACCGCGGAGGGCGCAGAGATTCGCAGAGGTTGCTTGAGGCTAGCAAGGCGGGACGGAGTTGACGCAACTCTCGGAGTGAAGGCTGATCGAACCAGCAACTACGGCCATGGTTGAACAAGCCCAGGGGATTCAGGAGAGAGAAGCCCCTCAGGAAATCCCCCGCCCGATAGTTGCCTCCCCCGCAGTTCCCCAAAAAACCGTTGTCATCATCCGAAGGAATCCACGCGCCTCCGAGCGGAAATTGACATTAACGTTGACGATCACGCGTCTCTGCGGCTAAATCCCACCAAACATCGTTTATGAAATTACTACCCCGCGCCAAAATCGACAACGCTGTCGCCCATAAAGAAGCTCGGCCAAAGTCGACACTTCTGTCGGTGATTAACTAGTTAGGTGTCGCCACGCGCTACTCAATGAAACGCGGACTGCGCATTATTTGCTCCACGTTTTGCTGGTGTCTTTTCCGGCTAAATGCTGAGGGGCTACGGACAGAGTGCGGGCCGGTAGCTCCGCCAGTGCCTTTCCCCGCTTACCTTGGCTCTTTTAACGATCCTGTTTATCGCACCCGCGTCACGCGGATCACCGGAGACAAGAATACCCCCGTGCCTAACGTCGGAGGAGTATGGGCCGGGCGCAATCGGTCCATTTACAGCCTCAAACAAGTATGGAGTGCGGATGAGAAGCTGTTGTATTTGCACTTCGGCGGACCGCTGATTTTGGATGGTGAGACTTATGAGGTGCTCCATCGGTGGGGGCCGCCGGTGGCGGGCACCTGGCATCCCACGGTGGCGGACGTGATGGTGCTAGTGCGTGGGAATCGCGTGGAGCAATGGAACGGGAGGACCGGAGAGACTACCGAGATTTGCCGTTTTCCCGGCTACACTGACCTGGTGCAGCTCGCTTCAGAGGATTTTCTTTCGGCGGATGGCTGCTTCACTGCGGTGACGGCGCGGCGCGAGTCGGACGGTGCCGATGTGGGTTTTGGGGTGGATTTGCACCGTCGGACGCGGGCCTCACCCGATTTGCGGTTTACGGAGTTTGGTTTTGCGCGCAAAGAGCGCGAACATCAGATCCTGAAGCCCTCGCCCTCCGGGCGCTATCTGGTGATGTCTGCCCGTGGCGCAGGCGGTGAGGGCAACAGCCGCGGTGAAGCACTGGCCGTCTTTGACTTCCAAGGGCACCTTCTCACTGAGCAGAGGAAGTTTCCACACACACCGGGACACGGCGACCTCGCGCTCACCGCAGATGGCCGCGATGTGAAGGTGGGGCGCTCGGATGACGACGCTGCCGGGCCGAAACTCTCCGGCAAGGAGGTCTTGCTTGGACTCAGCGATGGCCAACTCTTGCCGCTGGCCCTGAGTGGCGGCGACCATACCTCTGGGCGGGCTTTTCGTCGGCCCGGCTGGGCATTCGTCAGCGATAGGTCGGCACGCGATGGCCAGCAGAAGGACAGCTTCATCGCAGCGGTGGCCTTGGACGGGTCACGGATCGAGTATATCTGCCATACCCGGCACGAAGACCCGGTGGATTATTGGGCACAGGCCCAAGGTATTCCTTCACCAAGCGGCACGCGGGTTCTCTTCGCTTCCAACTGGGGCACCGGGCCGAAGCTGGACGATGATGACGCCCACTCTTTCGTCGCGGACTTTCGCCATTTGCTCCCCAAATGAGTTGGCGATGAGAACCAGATACAAAACAACGGTGAACAATAAAGGCCGTATTGCTGCGAGATGTTGAGGTGACTCTCGGGGGAAGGTGGATCGAGCCAGCCTCGGAGGCCAGTCTCTACCCGATGCCGCCCATTCGGAAACCAACGGCTTTCTTGAGTCCCCCGCTTCTTTATTGACGTCCGCGCCAATGTGCGGCTAAATCCCACCTAAATTCCACTATGAAATCACTACCCCGCGCCAAAAACGACAACTCTGTCGCCTCTAAAGAAGCTCGGCAGCAAACGGCACTTCTGTCGGTGATCAAGTAGTTCGGCGCACTTCACTTATGAAAACCTTCCTGAGATCAACAGCTGGATGGGCCATGCTTTTCTGCGTTCTGGCAGCTATCTCCCCTGCCTTTCCTTGGAGCTTTCAATTCGGTTATGAGTCCATTGCGGATGCTGTTGGTGCGCTTGGCGCAACCGCCCCAAAAGCAATACGGATTCCACTCTCGGCTTACGCCGACTGGCACGGCGCAGCAATCAGCATAGCAGGCGGGGTCGGCTTATTGTTCTTAGTGGCGACTGGCGGCTTGCGGCCCGTTCCCTGGTGGCGAACGCTCGGGATTGCAGTCGTTGGCGCAGCGATTATTACCTTTACCATCCTCTATGCGACCCGCGGTTGGAATCACTTCCCGGTGCGCGAGTTTGGCGGGCTTCTCGCCATTCTTTCTGCGACGGGGTTATTGTTTGTCGCGTGTCTCGAAGTTCGGCAGTTGCTAGAGCGACGGTTTAATGAGAAACCGAGCGCCCCAAACGGCTAGCAATTAAGGCCGTATTGCTGCGAGGGATGACGTGACTATCGTGGAGGCTGACCGAGCCAGCAACTACGGCCATGGTTGGTTTCAGCGGAGGGAAGCCCCTCAGGAAATCCCCCCGACAGTTGTCTCCCCTGTAGTTTCCCCAAAACCCGTTGTCATCATCTGCGGACATTCACGTGCAGCCGAGCGTAAATCGACATAAATTTTCTCTCCGCTGTGCAAGGAAATCAGACTCGCGAGAGAAGGGTTGAATGACGATTTACGTTCGACGAATAGATCGGCGCGCTGCGAGTGTGGTCGCAGTCCGCTGGACTGCGGTGGGGCTGGGATGGAGCAGTCGAGCCGACTGCTCCACATTCAGGGGCACGGCTAGGGTTGGGGCGGGATCGTGCCACCGTAGGTCACCTTCAGATGGAGGAACTGTCGAGGCCCGTCCATGGGGAGGGAGGCTTTGATGGTTTGGGTGCGGGCATTGGTGCCGAGAATCGTTTCCGTGACGGCAACGGGAGCCCAGTCGCTCAGGTCGGAGGAGTCCTCGACTTCCATGACCACGTCGGTAGCGTCGAGATGCTTGCGATAGGTTAATGAGATCACATTTCCCTCAACGGCTAAGGTGGGCAATTGAGTCGAGGGCGCATTAGGGTCCAGATTCAGGGCATACTCCAGGAGGTTATTGATCCCATCGTGATCCGGGTCGGCCAGGTCCCCGCTGATGGCGGGATTGCCTGCGGCGGTGGTAAATTTGGCGGTGCGCCATGTCTCGATGGGCACGGGAACCGTGGCATTCACCGTGGTGTCATCGAACGTCGTGATCGCTCCGTCGCTCGCAGTCAAGCGCAGCGTGTAGAGTCCGGTTACTGGGAAGGTGACTCCAGTATCGGTTGCCGCAGATGAAACAAAAGTAGCAGCCCCGGGACCGCTCCAGGTGGTCCAATGGTGGGACAGAGCAGCTGGCAGTGGTTGTCTATCATCGGTAATGGTGGCATCCAGATTCCACGGGGAGCCACCGGACAAGGCGTTACCCGCATTGACAAATGGCCCCACATTGCTGGCGAGCGGCAAGTTGGCGCTATCGAACACGGCAGTGCTGAGGGAGGCCTGCACCGCGCTCGTCAGAGCGAAGCCGACCAACGGACTGGCGCCCATGGCGATGGTCTGGTTGGCCCCCCGCTGGGTCCACGTGGTGCCGTCTGGACTGAGGTAGGCGGCAAAAACATCTCCGGTCCGGGTGAGGCGCACCCAGCGGGGCATGGTGTAGCTGGCAGAGGTGCCCGTGCTGGCCCCGGGCGCTGCGCCCACAACAGTGCGGTATTGATAGGCGTGGTTCAAATCTCCTTTATAACAACTGTAGGCATAGAGCGCGTTGGCAGCATTGGAGGCCCGAGCCATCAACCCAAAGCGGCAGGATCCACTGGCTCCGGGATTCAGGATGCTGGCGACCCGAACTTTGAAGTCAAAGTTTCCTGTGATGGGGAGAGACAGGAAATAAAATCCATCCGAGGTCCCGCTGCCACTGAGCCCGCTGCCGCTCGCGCGCAACGTGTAGGAGCCAGCCGCGTTCGTTGACGAACCCGCCGTGGTGGTTCCAGCCACGGCCCCGATATCCTGTCCGACTAGCGCGGGGGCATCATAGAAGACGGTGAGGTCTGTAGTGCTGAGCCCGGTGGGATTCCCCGAGCTAACCCGCAGCACGTAGGTGCCTGCTGTTGGGAACGTCACCCCGGTCTGATTCGCTGCGGCGGACTCGAACCCGGCTGCGGCGGGACCACTCACCATGCTCCAACTCACTGGCACCTGAGTGACTCCATTGGGCGTAGTGCCGGTGGACTCGGCATGGACCATCAACCCCACTCCCAGCGGCAAACTGACGGTATCCGTGGTCGGGGAAATGATCGTGATCACCGGAGGCGCATCATTATCCAACAAGTTCACCGTCGCGTCCGACGCGGCATCCAAATTGTAGTTGGCGTTTGCCGTCAGGCTGAGGATGACGGTTTCCAGCGCTTCCGTCTGATCATCATCGATGGGTTGCACGGGAAGATTGACTGAGGCTTGGCCGACCCCCAGAACGACCGCCCCACTAAGCGCCGTGAAATCCGTGCCGTTGGTAGCAGTGCCACCCAGGGTATAGTTGACGGTTAGAGCGAGCGCCAGGGAGCCACCAACGCGAGTAATGGTAAACGCGCCCGCTTGGCCACCTTCCACGGCTTCGCTCGTGCTGGCCGTTACCGATAGATTGGAAATATTGGTTTCTTTGACGGTAATGGTATGTGTCGTCGGCGTGCCCAAAACCGCCCCCGTGGGGGCACTCAAGCTCACCGCAATCGTTTCCGCCAGCTCCGCCACGGCATCGACGACAATGGTCAGCGGAATCAGCTTAAACGTTTCCCCGGCGGCAAAGGTGATCGTGCCGGGTGTTAGGGTGTAATCTGTTCCTGCAGTTGCCGTGCCTCCGGTGACGGCGTAGTTTACGTTCACGGCTGCCGTCGGGGCCTTATCCAACACTGCCATCAGCAGTGGTTCTTTCCCATCCACTTCCGCCACCGTCGAACTAGCCAACAGGAATTGCACCCGTGGACTGAGGTCGTTGGCATCGTTGATCGTTAGGGTGTGGAGGTTTTTACCGCTCGTCAGGGCCGCGCGATACGGATTGCGCAATTGCAGAATCGCTGTTTCCGCACCCTCTTGAACGGCATCATTTTTAACGCGAAGACGAATTTTCTTGCTGGTCTCTCCCGCACTAAAAGTCAGCACGCCGCGCGGAATGATGGCATTGGTGGCGTCAACCAGCGCCCAGTCCACATCATCGCCCGTGGCCGTGCCACCGCCACCGGAATATTCCACCGTGACCGTCCCAGCCTGCGCGGCCGAGAGCACCACCGTCACCTCCCGATACTCGCCCAGTGTGGGGTCCAGCGCTTCGGTCGTGGTGCCCGTGGCCGAGCTGAATCCTACGGTGGCGGGGTTGGTTTCATCATCGGTCAGGTAAAGGGTGCCACTCGGGACTTCGATGCCATAACTTGCACTGGAGTCGAGCGTTAGGATGATGGTCTCCGTTCCTTCAACCAGGGTGTCATTGGTTGGCGTGACGATCACATCCACGCCCGTTTGACCGTCGGGAATGACGACCGAGCCCGACAGCGAGGCATAGTCGGTGCCGTTGGTGGCCGTCCCGGAGATGGTATAATTCACGGTCAGGTCTCCTGTGGAATTCGTCCGCGAAAGATAGAATGAGCTGGTGGTGCCGGGCTCGGCCGGGGTGGTGCTGTGCGTGGAAACCGCTACGGCTCCCGCCTCGTCATCCTTGATGCGGACGATGGCGGTGCCGTCATTGTAAATGACATAACTTGGGTCCGGCAGCAGCGTGATAATCACTTTCTCGGTGTCCTCCGGCAAAGCGTCGTTGAGGATCGGAATGGTCACAGTGGCACTGGCGCTGCCGTCCCCTGGCAACGTAACGGTGCCGCTGAGAGCCGTGAAATCCACCCCGGATGTGGCCGTGCCACTCACCGCATAACGCACCGTGACCGGGGCGGACGAGGAGCCCATCGTGCGCACGATGAAGTTCCCGCTGGTGCTTGGCTCCGCCGCCGAGGTGCCCGCCGTGACATTCACCAGCGGCGGATCATTGTTGTCCAGCAGATTGATCGAGGCGGAGTAGGCTGGGGCCAGCGAGTAGGCATCGCCAAAGGTAGTTAGGTTGATGGTGACGGTCTCGGTGGGCTCCCCAAAGTTATCGTCGTAAGGGGTGATCAGGAGCGGAGCACTGGCCACGCCCGCAGGCAGCGTGAGTTCGCCAGGAAGGGAAACGTAGTCCGTGCCATGCAACGCTGAGCCAGCCATCCCATAGTAAACTTTCAAGGCTGCCGCCGTGCTCCCAGTGCGGGAAATCAGCAACACAGCAGGTTTGCGGCCAGCCTCTGACGCCACCGCGTCCAAGGCGGAGATCGTGACGACGGGAGTATCGTTATCGATGATCGTAGCGGTGGCCGTATTGGCACCGCTGGCGATTACATAAGCAGCGTTTGCTGAAATCGTGACGATGACATCCTCGGGGATTTCAATCGCGAGATCATCCGTTGGAACCAGTGCCAACGAGGCCGTGGCCGCGCCCGCCGGGATGACAAACGAGGTGGGTAAACTTGGATAATCCGTGCCCCGGGTGGCTGTGCCCGTGTAAGCTAAAGTGACGGTCAGCGGGGCATCCGTGCTGCCAGTCCGACTGAGGAGAAATGCACCCCCGTCACCCGGGGTTTCACTGGCATTGGGATCCGGCACGGTCAGCGCGACCTGGGGCAGGGCGGTGTCATTATCCGCTAGAGCTACCGTGGCGGAACCAAGTCGGCGCACGATGTAGCCGGGATTAGCGGCATACTGCAAGGTAACCGTTTCCGGACCTTCCGCTGCGGCATCGTTCACTGGCACGACATTGACGGTGAGTGAACTGGATCCGGCAGGAATGGTAAATTTCTTGAAGACGCCATCATCCGTATAAGCTGGACTCAAGGTGTAGTCGGTCGCGATCGTGGCGTTGCCCGTGGGGCTGGCCACATGCACGTCCAGCGCACTCGTGGTATCTCCAGTGCGGGCCAGCACGAAACTTCCATTTACTCCCACTTCCGTGGCGTCCGCCGTGGCCGTCATCGTTAACTCTGGAATGCTGACGGCCGTCCAGTCTTTGCCAGGCGTCGTTCCAGTGGCTGGCGTGAAGGGATTGGTAAAGCCAGCGGTGAAACTATAGCCTGCAAGAGTAGCGGTGAACGAATGGCTGGCTTGGGTTAGGTCGCACAGGGCATAGTTTCCGCTGGAATCGGTATAGCAATATTTGCCTTTGTCACTTTTGATGTAAACCCCCATGAGCGGTTGTGCGCCCAGCATCACTCGACCTGTTAGCACGGAGCGTCCCGGGCTGCCGATGGTAACCACCACATGTGCCCGGGCAATCCCACCTTTCATGTCTGAAGCGGTCACCATCACTGTCATTTGATCCGTGGCGGGGAAATTGCGCGTTAGCGTTGCCGAATTCTCACTCGCCACCCCGTCATTGAAATCCCAATAGTAGGACAACGGATCGCCATCGGGATCGCTGCCTGTTGCGGTGAAAGTGATATTCGCTCCAACGGCCACTGCGGTCGCACTGGCGTTCACGCGGACCGTTGGTGGTTGGTTCCCCGGAAAGGGTCCGCGTTGCATACTAACATCCAAGGACGGAGGCACGGTCGCATTCTTGGACAGCACTGTAAAATGGAGATCCGCCTCCGCATCGCTAAACGTCCGACCGATCTGAATCCCGCCATCACTTTTCCCGCCAGCGGATCCCGGCGTGGTATCAATCAGATGTCCCGCGTTGCTCATGCCGGACCATTTAAATAATAACAATGCCGAGTCCTTCAGCAACCCTCCCGCAGCCGGATGATACTCTAAATAGTATTCGCGAGCTGAATCCTTGGCGACGCGGAGAGCATAACGTTTCCCTTCCTCCAGCGTGGGCTGATCATAAGCCACCACGCGATAGTTCCCATTAGCCGCCGCATTCGCCACCGGACGATACACATATGAGTCGGAAAGCCAGCCCAGCGCCCGTTTGCTGATCGTGTTATAGTGGGCTCCGTAGCCCCCGCCCCCGCCCATCACATCGAAGCTGTTGCCGTATTCCTCGTTGGCCCCATTTCCAATGGCCGTGCCATCATTCGTCGCCCAATAATTGGCGTGATTCCTCCCCAGCGAGTGCCCGCACTCATGGTTCAAGACATCCATCCCGTCCCAGCTAACCCACACGCTGCTTCCCCCACCCCAGGAAATGCCGCTGAGCCGCGGACCACCGTTCACGCGGACAATGGTGCAGGTATATTGTCCACTGTCATACCCCAATTTCTTGGCTTCGGAGCGCGCATCGGAATGCACCAACCCCAGGCCATCCACCTCCGAATCCTTCGCGATATACCAAGCTTGGGAATGCGGCAGCACGATCAGCGGAGTCACGGTGGCGGTCTCGGACATTCTTCCGAATGAGCTATCCAAATAATATTTCGCCACATTCTTCATGTCGCTATAGCCGCTGGCTTCGGTATTGGGAGCCTTCAATTGATCGGTGTAGGTGACCCGAATATACAAACAACGGAAATTCCCAATCGCAGTGCTGCTAGTGCCAGGATAAGTATCCTTAAAGGCCCCGGCCCCGCCCGCCCCACTGGCCTCACGATAACTGTTCTCCAGCACCGTGACATGCGAGCCATCACAAAGCGTGATCAAGCGCCCGGCCACTTCAACCACCGCCGTTTCCGCCGTCACGGGCTCAGCGTTTGCCACCGTTTCCTTCGTCGTCTTCCCAGAGACCGGGCAAGTGTTGGAGACCACGGAATCCGCTGGAATAATCTCCCCCACTTCCAACCTCCGCACCGGATTCTCCGCCACCGCAAACTCCCGATCCACCGCCACCCCGCGCAAGGGCAAGTTAGGATTAGAGAGCACCGGAATCATTTCCCCGAAGACCCGGGCCTTGTAGCTCGCGCCATCTGGCGTTTCAAAATACCGCATCGTTAACTCTGTGTCGGCAGGCAATGCGACTCCCGGCATGGGTTTCCCAAAATATACCCTATAATTGCCCTCGGCGGAAAGGGGGACTTCCAGCGCTTTGGTTATTTCCTCCGGCAACGTTTGCCGCACCACGCGCGGCACGGCATTCTCCAAGGCTCGTTGCGGATCCCTAATAATAAAGTTCTTGAACGCGGGGCGACGCGCCTCAGCCAAGCGCCTGCCCTCCGCCACCATGCCAGCCCGGACTTCCTCCGCCGCTGCCATCCACCGATCCGTCCATTTCGCGAAAGCCACCATACGCTGGAAATCCCGCTGGGTCGCGCGCGCGCCTTCCGCGCTGACCTCGACTGGGGGCAAGTCCTCCGAGACCGAAACCACCCCGGCACGATCCGGCCCCACGGGCTGGACAGCAGTGTTGGTGGCAGCAGGATTAGCCGAGGGCCAGGACTGGAAGGCAAGCCAAACAGCGGCCAAACCAGCAAAAACTAAAATCGATTTTTTCATAAGGGAGGAAGCCTAACTAGTGATTGCAGTCTATTGCTGCCTAGCGAGAGCACCGAGTTATACTCAATGCGGAGGCTGGTTGACAATCAAAATGTCTCCTGCCGCAGGATGAAATTGCGCTCATTACAACATGAAACGCTACTCTCTAGCCGCCGAATCCATCCAGATTGTGACCGGTCCATCATTGACTAACGAAACCTCCATATCCGCCCCGAACTGCCCAGTTTGCACCGGTCTGGCCGCAGCAGTGCTCAGCACACTGATGAAATACTCATACAACGGAATTGCCTGCTCGGGTCGCGCTGCGCGAATGTAGCTGGGCCGATTTCCCTTCTTAGTGCTGGCATGCAGCGTGAACTGACTAACCACCAGCAATTCCCCCGCCATCTCCTGCACGGATCGATTCATCAGCCCGGCCTCGTCGGCAAAGATTCGTAGCTTCGCCAGCTTCATCGCCAGCCAATCCGCGTCCTCTTTGGTGTCGGCCTCCTCGACCCCAACCAGAATCAGCATTCCCGCTCCGATGGATGCGGTCACCCTACCCGCAATGGTCACCCCTGCCCGCTTAACCCGTTGGATCAGAACTCTCATGCAACAAGCTTTCGCCTACAGTTTGACGGTCTTTGCGGCTGGTTTCTCCGACTCCTCTTTCCCAGAGGGGCTGTCCGTAAAGAAACGTTTGCTGACTCGATCTTTCATCGTGGTTTCAAATTTTCCGCTAACATACTGCCCGTTGTTCATAATCAAATCGAACAGCACTTTACCATCCTCGGCAAATTCCAACACATGACCTTCCAGTTGGAAGCCGTAGGCAAAGCTCATTTGCTTGCGAATTCGGCCATCCTCGAACCAATAGGTGCAGAGTCCAATAATTTGATCATTCTGCCAAGACTCATCGGCCCGAATTTGTCCATTCGGGAACCAGGCCCGTTTCCGCACCCTCACCCCCTTAACGTAATCGATTCTGCGTTTCACCTCCCCGCTCTGATCAAAAAAACGATTATTTGCCCCATGTAACAATCCGTCACGATAGTTCCATTCCTCGACTTTCACCGAATTCTTGCCCAACTCCAAATAACTGCCAGTGTATCGGGTATTGGTTCCTTCTACGTAGGTGATCCCATCCTCTCGCTTCTCAATTTTAATGACCCCGGCCTTCTTGATGGGAGGCGGAGAGCAAGCGACAAGATAGAGCGCCCCTAGCAGAGGAAGCAGCGTCCGCCACTGAGCGAAAAAAGCATTTAAAGGAGGTTTCATAGCAGATGAGATCCTCCATAATGCCAACTATTTAAGAAAACTTCAATATAAACTCTCGGGAATTTTTTTCGCCCCCATGCCCTCGCGGATCCGGCATGAATTCCATTTCGCGTTTCCGTTAAATTTTTTCTCCTTGCAGATGCCCATTGAAGGTTAGATTCCCCGCCCCTGCTCAAAAGCGCTCACGCCGCTTCAACCCCAACCTTTTTCATCCTTATGACCTCCCTAGACCAACTCAAACAGTTCACCACCGTCGTGGCTGATACCGGTGACTTCGAATCCATGCGCCAATACAAGCCGCAGGATGCCACCACCAACCCTTCCCTCATTCTGGCCGCAGCCCAGAAGCCGGAGTATAAGTTTTTGATCGATCAAGCGGTCACCGAAAACAAAGCGGGATCCCTCACCGGAGCCAAGCGCGTCGAAGCCACCATCGACCGTATCCTGATTCTCTTCGGCACCGAAATCCTGAAGATCGTGCCTGGTCGTGTTTCCACCGAAGTGGACGCCCGCCTCTCCTTCGACTACGACGGCACCCTCAGCAAGGCCCGGGAACTCATCGCTCTCTATAAAGGAGCCGGCATCGCCAAGGAGCGCGTCCTGATCAAAATCGCCTCCACTTGGGAAGGCATCAAAGCCGCCGAAGTTCTGCAAAAGGAAGGGATCAACTGCAACCTCACCCTCATGTTCAGCCTCGCCCAAGCCGTGGCTTGTGCCGAAGGGAAGATCAAACTCATTTCCCCCTTTGTCGGCCGCATCTATGATTGGTTCAAGAAGGACACCGGCATCGATTACCAAGGCGCAGAGGATCCCGGCGTGAAATCCGTGGAGCAAATCTACGCCTACTACAAGCACTTCGGCCATGAAACCGAAGTCATGGGTGCCAGCTTCCGCAATATCAGCCAGATCACTGAACTTGCTGGATGCGATCTGCTCACGATTAGCCCGGACCTGCTCAAGAAGCTCCAGGATTCCGAAGCCCCAGTGACCCGCAAACTCGATCCAGCAGCCGCAAAGACCGCTAAGATCGACAAAGTCCTCTGCGATGAAAAATCCTTCCGATTCCTCCTCAACGAGGACGCCATGGCCACCGAAAAGACCGCCGAAGGCATCCGCAAGTTTGCCGCCGACATGGTGAAATTGGAAAAACAAATCATCGCAGCGCTGGGTTAACCTAATCTAGCCGCTAGTCCAGAAGCGCAGTAGCCATCGGGCTACTGCGCTTTTTTTAGCCCAAAGCCGTCCTCCACGAAATTCCATGCATGATCGGCACGACTCTTGCCATCTGCGCCCCGTATGAGTGCCCCCACCCGCAATCTCGGCTACGGCCTAGCCTTCACGGCTGGGGTCGTGGTGCTTGGCGTGGTCGGATACCTCGTGGCAGGCTGGAACTTTTCCGATGCCGTTTACATGGTCGTCATCACCCTCTTTTCCGTGGGTTATGGTGAAGTCAGACCCATCGAAACCGAGGGACTGCGGGAGTTTACCATGGTTATCATCGTGCTGGGATATACCAGCTTGATTTTTCTCAGCGGTGCCTTGGTCCAATTCCTTCTGGAAGGTCAAATCCGCCGTGCCCTTGGAGACAGACGTATGAATCAAGAACTAAAACGACTACAAAAACACGCCGTCATCTGCGGCTATGGCCGCATCGGACGCATGGTGGCCGCCGAATTAAAAGCCGCCAAACGACCTTTCATTATTGTCGATCGCGATCTCAAGCGACTCGCGGAAGCCAAGGAATCCGGCTTCCTGACGCTGGAAGGGGATGCCATGGAGGAGTCCGTCCTCCTCCAAGCCGGTATCGAGCGGGCCATGGTGCTCGCCACCGTGCTCCCCTCGGATGCCAGCAATGTCTTCATCACCCTGAGTGCCCGCAACCTCCATCCCGACATCATCATCATCGCCCGAGGGGAAGATCCCGCCACCGAGCGGAAACTCATCCAGGCCGGGGCCAACCGGGTCGTGCTCCCCGCCCTGATCGGGGCCGAACGAATTGCTCACATCATTCTGTTTCCAGAAGCCAAAGAACTCATCGATAACGCGGCCAAGTCTCGCCACTTCAATGACGAACTCAATGATCTGGGATTGGAAATGGAAGAATGCGTCCTGACGGAGAATTCCGCTTTCATCGGACAAACGATCGGTCATCTCGAAGCCTCACAAGCCGGTGGCATTATGGTGGTAGCCGTCCATCGCAAAGCTGGAGGCACGGAATTAAAGCCAACTCGCGAGACCATCCTGGCCGCGGGCGATGGCGTCGTAGCCGTCTGCCGCGGCCACAGCCTGGCCGGAATATTGCGGGAGTATGCGGCTATAACGCCATTTCTCGACGACACTCCGCGAACACCCGCACCGCCTCCGCCACATCCTGCGGAGTTAGGGCGGCACTGATCTGCGTGCGGATCCGCGCCTTGCCCTGTGGGACCACAGGAAAAAAGAATCCGACCGCATAGACGCCTTTTTCCAACAACTTGGCCGACATTTCCTGCGCCACTTTGGCGTCGCCTAGCATGATCGGCACAATTGGGTGATCGCCCTCGCCCAAATTGAAACCGGCGGCTCGCATACCCTCCACATAGGCTCTGGTGTTGCTCCAAAGCTGATCTACCAGCGTGCGATCCCGTTGCAACAACTCCAAGGCCTTCAAGGTTCCGGCGGCAATTACTGGTGCCAGGGTATTGGAAAACAAATACGGCCGGGAGCGCTGGCGCAACAGATCGATCACCTCGCGCTTGCCGCTGGTGTAGCCGCCGCTGGCTCCGCCCAGGGCTTTTCCAAGGGTCCCGGTGATGACATCCACCCGCCCCAGCACGCCAAATTTCTCGTGCGTCCCGCGGCCTTCCGCTCCCACAAATCCCACCGCATGGGAATCGTCCATCATGACGGAGGCACCATATTTGTCCGCCAAATCACAGATCTCCTTCATGGGGGCATAGGTGCCGTCCATGCTGAACACTCCATCCGTGGCGATGAGTTTAAACCTTGCTCCCGCAGCTTCCGCCGCCTTCAGTTGCGCTTCCAAATCCTCCAGATCCCGGTTAGCATACCGATAACGTTTGGCTTTGCAGAGACGAATGCCGTCGATGATACTAGCATGATTCAAGGCATCGGAGATAACCGCATCTTGCTCCGTCAGGATCGTTTCGAACAAGCCCCCGTTGGCATCAAAGCACGAACTGTAGAGAATGGTGTCCTCAGTGCCGAGGAACGCCGAGAGCGCTTCCTCCAGTTGCCGGTGCAACGTTTGCGTTCCACAAATGAAGCGCACACTACCCAGGCCGTATCCCCAGCGATCCAAGGCCTCGTGCGCTGCCGCCACGATCTCCGGGTGGTTCCCCAGCCCCAGATAATTATTGGCACACATCACAATGAGTTCGCGCCCATCCGCCAGTTTCACCCGTCCCCCTTGCGGCGTGCCAATGAGTCGTTCGGATTTCCACAGTCCGGCGGATTTGATTTCGCTTAACGTGGTCTGCAAATGTTGGGTAAATTCAGGGATCATGGATTTGGCAGTTTCAACGTAGGAGCCGTGCCGCTGGCGGGTCGAGTGAAGTTCGTGCCGTATTTCGTGTAACCTTCCACAAAGCCACCATTGCTCAGGAAAAATTTGCCCTCTTCCACGCCCATAAACCGATCCAGTCGAGCGTCCTTGCCGGTGCCGTCATGCGTAAACGAGGCCGTGAGCAATTCGGTCCATTTCCCAGCGGGATCCTGCATCCATTGCGGGCCGAAGCGCGCCTTGCGTTGGAAGTGCCCGGTCTCGCCTGCAAAGTCCTCCACGAATCCATGACAACCGCGGAGTAATTTACCATCATGCGGGGCGCTGAAGCTGGCGATGAGCATCCAGGAATTTTTCTCAGGATGGAAGAAGTAACCGGAGTAAATCGTCTTCGTGCCGTCCACCTTGGCCGTCACCACGAACTTTTGCGGCACCCCGGTTTTCCAATTGTAAACCAAGTGACTATGGCCGCCCGTGCCTTCGTTGCCAAACACCTCCGCCACCACGCCCTCGCCTTTGCCGAGCAGTTGCGTTTGATTTTCCACGGGCACTTCCGCACGCGTCTTGGCATTTTGTCCGGTGCCACTATCCCAGACGGAGAAAATGATGCGTCTTTCGGTGAGCGAGTTCACCTGCATTCCCATGTAGCCCCGACTGAACCCGCAGGCCATGTAGAACGTATTCACCGGATCCGTCACGCCCGTTACCTCATTGTAGTAAGCGGCAATTTCAGGCTTCCCCTCCAGGGGATAATTCATATGCACACTGGCGGCATTGCGACGCTCTTCCAGGTTGAAATGCGCGCCCTCCGATGCCGGGCCGCTAAGTTGCAACGCCAGGATCGTCCCTGCGGCTTGGCTGCCGCTGCCGGACGTCAGTTCGAACGGCACATACCCCAGCTTGGTGATTTTAAATTTACCGAACTCCACCACTTCCTCTTCGCCCGTGCCCTTGGCGGTGGCTTCGTGCGTTTGTCCCTCCACCGTTAGTTTCAGCTTGGCGGGTTTGTCCTTGGGGAACACAAATTTCACTGCGGCTGTGATTTCTCCGGCCGCTTTGATCTGGCCATACCAGAGCACCTTGGGTTCGCCCGACCAACGCGCACTGCCGTCCGCTTTCTTGGTTTGCAGAGCCCGCGCGTCCGGCAGGCTGTAAGCCGTCATGCCGGGAACGGCAAGATCCGCCGAGGCTGTTAGGGTGGAGATGAACAGACAGAGTAGCGTTGGTTTCATAATCGGAAATTTGGGGTATACCCGCTCCTACAACGCAATCTCCACCCTGTAAATTAATCCTTCGCGTCGCACGTCTCATCGCATCTGCAAGACGGGATGGAACCGCGCGCCGATTCTCAGCCCCGACTTAGCTTGGCCTGCAAATACCTCCCGGTGTAACTGCGCGGGCATGCGGCCACCACTTCCGGCGGCCCCGCAGCCACGATCTCTCCCCCGCCCGCGCCCCCTTCCGGACCGAGATCAATCACCCAGTCCGCGCATTTGATGACATCCAAATTATGCTCAATCACAATGAGGGTATTCCCTTGATCGCGCAGCCCGAACAAGACCCGAAGCAGCGTATCAATATCTGCGAAATGCAGCCCCGTGGTCGGTTCATCCAACAGATACAACGTGCTGCCAGTGCTGCGCTTGGCCAACTCTGCGGACAGCTTGATGCGCTGAGCTTCACCTCCGCTCAGGGTATTCGCAGCTTGTCCCAACTTCAGATAGCCTAATCCCACCGCACACAGCGTGCGCATCTTATCCCCCAGCCCGGGAATGGTGCGGAAGAAATCCGCCGCCTGATCCAAGTCCATTTCCAGGACATCAGCGATGCTCTTCCCTTTGTAGAGCACCTCCAGCACATCCGGCTTGTAGCGTCGGCCCTCGCAGGCATCACACGTGACATAGACGTCCGTCATGAAATGCATATCGATCTGAATCAGCCCATCGCCCTCGCAGACTTCACAGCGCCCACCTTTGGTGTTGAAGGAGAACGTCCCCGCGTTGTATCCCCGAACTTTCGCTGAAGGCAGCAGCGAGTAGAGATCCCGAATGGCCGTAAAGGCCCCGACAAAGGTGGCTGGATTGGACCGCGGATTCCGTCCGATGGCCGATTGATCAATCACGATGGCCTTGTCAATGTGCTCCATCCCGGTAATGGCGCGATGTTTCCCCGGCGTATCCTTGGAATGATAGAATTTACGGAATAGTTCCCGCCGCAGAATGTCATCCACTAACGTAGATTTCCCGCTCCCACTAACTCCCGTGACACAGATGAAACAGCCGAGCGGAAAGGCCACATCGATATTCTTTAACGTGTGTTCCGCCGCCCCCTGCACCGTCAGCCAATGCTTGGGTTCCACGCGTTTGGCCGGGGGCTTGATCTTGCTGTGACCGCTGAGAAATCTGCCCGTGATGGACTTTTCGTTGGCTTCGATTTCTTGGGGCGTGCCTGCGGCTAGTAACTTTCCACCCTTGGGCCCCGCCCCCGGGCCCAGATCCAACACGTAGTCAGCCGCGCGAATCGTGTCCTCATCGTGCTCTACAACGATCACGGAATTCCCCCGGTCCCGCAGTTCATGCAGCGTGGCAACCAAACGATCGTTGTCCCGCTGATGCAGGCCAATACTGGGCTCGTCCAACACATAGAGCACGCCGCTGAGACGGGAGCCCAACTGACTCGCCAGCCGAATCCGCTGCGCCTCGCCACCGCTCAGCGTGCTGTTGGCCCGATCCAGTGTCAGGTAACCCAAACCAACATTTCCCAAGAATCCCAACCGCTCATCCAGTTCCCGCAGCACATCGCTGGCGATCTTCTTTTGCTGGACGGTGAGGGAAATCTTCCGCAGCCAGGCTTTGGCGACGATGATGGTTAGACCGGTAAAATCAATGATGGATTGTTGCTGCTTCCCTGCTGTTAGGGTGACCGCCAGAATCTCGCGCTTGAGTCGCTTTCCATCGCACAAGGTGCAGGCGGTGGGATTCATATACCGTCGCACGTTCAGCTTCATGAACTCGCTCTCCGACTCCAGCACCAGGCGCTGGGCTTGCGGTAACAGGCCTTCCCAAGGTTTGGCAACAGCCTTGCCCGCAACCTTGATCGCCAGGTTCCCTGTGCCGTGAAACAAAGCGTGTTTGAAGTCGTCTGGCAGTTTGGAAAATGGCAGCTTATCCTCAATGCGGTAGTGCGCTGCCAGGGCCGTGATCTGTCGATCATGGAGCACCTTCAATTTTGGGTTCTTGCTCCACCAAGTTTTCACCGCTCCTTCGGCCAAGGTTTTCGTGGGATCCGGCACCAGCAGATCAGGATCCGCGTGCATCTCGATACCCAAGCCCTGACAGCGTTCGCAGGCTCCGTGATGACTATTGAAGGAGAAATGCTTTGGCGTTAGCGCAGGCATGCGAAAGCCCGTTTCTGGGTTCATGAATAACGTGGTGAACTTCTCCTCCGCCCAGTCATCCGGCGTTTGCCGCAGCACCAACACCGAACTGTTCACGCCGCTCCACCGCAGCGCCACGGTGACACTCTCCACCAAACGGGTCTGCGCATCCGACCGCACCACCAAGCGATCAATCACAATGTCCACCGTGGTGCCATCAGGGATCTCCGGCTTGTCCTCGATCTCCACCACTTGGCCGGCCACACGAACCCGCACGAATCCTTGACGCGCCAGTTTCTCCCAGAGTTTCTTCGGCTGAATGACCTCGCTGGCAGGCAATGGAGCTAGCAGCATGATGCGAGAATTTTCCGGGTATTTCTGAATCACCTCCACAATGCTCGTCGTCGTGTGTCGATGCACCGGTTGCCCCGTGCGCGGATCGTGCGGTTGACCGCAGGTGGCGTAGAGCACGCGCAGGTAATCGTAAATTTCCGTGGCAGTGGCAATGGTGCTGCGCGGATTCTGTTGCGCGGTCAATTGCTCAATCGCAATGGCGGGAGAGAGTCCATCAATGAAGTCCACATCGGGCTTTTCCATCTTTTCCAAATACTGCTGTGCCCGCGCGCTGAGGCTCTCCACGTAACGCCGCTGGCCTTCTGCATACAGCGTATTGAACGCCAGCGAGGATTTCCCGCTCCCGCTCACGCCCGTCACCACCACCAGCCGATGCCGCGGAAACTCGACTGAGAGATTCTGCAAATTGTGCTGTCGCGCGCCGACGATTTTGATCATGGATTCCATCCAGCAGAAAGCACCATTCCATTGCCTCACGCAACCGGGTTCCTTGATAACCACCACCTGCCCCACCTGGCGGCACTTGCAGAACGGAGTTGATCTTTACCTCATTCCCCCTCAGGTGGATAAATGCAGCATATTATTTTCGATTGGTCGGGCACGGTCGTGGACGATCTCCCCCCGGTGATCGAGGCCACCAACGCCGTCTTGAACTACGCCGGGCGTCCATCAATGGAACGCGAGGAGTTTCGCAGGAAATTTCGGCTTCCTTATACGGAATTTTACGAAGAACACACTCCTCACGTGCCGCTGGTGGAATTGGAAGTAGAGTTCCGCCGCGCCTTCGCTGCCTCCGTGGCACCCGTGACGATTCTTCCCACGTCCCGTCAATTCCTCGAACAGGCCCAGGAAGAGCAACGTCGGATGTTTGTGCTCAGTTCCGCCCCCAAGGATGCGGTCGAGCAACAGGCCAGGGACTTGGGCATTCATCACTACTTCGAGGCTTTCCATGCCGGTATCGTGGATAAGAAACACTATATTGCCCATCTCCTCAGCCACCACGATCTGGATCCTGCCACCCTAATTTACGTTGGTGACATGGTGCACGACATCGAAACCGCCCGCCATGCCGGGATCTTCTCTGTCGGGGTCCTCACGGGCTATGACTTCCGCGAGGTGCTCGAGCAAAGCCAGCCAGATCTGCTGCTGGAAGATCTTGCAGCACTGGGCTCCTGGCTGCAATCCCGCGGCTAGCCATTACGGCAGCAGCTTCAGCATTTCGGTGACGATTGCAGGCTGGGTGTTGGTAGCACTTTGAGAACCAGCGGGATCAAGCTGATAGTCGAAGAGATCGATCTGAACGGGAGTGCTTGTGGTATTGCCCCAACGGACTAATCGATAACGGTCGGTGCGCAGCGAATAGCCGTCGGTGCTGCTGTTGCGCCAGTAGCTCAGAGCGTAACCCTTCGCTGGCAGGGCGGGATTGAGCAGGGTCGGAGCGAAGCTGCGGCCATCGAGCGGGGGCACGGGGACGTTGCAGAGATCGGCTAGCGTGGGGTAAATGTCGATCGTTTCAACGAGGGTCTGGGTCACTAAGCCGGGCTGCGCTAATCCCGGGGTCCGAATGATAAGCGGGCTGCGCAGGGACTCCTCCAAGGTGGTATGATTCCCCCAAATGCCAAGTTCTCCCAAGGCCCAGCCGTGGTCGCCCCAGAGCACAACGATCGTGTTCTGATCCAATCCCAGCGTCTGCAGTTCATCAAGGACTTTGCCAATTTGCGCGTCGGTATAACTAACACACGCGCGATACCCATGAATCGATAGTTTCGCTTCTGCTTCATCAATCGTATTCGTGCCACCGTAGTTGCCCAGAAACTCTCCGTTGTTAGACAAGGTCAGCGTTGGATTTACTCCAGTCGGAGTTTGCGTCGTGGGAACTGTGATGGCGTTGCGATCATAAAGATCCCAATATTTCTTGGGCGCGTTGAACGGGAGGTGCGGCTTGTAGAAGCCTACTGCCAGAAAGAATGGCTCGCCTGAGGTCTTGAAATTCCGCAATCGTTGGATCGCGTCCTGCGCCATGATTCCATCGGGATAATCAGTATCCGCTAGCGAAGTAATGCCGTCACTGGCTACGCCAATCTCCGTCCGCAGGGAGACACCGATGGTGCGAGTAATACCGCCCGCATAAGCGAAAAAAGCATTTCCAGCACTACCCCAAATGTCGCTGGGGCCAGTAACTTCGGTCCATGAACCAGGCATTTCCAGGGCTCCAGTATCCGTGTAACCACCTGCGTAATGGGATAGTTTGCCCAAGGCCACTGTGGTATAACCCACGTGTTTAAAGGCTTCCGGCAGCGAGTTGGGATACGCCGGCGTGCCTGGGCCAGGATACAGCGACACGAACGCATCATTGCCCGCCGCAGTGCCAGTGGTGGGCCGACGCGAGGTCATCAGCGCATAGCGCGAGGCACCGCAAGTCGGGCATTGCACGTAATGCCGCTGGAAGGCCCGGCCCGTTTGCACTAATCGATCCATGTTAGGCGTGTGCATCCACGCCGCCCCCAAGGCCGCAATTTCCGGCCGTAAATCATCCACCGCAATGAAGAGCACATTGGGTCGCGTGGCCGGTGCAGGCAGGGCGGCCACACGGTCGCGCACGCGCAGGAAATTCGGCATCGAAGCCACCGGGCCGATTCGAGTGGTTCCATCCGCACTAGCCGTCCGAACGGGTGGGCCAACGCGGGTCCAGGTTTGCAAATCACGCGATCCCTCCACGGCATATTCCCGTCCGGTCTGCGCCTTCCAATGCAGCGTGGGACCACCGCCGACAGGCTCTGTGATTGGTCCCAGACCGAACTGCGTGATCGTGAACGCATTACTCGCTGGTGGAGTGACGGTGGCAGTGGTAGCCGTAATGGCCACGTTGCTTAGTTGAATTCGATCCGCATTGAGATTGGTGGTGGCGAGAAACCCCACGCGATCAAACACGAATGTCTGGGGAGTTGGGTCCAGCACGCTCAGGTTCGCGAAATCCACGTTGTCATTGGTGCGCTTGAAGGACGTGTTTACCTGCAATCCATTAGCCGCCTTGCGTTCATAACTGATCACGAAATCATAGGTCGCGTTTGTCAGGGCGGAACCCGGAGCAGTGGTGGCGCCAAAACTGGTGGCTCCCGTAACACTGGAAAATGCAGCAGTGTTAGGACTGCTGCGCTCCACGAGCGAGGCACCCGATGTCGCATTGCCATTGCGCAGAAAGTATCCCAGCCAGCCATTCGTGTCCGGGCTGCCGTTGACGCTGAATACGCCCCAGCGAATCACCTCGGCTGCGGCGGTAATCCCCTCGAACTGAGCCGAACCCGTGAGCGTTAGTTTATCCCCCGCCACCATCAAATTCACCGCCGGAAAGGCTGCGTAAAGCGAGGACGCATCCGCATTGTCCACCGTGCCATTTCCCCATGTGGGCGAGGCTGTATTTACATTCGCCAGAACCGCAGTGCCGGTGGCCTGAAGCCACGGCCCAGTCGCGGGCGCAGCACTCAGACTACTGAGGAAGCTGCACCAACACACGCACCAGATGGGAAGAAATCTCATGGCGGCAGGAGCTAAGGCGCAACCTCCAACCGATAGAATGCTTTACCCACCGGAGGCGATTGATCGAAGAAGCTGTAATCCGTGTCGCCCGTGAAGGAGTCCACCGTGTCTGGAAATATCATCAGATCGCTGGAGCGCTTCAGTTTATAGGTTCGGGAGCGATCCATTCCGGTCACGTCCACGAAGAACGCGCCATTACCCACACCGACATTGACGATGCGTGGATTAGCCACCACCGGCAAGACCAGACGCACATCCACATTAGTTAGCTGAATCTTATCCGCATTTAAATTAGTGGTCCCCTGGAAGCCCACCCGATTGAATGTGAAAGTCAGCGGAGTCACGTCCAGAATGTCCGTCAGGCCTCCGAAATCCACGCCATCCGTCGTGCGTTTCAGGCTCGTCGTGAGGACCATTCCATTGGTGGCATTGCGGAGGAACGTAATGGTAAAATCATAGGTATCATTCGTGGGGCCAAGCACCGAACCAGCCACGGGAGCCGTTCCGACATTCGCGGCACCAGTCGTGCTGGTAAACGCACCTATGTTTGGCGAGGCTCGTTCCATAATGGACGCCACCGTGGAACCGCTGCCATTTCTGAGGAAATAACCCAACCATCCGTTCGTGGTTCCGGTGCTATTGTCATTGAAAATTCCGAAGCGCAAATTCTCCCCACCCGTGGTGACTCCCACCAATGTCATGGATCCGCTGAGCACAATTTTCTCCCCTGCATTCAGCAGCGTAATGTCCGGGAAGGCACTGTAGATGGTGGAAGCATCCGCATTGTCAGAAGTGCCATCGCCCCAAGTCGGAGAAGCGGTATCCGTGTTGGTCATCACCGCTACGCCAGCAATTTTAGTCCACGGTCCCGTCACTGGTGATGCCTTGAGGCCGCCCGGCAAGAGCAGCGAGAGAGCTAGCCAGAGTTTGTAAAATGATGATTTCGAGTGCATGTGAGCCATGAGGTTGACCGAGTTTCAGCGCCTGCGGGAGCAGCCCAGCAGGCAAACTAGCCCAGCAAGACAAGTGACTGAGGGTTCCGGCACCGTCGTGAGTGTAAAATCAACATTACTCATCTGAATCTGATCTGCATTCAAATTAGTAGTTCCCTGAAAGCCAACCCGATCGAACGTGAAGGTCTTTGGCAGCGGGACGACCACACCTGTGAGGCTGGCGAAGTCCACTCCATCAGAGACCCTCTTGAGGGAGGTGGAAATGAGCGCCTGCCCCGTGGCATCACGTTCGATCGAGAACAGGAAACTGTAGTTCGTGCTGGTGAGCGCGGTGTTTGGATTCGTCATGCTTCCCAAGGCTGCGCCTGCCCCAGTTGTGCTCGTAAATGCACCGGTATTAACTGCATCACGCTCTCTCAACGTCCCGGCAGCGATAGCCGCGTTCTGGACAAAGAACCCCTGCCACCCCGTCGTGCCAGAACTCCCCAGCGAATTGAAGATACCAAAACGAAAAACTTCATTTCCCGAGGTGATCCCGACCATCGAGGCAGTGCCGGATAACACGACTTTGTCTCCCGGCAAAGAGAGCGTGACGATGCTGATTCCGGAATAAATCGAGGAAGCATCAGCATTATCCGTAGTGCCGTTCCCCCAGGTGGGTGAAGCTGTATTGACATTGCTCATGGTGGCCCCGCCGGATGCTTGCGTCCAGAGCCCAAGGACCGCCGCAGCCGGAGCGAAATTCGCAAAGATAGCCAAACAGAATACGGGTAGCATGGCGGAAGATTTCATAATATGGAAAGGCATAACGGAAGGGTGGAGCCGAGATATAGACGCAAGTCTTATGCCGCAAATGCTTCCAGTGCGAGAATCCTGTGGATGTATTTTTAAAATACACCTGAGCGCCCCCCCTAGCCTTATCCATTCACTAACCAACCAGAGATTCAATCGCAATCAGCATGGCGGAAACTCTGCTTTCCACCCCCAACTTTTCGAAAATGTGGATCGTATGCTTTTTCACGGTGGCGGGGCTGAGATCGAGGATGGCGGCAATATCGTGATTCCCTTTCCCTTGGGCCACCCAGAGCAGGACTTCGGCTTCCCTGGGGGAAATGCCGAGCTTTTCTAGGGGTGCATAACTGGTGAAACTCGGGGCTGTGCGCAGGCGTTGTTGCGTGGCCCGGGCGAGACGGGAGCGAATCGCAGACAACAAATCGATGCTGGAAACGGGCTTCGGAAGGTAATCATCTGCTCCCAAATTCATGCCGGCTCGGATGTCCGGCGGATCGCCTTTGGCAGTTAGGAAAACAAACGGTAATGACCGGGTAGCCGCGTGTGACCGCAGAGCGGCTAGGATTTCCAAACCATCCATGCCTGGCAACATGATGTCGCAGATGATCAGGTTCGGCAGATGGGCTTTGGCCAGAGCCAATCCGGTGGATCCATCGCCAGCTTCGAGCACCCGGAAACCTTCGAGGACAAGGATGTCTTGCAGATTGCGGCGGAGTGGCGCGTGATCTTCGATGAGTAGGATCGTGGTCATGATATGGGCAGAGTTACGGTCACCTTGGTGCCAACGCCAAGTTCGCTGTGCAGGTGGAAATCACCGCCATGCAGTGTGGTGCTGCGCTTCACAATTGCAAGCCCCAGGCCGGTCCCGAGCGTATCGCCAATGTTACTGCCACGATGAAATAGCTCACCCACCATCGGAAGATCCTCCGCTGGAATACCGATTCCGCTATCCTGCACCGTAAACGTTATGTTTCCAGCATCTGCCGATACAGTTAGGGAAACCTCGTTGCTAGCAGCGCTGTATTTCACGGCATTAGAAATGAGGTTGGTTAGGATGCCTCTGACGAGCCCTGGGTCCACGGTAACACTCTCGGGAGTGTTCGTCATTTCAAGCTTGAGTGGATTGCGGCCTTGGGTGCTCGTCGCGATATCTCGGGACACTTGTTGGCAAAGGTCTGCGAGGTTTACAGGCGAAGGTTTGCACTCGATGCGTTGGGCCTCCAATCGCCCTAGCAGCAGGACTTCTTCCACCATTCCTCCGATTTGCTGGGTCGATGCTTGGATCTGTGTCAGCGCTTCCGTCCGCCGCGTTCCCTCAAGGCGATCCCCATAGTTTAGCAACAGATCGGCCGATGATTGAATGACGCTCAGTGGCGTGCGGAATTCATGGGACACTGAATTGATAAACTGCCCTCTCAGCCGACTGAGTTCGCGTTCGGCCTCCAAGGCGGCATTCAGTTCGATCGCCCTAAGTGCCGTGAGTCTAGCCTTGGCGGCAAATCCTGCTAACACCGCGAGGAACAGCACCGAGAGAATCCCCACCACCAGCGGCAAATAGGGCGGTGGATGCGTGAAGATGGCCCCGTATTGCGGCCCCCGGCTCGTCACGCCACGCCATTGAACACTTCCGTCGCCCACCATGAAGGTGCGTCCACCACCCGAATCTTCTCCGGCATCCAAGGCTCTGATGTGGACGGCATTGGCCACGCCAGCAATTTCTACGGAAGGATCCGCGCACAGGCTGTCAAGATCGAGCCAGCCAATCAGATAACCGCTGTTATCCTGCTGGGAGCCCATTACCACACACACTTGATGCTTTTGCCACGCGATGCTCCGGGACGATTGCCGATCCAGGAAATTCGCCTTGGCCAGTTCGTTAATCATCTTGGTGATTTCCGGAAACGTCGTCAGATCCGTCTGTTCATTGATGATTGGGGGATGCAGCAGTTTCCGCGTCCAGACCACCATCGGCTTACCCGAAGCCATACTAATGTAGGCCAGGGAAGCCAAGTGCGCTGGTGGATTGCGCCATGCCATCGGCGGTAGGGGCCGATCCTTTTCATTCGTCATGCGATTCCTCGCAATATTCATCCACCCCATGTGGCGAATCGTCACCACCTTTAGCTTCTCCTCAACCGTGGCCGCCGTGGCCGCGAAGAGCGCCTCGTCACTCGCCTGCGAGGCGGCTTGATAATGACGAATGGCAGTAACCAAAGGCACCAAAGCCAGCGCCAACACGATCAGTGCGACGGGCAGCGGATTCAGGAACCAGTGAATCTTTCTCATGCCGCACTTTTATACACCAGAAAGAAAGAACGCCAATACTCCCGTGGGTGCATTTACGAAATTCAGAACGTGGCCCAAGTTACCTCACACCCAACCACCCTCAGCCATTGAAGCCATGAAACTCCTCCTTTCCCTCTGCGTCATACTCTCATCGCTCACCTTTGCCACCGCCCATACCGGCATGATCGGTATCGATCAAAATTCGAATGGTATGAGCGATGTTTATGAATTGCTTTACCCTACTGCGGTCAATCCCAATGATGATACCGATGGCGATGGCCAGACCAATCTGGAGGAAAGCGTCAGCGGAACCGATCCCACCAATGCAGTCTCCAAGCTGGATCTAGCATCCTTCTCCACCACCGCCACGACCGTTCAGGTAAATTTCGCCACCCAGCTTGGCAAATCTTATCAACTCCAATCCACGACGACTCTGAGCAGTTGGGCTAACCAAGGCGCGACCATCAGCGGCACAGGGGCTGTCCTTCCGGCCTCGTGCAACACCAGCGGGGACCGCCTGTTTGTCCGCATTTCCGCGCAAGATCGGGACAGCGATGGTGATGGGGTCAACGATTGGGAGGAACTCCTGCTGGGACTGAATCCACAGAACGCAGATACTGCCGCCAACGGCCTGGGTGATCTTTCTATGGCCATTGAAATGTTGGCTTCTGCCAACACGATCTTAATCTTAGCCAGCGATGCTCTGGCCAGCGAATCCGGCCCAGACGCCGGCAGTTTTACGATTATTAGACAGGGGAATTTCACAGCCTGCACCGTCAACCTTTCCACCACGGGCACCGCCATATCGGGAACCGATTACCCCGCCTTGCCAACCTCGGTTTACTTTGCTCCAGGCGCGACAAGCGCTACTGTTACCGTTTCCCCATTACCAGATGCATTCAGTGAGGCCGCGGAAACCGTTGTCCTCTCGTTGGCACCTGGCAGTGGCTACACCGTGGGCACACCAAGCTCAGCCACCGTTACCATCGGCACCGCCACCGGCATTGCTCCAGTGCTCACCAACGCCAACCACACGGGCGGATTAGTGGACGGGCCATTTCAGTTCGATCTCTCCGCCCAGAACTCCCCGACGTCCTATTTCGCAAACGGGTTACCCAGTGGATTAAGCATCAACACGAGCACGGGGCGCATCTCAGGAACACCGTTGGCAGCCGCGTCCGGTCTGAATCTCGTGACCGTTGGCGCACAAAACAGTGCGGGAGCCAACACGATGCTGCTCGCGATCACTATCATCAATACCGGCCACAGCATCACGCGAGACTATTGGAACGGACTGACCACCAGTGGGGGCGTTAGCGGAGTGCCAGTCTATTCGACGCCCACGGGCACGGGCACCGTCTCATTGTTGCAAGGCCCCAGCAATGTCACGGATGGTTTCGGCTCGCGCATGCGAGGCTACCTCTACGCTCCCTTGTCCGGAAATTACACGTTCTGGATCAGTGGCGATGAATCCGCCGAACTCTGGATATCCAGCAGCACCGAACCAGCCAATAAATTACTCAGGGCGTTTCTCTCTGCACCCAGCAACGTGAATCAGTGGACGTTAGCGTCAACGCAGAAATCCCTCCCGGTGGCCATGACGGCTGGACAAGGCTATTACATCGAATTGATCCAAAAGGAAAACACCGGGGCTGACCATGTGGAAATCGGTTGGGCCAAACCTACGGATGCCACCACCGCTCCCAGTGAGATCGTCCCCGCCTACGCCCTGCATCCTTACACGGCACCGATCGCAACTTCCGGTTCCTCCACGCTCTATCTGGCAACCCTAACACCACAGAATGGAGCATCCTCCCTCGGGGCCGGATATGGCGTCCTGCAAGTCAACGAAGCCCAGACCGCTGCCACCTTAACTTTCAGCTCCTCCAATCTCACCTCCGCCGTCAATGGCATGCACCTGCATAGTGGAGCCCATGCCGGGGCCATTATTTATGATATTGATGACGCTACGCCCGATGCCAACGGCGTTTATCAATGGACCTTCACGGCTACCGGAAACATTTCCGTGAGCGACATCGTCAACATTATCACCACGGGACAATGCTACCTCAATATTCATACCGTGAACTATCCCACTGGGGAAATTAAAGGATATTTCCAGTTAGCCGTCGGCTCCCAATTCTTCACTCCTCCAGCCTCTGTGCCCGCCTGGACCGGGCCTGCACCAGACGATGCGGAAGCCGTGAGATTCCTGCAACAAGCGTCCTTCGGAGCCGATGCTGCTTCCATCGCCTCCGTGAAAAATCTCGGTTACTCCGCCTGGATCGACGATCAATTTACGAAGACCGCCACCAGCCACCTAACCAATACCGTGGCCAACATTGCCGCCATCCCACCAGTGCAACCCAACCTCACCCCCAGTCCCTACTTCCTCCGCTCATGGTATAAAACGGCCGCCACTGGTCAGGATCAATTGCGTCAGCGCGTTGCTTTTGCCCTGAGTCAAACCCTGGTCATCTCTTTCGATAGCACCCTGCAACAACGTGCTAAAGCCTGCGCCTACTATTACGATTTTCTCGTCAATGACGGCTTGGGAAATTTTCGCACCTTGTTGAAAAATGCCACTCTCGCACCCGCCATGGGCCTCTATCTCGATATGCTGGGCAACAAGAAAGCAGATCCTAGCATTGGTCGCACGGCCAATGAGAACTATGCCCGGGAAGTGCTTCAACTGTTCAGTATTGGCCTCAATCACCTGCATCCGGATGGAACGCTGGTCCTCAGCAGTCAAGGAATACCACTGCCCACCTATGATCAAAATGTCGTCGTCGGATTCGCCAACACCTTCACCGGTTGGACCTACGCCAGCGGCGGCGGAGGTCCACAGGACAGCGTTCCCATGGTGAATACCGCAGCCAATCACGACGTCACGGCCAAGACGATTCTCAACGGAGCCGTGATCCCCGCAGGGCAAACCGGGGCTGCTGATTTGGACAACGCCATCGATACCATTTTCTATCATCCCAATGTCGGTCCATTTATCTGCCGCCAACTCATCCAGCGCTTGGTGACCTCCAATCCCAGTCCCGCCTACGTTTACCGCGTTGCCAGTATCTTTAACGACAATGGTTCGGGGGTGCGGGGAGATATGAAACCCGTCATCAAAGCCATTCTGATGGACCCCGAAGCACGCGACTCCTCCTACCGCAACCAGCAAGGATACAGCCATCTGCGCGAACCAGTGCTCCGCATCACCGCTTTGCTGCGAGCCCTTCACGGCTCCTCCACCAGCGGCTATTGGAACATGGGCGGCACCAGCAACGGCAGCATTTTCCAACTCAGCCAGACTCCGCTCTCCGCAGCATCGGTCTTCAATTTCTATGAACCCAATTACATCTATCCGGCTGAGACGGGCGATAACAACCTCTATGCCCCTGAATTCCAAATCACCTCAGAAGCCTCAGTCATCCTCACGGCCAACTTTGTGCAAAACTTGCTCTACGTCGGAGTCGGCAATGCACGGGAAGGTCAAGGCCAGGATATCAAGGTTACCCTAACTACAGAAATGGCATTGGCGGACACGCCAACGACCCTGGTGGATACGCTTAATACCAATCTCATGGCCGGACAAATGAGTCAGAGTATGAAGGACATCATCGTGAATCACCTCAACACGATTAACACCGTAAACACCTCCGCGCGCCAACTCGAACGAGTCCGGGCCGCCGTATTCCTGATCTCAATCAGTCCTGAGTTTTGCATCATGAAATAAATGAAATTTAACCACTAACTACTCAATCCCATGCACTCCACCCTCGAAAATCTCACCCGCCGTTCCTTCCTGCGTCGCGCTGGTTGCGCAGGATTCACCGCTGCACTTGGTTCCACGCTCTTCGATCTTCGTTTGATCGGATCAGCCATGGCACAGAGCGCCATCACCACAGGCGATTACAAAGCCCTCGTCTGCATCTTTCTCAGCGGAGGAAATGACACCAACAATTTGCTCGTCCCGCGCAGTGGCGCTGACTACACCAACTATGCGACCGCCAGACAGAATCTCGCCCTTTCCTCAGCCTCCCTCCTGCCCATCACGCCCACCAGCGGTGCGCCCTATGATCTCGGGTTGCACGGCAGCGTGCCTGAACTTGGCACCCTCTTTGGTAGCGGAAAGCTAGCATTTCTCAGCAACGTCGGCACGTTGGTCGAACCGATTACCAAAGCCCAATATCAAGCCAACTCCGCGCGCACTCCCTCACAACTATTTTCCCACAACGATCAAGTCACCCAATGGCAAACGTCTCTGGCAGGCGAAATCAGCCGGACCGGTTGGGGTGGACGCATGGCCGATCGCCTCTACAGCGTGAACGGCAGTGCTCCCATCAGCATGTCCATCTCGTTGGCCGGAGCATGCACGTGGGAGGTTGGGGAGAACGTGACCCAATATCAGATCACCACGGACGGAGCCGTCCCGCTGACAGGTGTCGATGCCACCCGCCTCCAAGCGATGAAGGATATCCTCGCCCTGAATCGAACCAACTTGCTGCAGCGGGATTTCGCGGCCCTCAACACGCGTTCGCTCGACAATTCCGTCACGCTCACCAATGCCATTAACACCGCTGAGGCCAGTCATTCCCTGGCAACCACCTTTCCCTCCAATTCAACGTTGGCCAGCCAGTTGCAAATGATCGCCCGCGTCATCAATGCGCGCACGCAACTTGGCATGACTCGCCAAATCTTTTTCTGCCAACTCGGTGGTTTCGATACCCATGGCGAACAGATCAACAGCCAAGCCGCCTTGCTGCAGCAAGTCAGCCAAGCCATGAAATCGTTCTACGATGCCACTGTAGAAATGGGGATCGCCAACCAAGTGACCGCGTTCACCGCATCCGATTTCGGCCGCACGTATCCCAGCAACGGCGTGGGCAGCGATCACGGATGGGGCACGCATCAAATGGTGCTGGGCGGAGCCGTTCAAGGCGGCAAGCTCTACGGAACCTTCCCCACCCTGGCCGTCAACGGCCCCGACGACACCGGCAGCGGTCGCTGGATCCCCACCACCAGCGTGGACCAATATTCCGCCACCCTGGCAAAATGGTTCGGGGTGGATGCTTCCAACATGGCTGACATATTCCCCAACCTCCAAAACTTCAGCCAAACGGACTTGGGCTTCCTGGCCTAAATCGCACTCAATCAAACCTATCGTTCCAGCCAAACGACATCTTCCTGCCACGCCCGCTCGCGAAAGCCGAGGGCGCGGAGGCTTTCCAGAGTGCGCTCCACCATATTCTGGCCGATCATGGTGGGGTGCACTTCCAGAATGATTTTGGTCACCGACGCGGGTAGTTGTCCAAAATCAAGGTATTGCTCCGCGCCCTCGATGTCACAAATCAGGGCGGTGGGACTAAATGGCATGGCCTGCACCAAGCTGCGCAGGCTGCGGGCCGGGACTCGCACCTTGCGTCCGCGTAGTTCGCGGTGGGTTGATGGTTTTCTAAAAGGGGGGGAGGAAGTTGATCATGCCCCAGCATAAACGAGATCGATTCGGTGCAATCCCCCACAACTGAGGGGAAGTTAGTTGACCTGTAAATTTCCTCCGTCCTCACTCGGTATAACTTCCTCGGACTCAGTTTGCTCCGGTTCAAGCACCAGCACGCATCTGAAACCAACATCTGCGGAACTATGAGTGCGCAATGCCTCGGTGCGGGTAGTGTCATCTGCTGCTCCGCTGGTCCAGGCGGTTCCGCAGAGGATGAAGAAGTCTGCGCGTGAGACTGATCTCTTTTTGGTGGAGGGTGTCGAGGTCCATTCTCGCACATTTCCCTGCATGTCGCAGAGGCCGTTCGGTTGGGTGGCAAAGCTGCCCACGGGTGCGGTATAAGGGAACTGGTCACGTTCAACAAAGGTTTCCCAACTGATAGGCCAGGGGCCTTGGCGGACTTCTGCTCCGGCTTGGTTACTGTGGGTGCGTGTGGTTCCAGCGGCGGATTTCCATTCGGCGGCGGTGGGGAGGCGGTAATACTGCACTTTAGCTAGGCGGCCAGTGCTTCGCTCGACAAGTGTCAGCCAATCACAGAAAAGATTGGCATCTAGTTGCGCCACAAAAATCACTGGATCACCAGAAGTTTGGGGAATGCCAGGATTCTCCCAGGTGGCTGTATTCTGCTCCCAACCGTCCTTGGTGAGGCATTGGGCACGTTCAAAACGCCGCTTCGTTTTTTGTGATTCGAGTCTCCACTGTGGCATCAAAGAGCGATCAGCTTTGACAAATGTCTCGAAATCTTGGCGGCGGGTTTCCCAAACTGAGAACAGCAAATTTGGGACGCCCGCAGGAACGAATTTCATTCCCAGGCTGTTCGTCCAGGGCTCAGCGGTCGTCGCCAACTTCGCATCAATATAGACTGGCGGTGGCGGCGGTGGGGTGGGTCTGCCTGTTAACCATCCGAGCAACCAGGCCCCGCTGATTAGGCATGTTGCGGCCACTGCACCAAGTGCAATGAGCTTTTGTCTCCGGCGTGAATAGCCGTGTTGCGCGGCGGTAACACTTTTTACTAGCGCGGTGAGATGCTGACTGCGTTGGGCCGGATTGGCCTGAATTGCATTGGATAGTGCGATGTCCGAACTCCGTGGTAGACTGGCGGCCTTGCTGAGCGGCGTGTAATTTCCGAGGGGAGGAGAGCCCGTTAATAAATGATAGAGCAGGATGCCAGCAGCATACACATCGGCCGCTGGAGTGAGGTTTGAGCAACCACGGAGGGCTTCTGGCGCTATATAGTAGGGAGTGCCGAAGGTGTCCCGCGTTTGCGTTAGGCGGCCGATTCCATAGTGACTGTGTTCATCCGCCAAATGTTTAGCCAAGCCGAAGTCGGCTAGTTTGACTGTGCCATTTTGCCCGATAAGGATGTTGGATGGCTTCACGTCCCGATGCACGATCCCCCGGCTGTGTGCATGGGTCAGGGCGGATGCGACTTTGAGGAAAATGTCGTAAGCGCGTGCTGGAGCCAGTTTCTCCACGCGGAGCAGGCGGCCTAGATCACATCCTTGCACAAGCTCCATTGCGATGAAGAGTCGGCCGTCTTCAGTCTGGCCGGTGGAGCAGATTTGCACAATATGGGGGTGGTCGAGCAGTCGCAGTGCTTCGGCCTCTGCTTCGAAACGTCCCGTCGCTTCTGCGTCCGCAGTCCAGCGATTTGCAAGGATTTTCACGGCAACTTGCGTGTTGGTGGCAACCTCGGTAGCCGCAAAGACTTGGCCCATGCCGCCAAGGCCAATGGGGTGGTGAAGTTCGTAACCCGACACGGCGGGTGGAGCATCAGCCAGCAGCGGGGGATCGGGGAGATTGAGCAGATCATCCATCCCCCGTGCCAGACATGAGGCACACATGCCGTGAATGGCCTGTTGCTCCAGCGGTTGAGCACAACGCGGACAGGTGATTTCAAGAGCCATGGGCAAGGACGTGAAGCAGGTAACGCAGTTCGGTTTCCACGGTGGTCGCAGGGCTACCAGGCTCCAGGGTGGCCGAGACTTCTTGGCGCAAGGTGTCCGCCAAACGCTTGCGCGCCCGGTGCACTTCCAGTTTGATTTGAGCTTCTCCCACACTGAACATTGCACCGATTTCAGCGTAAGGTTTCAGTGTCTCAGGAGAAATTAAACCTCCCTTCAATTCGTTAAGCAACGGAGCTTTACCGCGTGAGGCATACGATTCCGCCAGGCGATCCATCGCGCGGTTGAAGATGGTCCATGCCCAGCGGCGGTCGTAGAAGGCGTCGGCCATGGCTGGATCTGTTGGCACTGAACTCTCGTCGATCTCATCCAGTGACAGGATAAATGAACCACCGCCGCGCTTCTGGGCTTCGGCATCGCGACGGAAGTTGATCAAACGATGTCGCACCGTGGTCTTCAAATAACTCCTCAGGCTAGCAATCTCACGATCCACCCGGTCTAAGCCACCGCCATCGCAAAAATCAGCTAGCAGTTCCTGCGTCAGGTCCAGCGCATCTTCGCGCTCACACCCCAGCGCTCGGAAATAGGAATAGACCGGGGGCCAATACGTGCGGCAAACTTCCTCCCGAGCCTGCCGGGCTTCTGGGGACTGTAGGTCCTGCGCCCGCAGAACTCGGGTCCAGGCGGTGGCAGGGAAATAGGCAGGCTGAGTGGAACGAGGCATGGCAGTGGAAGAGAAGAGCAGGGGCCGTGGAGGATGATGATGACGAGCGATTCTTTCGTCCTCTTTAAATTTTTATCAACCACCACTGCAACCTCTCGCAGGAGACCGTGCATCAGTAGTTGAACCAATTCTCACTATCATGAAATTATACCCACTCCTTCGCTTCTGTGTCTTCATTGTCCTAGCGCTCACCGTGCGCATTCAGGCTCAAGTCCCGCCGTTGATCAATTACCAAGGCCGCATGGCAGTGGGGACAGTGAATTTCGATGGTCCAGGACAATTCAAATTTGCTCTTGTCAATGCCGCAGGCACCACCACGTATTGGAGCAATGACGGCAGCAGCGTGGCTGGCTCGCAGCCGACCACGGGCGTTGCCCTCACCGTCACCAAGGGGCTTTATTCTGTCTTGCTAGGCGACGCCACGTTACCTCACATGACGGCCATCCCCAGTAGTGTCTTCGCCAATGCTGAGGTGTATTTACGAGTCTGGATCAACGATGGCACCAACGGTTCCCAACTGCTGACACCTGATCAACGGTTAGCCTCAGTGGGCTACGCCATGATGGCAGCCAATGTCCCGGATGGCACGGTCACTAGCGCGAAGATCGCTCCCGGAGCCGTGGGCGCTGCGCAGATCGCTGCGGGCGCGGTCGGTAGCGTGCAATTGGCCAGCAATGCCGTGACGGCATCAAACCTTGCGGCGGGTGCCGCAGCCGCAAATTTAAATGCCAATGCGCAAACCGCAGTGGCCAGTGGAGGGCTTGTTTTATCGCAGACGGAGAACTCTGCATTGCTGAATGCAGGATATTTCAAAATTGGCTCCACCGTGCTGGCAGATGGGTGGCAGCAGGACACGAATGGCGCCACGCCTGCCGAGCGCGCTCGTCATGCCAAAGTGTGGACCGGCAGTGAAATGATCGTCTGGGGTGGGGCCACCGTTGCTGGAGTGCTGATCAATGATGGGGCGAGGTTCAATCCCATCTCCAACGCCTGGTCCGCGCTTCCCACCGTAGGCGCACCAGCGGCTAGGCTGCAAAGTTCCGCCATCTGGACTGGCACAGAAATGATCGTTTGGGGTGGTCAGGGAAATGGCCCGTTGCTCAACGATGGCGCGCGCTATAACCCTGCCTCTAACTCTTGGTTGCCCATCAGCACCAGCAATGCTCCAACGGCCCGCGTGGATCACTCCGCCGTCTGGACGGGCAGTGAAATGATCATCTGGGGAGGGCTGAACACGGCTGGTAACCCAGTCAACAATGGTGCGCGATACAATCCCTCTACTGATACTTGGACTGCACTGGTTTCAGCCGGAGCACCTGCTGCCAGATCCAATCATTCCGCCATCGTGACTAACGGAGAAATGATCATTTGGGGCGGGGTCGGAGGCAGCTATCTCAATACCGGTGCCCGCTATAACCTCTCGACGAACACTTGGTCGAATCTTTCCACAACAAATGCGCCAGCCGCGCGCATTCATCACCAAGCGCTCTGGACGGGCACGGAAATGATCGTCTGGGGCGGAACCACCGGCGGATCCATCCTCAACAGCGGAGGACGCTACAATCCTGCCACCAACACCTGGATGGCGACATCGACGACCGCAGCACCAGGCGCCCGGGTGTATCATTCCATGGCATGGACTGGCAATGAAATGATCGTGTGGGGCGGCAGCGACAGCACTGCCTCCACCGCTACAAATTTCAATGATGGTGCGCGCTATAATCCCGCCACGGACGCTTGGACGGTTGTTGCCGCTACCAATGCTCCCTCCGCCCGCCGACTCCACTCCGCCGTTTGGACCGGAAGTGAAATGATCGTTTGGGGCGGGCTTTTCCTCACTGGAAACTACCTGAATACCGGCAGCCGCTATGATCCCGCCACCGATACTTGGTTGGCACTCACCAGCCCCATTCCTGCTCTCAACAGTCGTCAGAGGCACACCGCCGTTTGGACTGGCAGTGAAATGATCGTGTGGGGCGGCTACGGAGGAATCGCGTGGGGAGACGGACAGCGCTACAATCCCGCAACAAACCGTTGGTCCGCCATGGCGACCCTAGGCGCCCCCGTTGCTAGATATGGTCACACCGCAATTTGGACCGGCAACGAAATGATTATTTGGGGTGGAAATGATGGGGCAACGTATTTCAACGATGGTGCCCGTTATAATCCATCCACCGATACCTGGAGCCCCGTGGCAGCCGTCGCTTCCCTGCCTCGCAATGGCCATTCTGCTGTCTGGACTGGTTCCACGATGGTTATCTGGGGCGGCACGAACGGGGCTACAGCCTTCAATGATGGCGGGAGATACAACCCTGCCAATAACACTTGGTCTGGCGTCACCACCGCAGGTGCCGCCCCAACCGCGCGGGCGAATCACGCCGCCGTTTGGACCGGCAGCGAAATGATCGTCTGGGGCGGCACGGGTGCCAGCAACTTTAATGATGGATCGCGCTACAATCCTACTAGCAATACATGGGTCGCCATGACTCTCACCAACCCACCATCCGCGCGAGCCTTCCACACGGCGGTTTGGACCGGGAATGAAATGATCGTTTTCGGGGGTGTCGCTGGGACCTATTTCAAAGATGGCGCGCGTTACAATCCCACTGCGGACGTCTGGAAGGCCCTGCCTGAAATCAGCGCGATCAGCGGACGCACGGCCCACACGGCGGTCTGGACCGGCAGCGAAATGATCGTCTGGGGTGGAGCCTCCTTCGACGGCACCTCGCATTACTACAACGATGGCGCACGCTATATCCCCGCTTCAGACACTTGGTCTCCGGTGAGCGCTGCGGGAGCACCCGCTCCTCGCAGTTATCACACGGCCATCTGGACAGGCAGCGGAATGATTGTCTATGGCGGCCAGAACACAGGACCACTGGCTGACACATGGACCCTGACCCCTGGCCGCGTCATGCATCTCTATCAACGGCCATGAGTCATTGCCCTAACCCCTAATCTCGTTTCCATGAAACCAAACTCCCTCCATGCCTTCCTGCTCCTGGTATGCACCGTCCACGCAGGTCCACGCAGTAGCCTCAGCTACAGCCTAACCACCGACGTCACAGATGCTGCTGGCAAACGCACCGCCAGCGCCACCTACACTAACGACGCCAGCCTGGGCGGCATAAGCGGCATTTCCACCGTCGCCCTTCCATTAGAAACAGCCAAGCAAGGATACCTCGCGCAACTCACCGAAGTAACGGCCCTGCAAATCACCGCCACCCCCGCCACCATCAATGAAGGAGCCACCCGCCAACTCGCAACCATGCAACTGCTCGACGACGGAACTACCAATCTGTTGCCTCCCAACGCGCCCACTTGGAGCATCCTCAGCGGCCCATTAACCAGCATCAGCCTATCGGGCCTGGCCACCGCCGCCAGCGTGTATCAAAACACCCCCGCCACTGCCCAAGCCACCTACGCAGGAATCTTCGGTAGCATCAGCCTAACCGTGCTTGATACATTGCCCGATAATTTCGGAACTTACGCCTCCGATGGCCTCACCGACTCCTGGCAAGTCCAATACTTCGGCCTCAACAACCCCAACGCCGCCCCCACCCAAGATCCCGACCACGACGGCCAGACAAACGTCATGGAATTCACCTTTGGCACGACGCCCACGGATACCGCCTCACTATTTCAAATGTCCCTGCTCAGCACGGCCAACGGCCCGCAGCAAATCACCTTCACTCCATGGTTCGCGGATCGGACCTATGTCCTCAAAGGTTCTACGGATCTTGTCAACTGGCTCCCCGTGGCCGGCAGCACAATCTCACACCCCGCCAACATCGGATCGGCCATCGATCCCAACAGCCAATTGCAGCGTAACTTCTACCGCATCGAGGTAACTAAGCCATAGGCCTAGATTTGCTCTGCAATCACCCGCTCGAATATCCCTGTAAGGTCGATGGGGTGAATTATCGCGCTTACTGCCGGACACTTGCTACCGCTAGATTGATCTACGTTGTCTTTCCCTTGCTATTCCGTCCCGCCTAAGGAAAAGTCCGCCCCTATCACTCAAAAGCTAGCACGAATTGAAAATCATGAAACAGAAATACAATTTAACCGATACCCAAAAGCAAATTGCTAGAAGCATGGTTGCCGCGCTGCGCAGTGGAGATTTGTCGGAGACCTTTGCTTTTTTCGATGCGGGAGACGGGATTGAGTTCGTTACCGACCAGGAGAAAGCGATTGCACTGGCGGGTCCGAGGATTCAACCACAACAATTAAGGGCTCTTGAGTTGGCCGGCCTCCTGTTTATTCCAGAGGAAGGCCAAGGAACAGTGCTCGGCTCTATTTTCAAAGCCGTAGATTCCAATTTTGGCGAGGCCGATGAACTTTTACCTGTTTCCACGTTCGCCCACGGTATTCCGCCTGAATTAAATGCTTCGCTAAACCGTCTCCGTGGGAGATACCCCGACCCTTCCAAGACGGGGTTTCTCATCATGAGGTTCACCCCAGGCAAACCCTTCGACGGCATTGTGAAGGCGATTCAAGAAACCGGGGATGACCTGGGTCTCTCCATTCTCAGAGCGGATCAGAACGAGTTTCATGCGGACCTCTGGGGCAACGTCAGGACGCATTTGGAAGCCTGTAGCTTCGGCATCGCAGTCTATGAACGCATCGACCAAGACGAACCCAATGCCAATGTGGGCCTTGAAGTGGGCTACTTGCTGGCCCAGAACAAACCCGTGCTCCTCCTCAAGGAAAAGACCGTCAAAAACCTCCAAGCGGACCTAATGGGCAAACTCTACAAACAATTCGACGAACACGATCCCCAAGGCACCATTCCCGATCAATTGAGGGCATGGCTCAAGGATTATGGGATCGTGCTGTGAGATGGCTGTCGAGTGAGAATCCGCAACACTTGATCCCGGTCATGCTCTCCCAACCATTTAGCGGTTGAAAATCAAGTCTGGCCTGTGAAGTTGGAAGATGGAAGCAATGGGCGAAATAGAAATCAGGATTGAGGGATCTGTGGGATCACAGAGACTCACTCCCTCGCTTATTGACGTTGAGGAGGTCCGTGAAATTCTAGGCCAAGCAGCCCACCTCTTTTTCCCCGTCGAAAAGCGTTCGCAGCGTCCGCTCATCAGTTATGAGATCGTGGAAGGGTCTGTGCGGCACAAATTCCGCAAGGTGATGCAGACCGTGATTGGCTTTGGTGCGGTGCTGTCCCAAATAAGTGCTGAAGGGTAATTGGATTTCCTCCATGAAAAAACAGCCGCAGCGGTGGAAAGTTTCCAGCATCTGGCCGTGGCAAAAGATTACATTGTCACGATCCGCGCCTATGGCGAAGAGCTCCGCATCGACAAGTCGACGCACTATTTGCGTGATGAAAAGCAATGGGTGGAGGCAGAATTTTATTTATACGGAGAACTGACAAATGCTGGAGGGAAGACGGTTCCCAATATCCACTTGGACACTGAGGAATTCGGATCATTGCACATTACCACGGATAAGAACTACCTCAGAGCAACGGACCAGAATTTGCTCTATAAAAAATTTGGGGTTCGGGTCAGTGGTCGGCAAAATCTCAAGACCTTCGAAATGGATCGGACTTCACTGACGCTGCTTGAATTATTTGATTACGATCAGCAATACTCTGAAGACTATTTAGACGGACTGCTGAAGAAGGCCGCTCCTGCTTGGAGTGGTGTAGCAGATGTAGATCAATGGCTAGATGAAATACGAGGAGGTTCCAATGGCTAAGTCCTCAGCTAAATACGGCGTCCTCTGTGATACCAGTTTCTTCATCCGCTTGAATAACCCTCAAGATCAATTTCACAGCAATGCCCGAGGCTACCTGAAGTTTCTCCAAGAAGCGGATCATCTGATCTACGTGTCCACCATTGCCCTGGCCGAGTATGCCGTAAGAGATAGTATCGGTAACCTGCCCATGAGATATCTCCGGGTGCTGCCATTCAACATTGATCATGCTGTCACGGCGGGTGAATTTGCCCGCGTTGTATTCGCCAAGCGATAACAACTTCCGCCGGAGATTAGTCAACAGCGCGTGATCATCCCGAATGACACAAAAATGTTTGCGCAGGCTCATGTGACTCCTTCGATAACTCATTACCTCACGGCAGATGTGAAGTGTGAAGGCGTGCATAAACTGTTGCACACGGAGTCAAGCCTGGCGTTCCAGTTGCTCTCAGTGCGGGTCTCACATCATCAAACGTTCGGAGTGTTAAACTTGGGAGACTAGCCTAACATATTCCATTGCTTTTGCCCGGCGGTTTGTCCAGCTTACAAGGAAAGGCAGCGCTTTTGACAGCAAACACCCCAGCCGCCTGCGATCTGGAGTTTTCGCCTATCCGAAGCTAATGGCCATAACGAACCAAACGAAAATGTTGGTCTGGAAGCGGGCCACCGGCATTTAAGCCCTAGCTCTTGGCTTCATCCGTGCGTAAACGGGCGTCAACGGCCGAGAGCTGAGGTGCCAATTGCTTTTCCCAGACGCTGCGCGCCCGCAAATGTTGCACCAAGATGAACGGCAATAACGGCAATCCCAAGCCGGCAATCATCGATAAGCCGATGCAGTTTGATAGCGACATCCAACGCTGTCTCCAGATTAACCCAAGCGTATGAACAAAAGCTTCTTCGGTGAAGAATCCAGACTGCCCCGGGTATTATGACCGCCCGTGGACCAGAGTTCCTATTTTGTCTTGCTGGCGTCAGCGGTGGAAGCGAGGCGTTTGGCCAAGTCCAAGCTTGCGGGCGGTGACCTAATAGAGACGTTTTCGGTAGTCATGACGCACCCAGGATTGCAATTCATAACCAGTAATGGTCGGACATTTGAATTCGACAGGCTGGATATCAAACTGCAACAGCTCCAAGTTCTGGCGCGGGAGGGACTACTCCATTACCGATCAGGATCCGGAATTTGCCTTGCGGCTGCTTTTTTGTGGGGAAGGGGCACGACGCACAGATTTTGTCAAGGCACCCCCCTGACCCGGTAAAAGCGCCGGACGGCTAAGGGTTCGAGATCGGTCAAAACAATCTCTGCGGGACTGTCAGGAAAAACGACACTGGTTACAAACTGCCAGAGACCTTCTGGACTATCGGCGGCTTCAACGTGATAAACCGCACCAGGCGTCCCGGTGATTCCTAGCGTCACGGTACCAGCAGTCACAGTAACCCCCGTTTTTGCCAGCGCGGGTATAGTGAGGGCGGTCGCTGGCGAGAAACTATCGAACGCCAGACCGACGTTGGCATCTGGATTTCCTGAATAGACGATCCGTATCGACTTGATGTCCGCTGCCGGACGAGCAAATGACCAAGGCGTCGCGATACCATCACCAGTTCCAGGCGTGCCATGCTCTAAATGCACTTGCGCAATCACCTGCCCAGTTGCATTTCGCGCATAGATATCCCAAGCCTCGTTGCCATCTATATCAAGGATGAAGGCGCTGGCAGCGGCTACAGGTTGCGCATAGGTGACGACCAGTGGTGGGGGCGGATCATTCACGGACCTGTCATCCGTTAAAAAAAACTTGCCAACATTTTGACCTGGCGCGGGCGTATTGTTTCCCGTGCTATTGGGCCAGCCCCAAAATGCAGAGGGCTTTCCGGTGGAGGCATTAAATCCACCAACCTTCCTAATCACAGGGTAGGAGCCATCCGCGAATTTAAAACTGACCCCATACGGCGCAACATTGTATTGATCGGAAACGACGGTGGCGACGGTCATGACTGAGCCATCTGGCAAAGTCTCAAAGTCTATGGTTTGAGCTGAGAGTGATGATCGGGCCAGCACGAAAGCGAGAGCCGAGGTAACAATGATCCACAGATTCAAGATTCGAAGGTGTGTAAAAAATGTTGGTTTCATAAATAGGTGGAACAAAAAATTGGAGCGTGAGCGGGGGGGCGAAATTATCCGATTATAACATTATGCGTGAGCGCTTCAGCAGCATATCGCTCAATGAGACCTCAGCGGATTACTATTCAAGTGAATTTTGAGGATGTGGTTTTAAAATCTGCCGCTGCCGCAGAGGGGAAATGGGAGTGAAGTTGGGGGCACCCAAATTTTACCACTCCAAGACTGGGTTCTTCCGGGAATTTCGTGGTTTGACAGGATTTTGGGAGTCTTGGCTGTCGCTGCGGGTAAGCAAGAGACCGGCATAACTCGCTGCGCTCGGCCTTCGGCACTTGTTCGCTTTCTTCCTTACCCGAAGACCTTTTTTTGTCCGGCACCTAAAAAATAAATCTTGTCACAGCTAGTGAAATTAAATAAAAGGCCCGCCTATGCCAAACTCATTTAACTGGGACGACCCTTCGTTGGCGTGGGATACCACGCCGGGATTGACTTGGGATGGGTTTGCACCAAACCCAAAACCTAAAGCCATGGCCATTGACAATCGTATCTCTGTCGAATTAACCGCTGCTCAAAAACAGCTATCGTTGACGCAGTCACTGCGTTAAAAGCCGCGTTAGAACCGTTCCTGATTAACTTAACGGTGCAGGAACGTCAGGCGCTTCCGAAAATTGGGGATGCCACTCTGGCATTCCATGAAAAGTGTGTGGCGTATCGCGCTTCCCGCCCGGATCTGATTCCCAGCTTCACTGATATGGCGGAACTGGCGAAGGATCTGAAACTAGTGGCCGATCTGCAACCTTGTTTCCCGGAAATAGCTCCGCTGTGTGAGGGGCTGGAGGACACCATTTCCCTGGCATTCACCGACGCCTATCTGGCGGACCTCTCGTTCTACGCCAATGTGAAAGCAGCGGCAAAACGCGGGGTGGCTGGCACGGACACCATTTACAATGACCTGAAACAACGTTTCCCCGGACGGCCGCCAACTGCTCCGCCAACGCCTCCGACTCCGTGAGGATGGTGCCTAAACGATCGGGTCGCCCTGACAAGATTGCGCCTGTCAGGGCTCCCACACCACCGTGCATGCGGTTTTCCGCACACGGCGGTTGGATCTCTGTGCGCTTTACCGCACAAGCTCGGATGGCACGATAAAGCCCCATTTCTTTAAATG
>JANOAV010000161.1:0-79821 GCA_031411295.1 Verrucomicrobiales bacterium | reverse complement strand
TAAAGTAGTCATCATCGCTCCGCGTGATGACCAGCGCGATTTTCCCATCCTGCCACCGCTACGAATCACCATACGCCAGCGTCCCTGCCATGCGCCGTTGATGCCAACGCCGTCCTGCGCTAGGCAGACTGGCTCCGAACTCGCATGCGCACGTTAACGCCTGCCGTCACGCGGAGCGATGACGGCTACTTTGCGAGCAGCTTTGTGGCGGGGCCAAGTCGGTTTGTGTTGCTAGTCAAACCTCGGTAAAGCTGATTCCACAAGGTTTTTGGCCTTAAGTAAGCTCCATTCGGCTTTAGCCCACGGCTAAGGTCCCTGGCCGCTAACGCGGTCGAAAAACCCTCCTAATACCTCAAGGCATTAGGTTTCAGCCCGCAGGATGGCACCCTGCGAAACTAGCCCTTTTGCAGTAAGCGTAATCCACTTGGAGTCCTTGGAGTCGGACGACGCTACCTCCTCCTTGCCAACTCAGCCTACTTAGCTTAGGTGCTACCCATGCGAGTTCCAAATTTACAACCGGCCATCTCGGCGGAGGATTACCTAACTGGAGAACCGCTGAGCGGCGTGCGCCACGAATACATTGATGGCGAGGTCTATGCCATGGCTGGCGGCACTGCGAATCATAATACGATCAGCCTCAACTTGGCCGCTGCCCTCCACGCCCATCTCCGCGGCAAACCCTGCCGCGTCTTCATGGCGGACATGAAAGCCCGACTCCTCGTCGATGGCCTCGACATTTTTTACTATCCAGACCTCATGGTTCCCTGTGACAAGCGCGACACCGATCCGCTCTTCATGCGGTGGCCTAAAGTGATCATCGAAGTCATTTCCCAAAGCACCGAGCGGGTGGATCGGAATGAAAAACTGGAGCGCTACCTCACCATCCCAACCTTGGAAGAATATGTCCTCGTCGAACAGAAACGCCACACCGTCACCATCTACCGTCGCTCCCAAGCCTGGCGCCAGGAAGTCCTCACCACGCTGGATGCCATCGTCAATTTAGAGTCGATCGGCTTGGTGTTGCCAGTGGCACAACTTTACGAGAATGTGGTGCTCGGTGAAGGGTGAAGCCTGTGGTCTCCCAACCCCAAAACTTTCCCCTTTCCAAACGCCGCGCAGCCCCTACCATTTCCCCACAGAGCAGGGGAGCCCGTCATTCGGCTGAGAACCAAACCCTTGGAACCTGAATCGGGTAATGCCGACGCAGGGAGCCTCAGTCTAGCGATCCATCCTTTCCTGCCCTGTGCCCAGCCCACCAAAAGTAGTGCTGGGCTTTAGCCCGCACCATTCATGTCTCGCACACAACGCCTGGCATGACTGGTTACGGACTAAAGTCCATAACTACTTTGCTTCACGCTCGGTATGCCCTCCTCGAATTCGAACTTTAAACTAGCAACTCTTCTCCCATGATCGCCCCCGCCGGAACCATCGACAATCATAGCTCCGAACCGCTCCCGAACTCCACCCGAGTTTACGAGCCCGGTCAGATTCATCCCGATGTCCGGGTGCCCATGCGGGAAATTTCCCAGTCTCCCACCAAGGCGTTCAATGGTCGCATGGAGGAGAATCCACCCGTCCGCGTCTATGATTGCAGCGGCCCGTGGGGCGATGCCAATTTCACGGGCTCGGTCGCAGAAGGCTTGCCGGAGATGCGCAAACAGTGGATTCTCGACCGGGGCGATGTCGCCCCTTACGAAGGTCGGGCGATTCACCCGATGGACAATGGTTACCTCTCGGAGAAACACGCGGAGTTCGCCAGCAACGCGGAGCGCAACCGCTTGATTCAATTTCCCGGCCTCAAACGCCAGCCGCTCAAAGGCACGGGCAAGCCGGTCAGCCAACTCTGGTATGCCCAGCAGGGGATCATCACCCCGGAAATGGAATACATCGCCATCCGGGAGAACATGGGGCGCTGCAAAATATCCAACCAGACCAACGACATCGTCCGCAATGATCTGGAAAAGCAGCACGCTGGCTCCACCCAGGAACAAACCGACTACACCCCATCGGTCTTCAAACGCTTCCCCCAACGCATCCCCGAGCAAATCACCGCCGAATTCGTCCGCAGCGAAGTAGCCGCCGGGCGCGCCATCATCCCGCTCAACATCAACCATCCGGAATGCGAACCGATGATCATTGGCCGGAATTTCCTCGTGAAAATCAACGCCAACATCGGCAACAGTGCTGTAGCTAGCAGCATCGAAGAAGAAGTGGAAAAGATGCGCTGGGCCACCAAGTGGGGTGCCGATACCGTGATGGATCTCAGCACCGGCAAGAACATCCACGCCACGCGGGAATGGATCATTCGCAACAGCCCCGTGCCCATCGGCACCGTGCCCATTTATCAAGCGCTGGAGAAAGTCGGCGGCAAGGCCGAAGACCTCACCTGGGAAATTTTCCGCGATACCCTCATCGAACAAGACGAACAAGGGGTCGATTATTTCACCATCCATGCCGGCGTCTTGCTGCGCTTCGTCCCCATGACCGCCAGTCGGATGACCGGCATTGTTTCGCGCGGCGGCAGCATCATGGCCAAATGGTGTCTTTCCCATCATAAGGAAAATTTCCTCTACACCCACTGGGACGACATCTGCGACATCATGGCCGCCTATGATGTTAGTTTCTCCATTGGCGACGGCCTGCGTCCCGGTTCTGTGGCGGATGCCAATGACAAAGCGCAGTTTGGCGAACTTGAAGTCCAAGGCGAACTCACGAAGCGCGCCTGGGCCAAGGGCGTGCAAGTCATGAATGAAGGCCCCGGCCACGTTCCCATGCACATGATTGAAGAAAACATGGCCAAGCAATTGGAATGGTGTCACGAGGCTCCGTTCTACACCCTCGGGCCACTAACCACGGACATCGCCCCCGGCTATGATCACATCACCAGCGGCATCGGAGCCGCCATGATCGGCTGGTATGGCTGCGCCATGTTGTGTTATGTCACCCCCAAGGAACACCTCGGCCTACCCAACAAAGACGACGTCAAAGTCGGCGTCATTACCTACAAACTAGCCGCCCACGCAGCCGACCTAGCCAAAGGCCACCCCGGGGCGCAATATCGCGACAACGCCCTCAGCAAAGCCCGCTTTGAGTTCCGATGGGAAGACCAATTCAACCTCGGCCTGGACCCCGTCACCGCGCGCGAATTCCACGACGAAACGCTGCCGCAAGACGGAGCCAAAAGCGCCCACTTCTGCTCCATGTGCGGCCCGCACTTCTGCTCCATGAAGATCACCGAGGACGTCCGCAAATACGCCGCCGAACAAGCCATCAGCGAGGAAGAAGCCCTGCAAAAAGGCATGGAGGAAAAGAGCAAAGAGTTCGTGGAAAGCGGGGCTGAAGTTTATACGACCGCCTGATCCATGAAAAAGCCGTCCGTCTCCAAAAAAGCGATCCCCCCGGTCAAAACGAAGCCGGACGGCCTCACCACCCTCGTCACCGAAGTCCGTCAGCTCATCCAGAGCGCCCGACGCGGCGTGTCCACCATCGTGGACACCTTCCAAGTGATGACCAACTTCGAAATCGGCCGCCGCATTGTCGAGCACGAGCAAAAAGGCGCAAAGCGCGCGGCGTATGGCGCGGAGTTGCTGAAGGAGCTGTCTGCTCGGCTCACGGAGGAGTTTGGGAGAGGCTTCTCGCGGTCGAATCTCGAATACATGCGGAAGTTCTTCCTCGATTGGCAAAAGCGAGTGCCTCAAATATCCCAGACAGCGTCTGGGATATTGCTCGATGCCCCAATTTTTCAGTCGCTGACTGAAAAATCAGTCGGTTCCGACATTTCCCAGACAGTGTCTGGGAAATTGGTGCCAACCTCAATCCGCCAGACACTGTCTGGAAAATCTCCCTTCACCCTCAGTTGGTCGCACTACGTCGTGCTCATGACCATCAAGGACCCGGACGAACGAAGCTTCTATGAAATTGAATCCCGTCAGGCTGATTGGGATGTTCGCGAACTCAAGCGCCAGAAAGCCTCCTGCCTCTACGAGCGCCTCGCCCTCAGCCGGGACAAGGAAGGCATCCGGCGGCTTGCCAAGGAAGGCCAGGTCATCGTCAGGCCGGAGGATTTGCTGAAGGAACCGCTCGTGCTCGAGTTCCTCGGCCTCGATGCGCAGGCCAGCTATTCCGAGAGCGACCTCGAACAGGCCATCATCAATCGCCTGGAGCACTTCCTCCTCGAACTCGGCAAAGGCTTCCTCTTCGAGGCCCGCCAGAAGCGCTTCACCTTCGATGAGGACCACTACTTCTGCGACCTCGTCTTCTACAACCGCCTCCTCCGCTGCTACGTCATCATCGACCTCAAGCTCGACAAAGCCACGCATCAGGACCTCGGCCAGATGCAAATGTATGTGAACTACTACGACCGCGAGGTGAAGCTCCCTGAGGAAAACCCCACCATCGGCCTCCTCCTCTGCAAATCCGCCAAAAAGACCGTCGTCGAACTCACCCTGCCCAAAGACGCCAACATCCATGCGAAAGAGTATTCGCTGTATTTACCCACGAAAGAACTGCTAAAGCAGAAGCTCGACGAATGGAGCGCCTTGGAGACCCGGTAGCCTGCCCTCGCGGCAAAAGAAGCGCAAAGGATTTGCGGAGAGCGGAGCGGAGGTTTACAGGGCGGTGTAATGCAGTATGCTTCTCTCATGAAATCAGCCCTTCCAGATCCAGAAATTGTCACCAGAAAAGGAAAAACTGTTTCCGTGATTATTCCTATTAAAGCCTACGAAGCCTTGCTGGATCGGTTGGAGGATGCCGAAGACGTCGCTTATTTGAAAAAGGCCCGCCAAAAGCCTCTTCACTATCGGCCTTTGAGCCACGTGCTGGCGGAACTCCCAAAAAAGTGAAGCAGGGCATTTAATCTGTCACCTATTGCCGTGCTCTTTTCTGCTCCAAGGCTTGTATGTTTCGATACTTTCATGTGGGGCAATCTCGCGCGGGACGTCACCACTAATTCAGCCGCTCGAAGAGTCATAGAACTTTTGCAGGATGGGGACATTGTTCCCTTCCTAACTTGGCACCACTTGGCTGAATTGTTGCACCACGCAAATGAAGAGACCGTTGCCAAGCGGATCAAGCTACTCAAGAAGCTTCCATTTGTGGCATTTCCGCGAAATGCTGCACCGGAAAGTTATCTGGGTAGTATTCTTGAGGTGCAAGAAGCCGAGATGGCTATCCTGCTGGAGGAAGGAGGGCTAGATCTTCCAGCAGTTATCTCAAAAGCCCGCCCAGGGATAACGAACGGCTTTGGAAGCGGGAAGGATTTTTGCCGTGATAACGAAGAGTGGTGGCACTTTTATCGGGAACATTTCAGTTTAGACGTGCAAAAAAATCATGCCGAAATTGCAGCGGTGACGCATTTCCCCACAACTGATCTAAATGAAAAGATCCCTGACTCTTTTGAGGGCTGCAAAATTCCTTCAGAGGAACAAGCTAGACAACATTTTGCGGAAATGGCAGAAATATTAGCACTGCACCTTCGGAACGACGTCAAAAAGCCATTGGCAAATCCAGAGGCGGTTGCTTACGAGTTAATGCGAGAGTCTCACGATGATGCAAAAGAAGCTTACAGTAACGGGGGGAACGGTGATTGGTTGCTCAAATACAATGATATCGACCGCGGAAGACTTCCGCAAAACCCCACCGTGGGAGATGCCGGAGATGAGGCTGTGTTCGTAAAGCAGTTAGCCGTTTACGAGCGGCGCAAAAGCCTCCCACAAGGGTCCTTGAAGCACCAAATTCGGAAGGAAATGCTTCCGTCATGGATCGTCAAGCACGATATGAATTGCGCTATCAGGCAGCTTCCGAAAGCCGAAGCGGGGAATGTGAATGATATATCAATTGTTTCATTCGGTCTCTATGTTGATCGCATTCAATTTGATAAGCGCATTCGCCACTTTGTTACAGAACTCGCCCGCAAATCTGCGCTGTTTGCGTTGATTAAGAGTCGACTAATTGGGACCGCAGGCTACTCCGCAGTCATTGTTGATTTGGAGCGCATGAGAAGTGAGCATCGTAGTCACCAGTGAGGCTACGTTGAAATCGATGTAAGCAGGACGAACGCATGACGAAAGTGGGTTTGCTATGACTGCGCACGTGAAAAAATGGGGGATCATTTGACGAAAATGGAAAATGGCGCACTATTTAGCGATGCAATTTTCTGATTTTTCTCTTGATGGCCTGGCGCGGTTGGAGGCGAAGCTGTTGGCGGATGTGGAGGTGGTGCGGCGGATGAGGGTGCTGCTGGAGGAGCATCAGGCGGTATGGGAGAAGGTGGCGCCTGCGGGCGGGGCGGCGGCAACCGTGGTGGGAGGGCCTGCCGCATTGGCAGTTCCGGCGGTGGTTCCGGTGGCAGTCAAGCCGTTTGCAGAGCTGGCGGTGGAGTGTCTGCTGGCTTTGCCGGGGGAGACATTTGTGATCGACGATCTGCGTCGGGCGCTGCGGAAGCGGGGATCGAACCCGAGGGACACTTCTTTGAAAACGCTGATGAATCGGCTGATGCGCCAAGGAACGGTGGTGGTGCAGGAATTGCGGCAGGGACGCGGGGGAAGTCTCTACCGCTGCACGCTGCCGCAAGTGTCGGCGGAGCGGGCGGCGGACGCCTCTGTGGAAACCACACCTTCCCCACCGGAGGAAGCGACTCTCCCTCCCGTTTCCTGAGCGAGCGATGCCTTCTGGAAAGGGGAGCAGGCCGTTTTACAAGGCGGCGCTGCCGTTTATTCTCCTGCAGAATCACTTTTCTGACGGAACAAATCCGTTTGTATGGCTGCGGAAATGTTTTTGAGAGGCGGAAAATAGGATTTAAGGACTCAGATTTCGGAATGATGTGCCTAGAAAATCGTTTTATGAGGCACGCAAATAGATTTGTTGCCAGCAAAAGCAGATTTGTTGAGTCTTGAAACATCTCTGCACGTCGCGGAAATGGTCGGATCACCCCACACAGCAACGCTCTCAGGAAATCTGCTCCTCCTCGAATCTGAAGAAGAGCTTGGAGAAGGGGGCGTTGATTTCGTCGATGAGGAGGAGGTTGGCGTTCTCCAGAGCAACGGTTGCCAATGGGCATGGAGATGACCGCTACTGCGAAGCAACTGGTCTGGGCATCAATTTCCCCAGAATTGCCCGAGAGGGAGCGGAGAGCCGCTTTTTATGAACGCTTCTATGGCGAGACCTGTCCGATTTAAGTCTGGACCGAGATTCTACTGGGCCACAAACGAGTTTGATCACCCTTGCTTTAATGAAAACCTATCTGTTCCTTGCGCTGGTGGCGGCTACCTGGGGCTACCTCAGCGGGTTGAAATATATGGAGAAACGCGGTCCTGCGCTCATCCCTGAAGGAGCTTCCCCGCAGGAGGCCGCCCTCATTCAGCACGATTATGACTTCTCAACGCAAGTAGTAGCCATCGTCATGGCCGGTTATGGCATGCTGATTGGCACCTTCCCGCTCATTGTTGGAAAGAGCCTCATGATTCTGTTCGTCAACTTATCGCAGGCTCCCGCTGCGTTTCGCGAAGGGTATCGCGACCGCGAGCCATGAGGGACCAGACGAATTGAACCCCCGTTAAATCACGGGTTGAAGAAAGGGGCATGCACGACTACGGTGCTCCCATGATCAGCGCAGAAGAACTGGTGGGCGAGGAGTGGGCCGAGTGGTATCGGCTGACTCCGGCTCAACGCTGGACAGAGACCTCGATTCTCTGGCAAACTTATCTCTCACTTGGAGGCTCCCTTGATCCCGAACCCGATACGCAAAGTCCTTTCTTCGATGCGCAAGCACCATGTCCAGTGCCTGCTGATGGGCGGCCAGGCTTGCGTGTTATACGGCGGAGCGGAGTTTAGTCGCGATACCGATCTGGCGATCCTCGCCAGTGAGGAAAATGCGGAAAAGCTCCAGCATGCCATGGGGGAACTGGAAGCAGACGTCATCGCAGTGCCCCCTTTCTTGTTGCAGTATCTTAATGCCGGCCACGCGGTGCACTTCCGTTGCCGTCACCCTGAAGCCGCTGGCATGCGCGTGGATGTGATGTCGCACATGCGAGGGGTGGCGGATTTTGACACGCTCTGGGAACGCCGCACCTCTTTGGAAATGGTCGATGGAACTTTGTGCGATCTCCTTTCTCTGCCCGATCTCGTCCAGGCCAAGAAGACTCAGCGCGATAAGGATTGGCCCATGATTCGTCGCCTTGTGGAAGCAAACTATTTCGCTAATCAAGCCGCCCCATCACCCGAACAAATTGTCTTCTGGCTCCAAGAAATGCGCACCCCCGAACTGCTGCGTGATGTAGCGCAGGCAGATCCAGATAGCGCCAAGGCGGTTGCCACGACGCGAGCCTTGATAAATCATGCGATCGTGGGGGACATCCCATTGCTGACGGAATCTCTGGCAGATGAAGAACGACGTGAACGGCTCCAAGACCAAGCGTATTGGCAACCATTGAAGCGTGAGCTGGAACAGCTTAGGCGGCTGAAATGATGGGTGGAGAAAATGAACGCGGGTTGATGAAAGAGAAATAGCCACCTAAACCCCACCCCATGATCGGCGTAAAAGAACCGGTGTTGAGGAGTGGGCCGAGTGGTATCGGCTGACTCCTAGCTAATCGCTGGACAGAGACCTAGCTTCCCGGGACGGTATCATCCTGCTGCAACTTTTTGGTTTCCAGATTCGTTTGAGAAGCGAACTGAGTTGACTTTTCAGCCCAGGACGTTCCGTTGCCCTTGGCAACCTCACCTTAAAATCACCTCCATCATGCCTGCTACCTCACCAGCCTCCGTTATCGAACAACTCCAATGGCGCTATGCGACCAAAGCCTTCGACGCCTCCAAGAAAATCCCCGCAGACACTTGGACCGCCTTGGAGGATGCCTTGGTGCTCACGCCTTCCTCCTTCGGTCTGCAACCATGGAAATTTCTCGTGCTGACAAATGCCGAATTACGCGAGCAACTCGTGCCTCACGCCTGGGGTCAACGCCAGGTGGCGGACGCTTCGCATTTCGTGGTGCTCTGCGCGCGCACCAAAATTGATGTCGCGTTTATCGACGCTTATTTGCAAGACATCGCCACCAAACGGGGGATTCCAGTGGGTGCCCTCGATCAACTCCGCGGGATGATGGTGGGCTTCTGTGAAGGCATGACGGATGCTCAACTCGACGATTGGGCCGCCAAGCAAGTTTACATTGCGCTGGGAAATTTCATGACCGCTGCCGCCCTGATGGGCGTCGATACTTGCCCGATGGAAGGTTTCGTGCCGGCTAAATTTGACGAAATCCTGGGTCTGCCGGAGCAAGGTCTCCGCGCGGTGGTTTGCTGTCCGGCGGGCTATCGTAGTGCGGATGACAAATACGCCAGCTTCGCCAAAGTCCGCTGGGCCAAGGATCTGGTGATTGAGCATCGCTAGGTGCTGGGAGCATTAGCGCGCCACTGTCACGACGTGAATTCCCTGGTCCCGATCCGTCTCGCCTTGGCTGGCTTGGGGAGAATCGCAGAATATCAGTTGGTTGCACTGCAGTCGCTGGGGGCCACCTTCCAGCTAGTGGCGGTCTGCGATCCCGATCCTCTGCGCGCAGGGTTCTGCCCTGCGGGAGTGGAATTTTATGCGAACCTGCAGCAACTGCTGGCAGAGGTGGCGTGTGATGCGGTGGTGGTGGCGACTCCGACGCGCACGCACTTCGAGGTTGCTAGTGCGGTCCTGGGCGCAGGGAAGCATCTGTTGTTGGAAAAGCCGGCCACGACGTCGCTGGCGCAGTTCGATGCGCTGCAGTTGGCGGCGGCGGAAAGCGGGGTGGTGTGCCAGGCTGCATTTCATATGTCGCGCGGAGCGGAAACGGACTGGGCGGCGGCTCGGTTGGGAGACATCACTGAGCGCTGCGGACCGGTGCGGGGGTTTGCTGGTGCCTTTCACGATGCCCTCTGCGTGGACGGCAATTTGCACCCCCGGGCTCCTTCGGTGCTTGGTTCCTGGCTGGACAGCGGGATCAACGCGCTCAGTGTGCTGGCCCGCTTTGTAACCCCAGAGGCGCTGGAAATTACCTCCGCTGCGTTTGTGCGCGACGAGCGATTTCCGGTCCAGGAGATCGGGAGCACGGTGAAATTTCGAGGGTCCGGCCTCACTGGTGAAATTATGACGGATTGGACCCGGGACACGAATCAGAAATCGACCTTGCTCCGCTTCGCCCATGGGGAAACGCTGCGGTTGAACCACACGCAGGAGACGCTCATCTGGAATGAGGATCCAACGACCACGATCCATTGCCACCGTGGGTCCAGCCGATTAGTGGATCATTATCAGGGGGTGTTCACAGACTTTGCGATGGCGGTAGGGTCGGGGGTCTCGAATCAAGCATTGGCGCGGAGTTTGCACCGGCTGTTGTTTGCGGCGGCGGAGTTTCGCTAAGGAAATTCCGTCATCGGCCTGGAGGCTGCGCGTGAAAAACTTTGGGGCGGCCGAATCTGCCTGTCTCAATCCTCGTGGCACCTGCTGTGAAATTAGGAACATCTGAACCCATTCCTCATGAAACAGCCGCTAATTTGCCACCTCACCACCGCCGTTCTGCTCACATTCACCAGCCTTCCAGTCTCCGCCAAAGAGACCGAGGACACTCAGGTGGAACGGTTTGACACGAACAACAACCTCCGCATCGAAGGCAAGGAGGTGGCTCCGCTCCGCAAGGCCTACGATGAGAACAAGACCGGATCACTGCAACAGTTCGATCGCGACCGGGACGGCAAATTAAGCGATCTGGAAATTGCCGCCATTCAACTTCACAAGCCCGCTCCCGAGCCCAAGAACGATCCGAAAGCCAAGAAGAAACTCAGTAATATGCTCGGCAAGGGCAAGAAAAAGTAGTAACTGGAGTTGGTCGGCAGACTCTGCCTTTCTGGTCCGGCTGGATCCAGCCCCCGACCCTGACCCCAGAAAAAAACCTCAATTTGGTGCACCCTATCTGTTGCCAAAGGGAGAGCCGCTGTTATAAATGCGGCTTAGTTTCGACCAATTATGAAATTTACTATTCGCAAAGACAGCTTTCTCGAAGGACTCCAACAGGTGCAGAACGTGGTGGGTAGCCGTGCCGCCCTGCCCATTCTGTCCAACGTGCTCATTGAGGCCGACGAAGGCGAATTGCGTCTGACCACGACCGACCTGGACCTGCTCGTGAGCGGTCGCGTGGAAGCTGAGGTTTCCGAAGGCGGTGCCACCACGCTGCCAGTGCGCAAACTGGCCGCCATCGTGCGTGAATTGCCAGCGGACGAAGTCTTCGTCACGGTGGACAAAAACAATGTGGCCACGATCAAGTGTGGCAACTCGAACTTCAAACTCATGGGCCGCAGTGCCGATGAATTCCCCCCGCCGAACAAGTTCGATGACGTCAAGGAATTCAAGATCGACCAGAAGGTTCTCAAGGACGGCCTCAAGAAGACCAGCTACGCCATTTCCACCGATGAAATGCGTTTCGTGCTCAACGGGATTTACTGTATTTTCAAAGACAACCAGCTTACCCTCGTGGCTACCGATGGCCGTCGTCTCGCCATGGCAGACTATGACATCGAGGTGCCGGACAGCATGGAAACGTCCATCATTATCCCGACCAAGTGCATCAACCAGCTCCAAAGCCTGGTGAAGGATGAGGGCGAAATCCGCCTCCGGGTCGGAGCCAAACAAATTGCCTTCGAACTGAATCGGAACCTCATCGTCAGCAAGTTGGTGGAAGGAAACTATCCGAACTACAAGCAAGTGATCCCCGGCCCGGCAAAACACCGCGTGCCGCTGGAACGCGAAGTCTTCCTCAAGGCCCTGCAACGGGTCTCCCTACTAGCGCAAGACAAGACCAACTCCGTCAAACTGGCCTTCACGCAGGATAACATTGAAATCCACGTCAACGCTCAGGACGTGGGTGAAGCGCAGGAATCCCTCCCGGTGAAATACGACGGACCAGACATGGCCATCGCGTTCAACCCAGACTACCTCATGGCCCCGTTCCGCAATCTGGACACGGACACCATCTTCCTGGATCTGATCGACGAAGTCAGCCCCGGCGTGCTCAAGATCAACACACCATTCCTCTACGTGCTGATGCCAATGCGCGTTACGACGTAGAGTGGTGGCTAGCGGTCAAACTGGAGTGGTTCCTGTGCGAGGTAAACTTCACCTGCATCAGGAGCCAAGACGCGAAGTAGCGTCGTTTTACCAGCTCCATTGGCTGCAAGAATTGCGATGATTTGCCCTCGTGTAATTGTTAGATTCAAGTCATCGAAAATCCTGGATCCAGGGTATTCCTTGGCGACACGTCGCAGCTCAATGCTGCAACCAGGAGAATCCGAAGGAGTGGACACTATCATCCTCAAGCCATAATTTCCTAATTCGATTTAGCAAGTAAAAGCACGTTGGATCCAACCAAGACTGCTTGCAGGGAGCATGCAGCAACTTATGGTGCGCGGTGTTTTCCTTGCCTGCTGAGAGTCCTCTGGCTGATGGGCGGGACGCCCATGCCACTTGTTTATGATGAAACCTATTCCCTGCGCTACGCTTGACCCTCACTCTGTGCCCAGTCCTTCCTTCGTGGTGGATCTGGCTTGTTTGCAATGGAACTTGGAGGTCCTGGAGGACATTCAGCGGCGGAGTAGTGGTAAAATTTTGCTGGCGCTGAAGGGGTTCGCGATGTGGCGGACGTTTCCGTTGATTCGGAAATATCTGGCCGGGGTGTGTGCCAGCGGGCCGTGGGAGGCGCGGTTGGGGCATGAGGAGTTCGGCAAGGAGGTGCATGTGTATGCGCCAGGCTTTACGGATCGAGACTTGGATGAGTTGCTGCCCATCGTGGACAAGATTAGTTTCAACTCGGTGAGCCAATGGCGGCGGCACCGGAAACGGGTGTTAGGATATGATCGGAAGATCGATGTCAGTATCCGGGTGAATCCGGAATGCTCCACGGGCAAGGTGCCGCTGTATGATCCCTGTGTGGCGGGGAGTCGGCTGGGGCAACTTACCGGTGCGATCACAGAGGAAGATCTGGAAGGGCTCACGGGGTTGCATTTCCACACGCTGTGCGAGCAGAATGCGGATGCGTTGGAACAAACCCTGGAGGCTTTTGATAAACGTTGTGGCAAGTGGATGCAGGACCTGCATTTCCTAAACATGGGCGGGGGGCATCACATCACCCGGGAGGATTATGATCGCGATCTGCTGGTGCGGTTGATCAAGGAAACGCGGGCCAAATATAATGTGGAAGTTTACCTGGAACCAGGCGAGGCGATCGCGTTAGGCACGGGGATTCTCTTGGGCACGGTGGTGGACATCACGGAGAACGCCGGAGAAATTGCCATTGTGGATCTCAGCGCCACGGCTCACATGCCGGATACGCTGGAAATGCCGTATCGCCCGGACATTCGAGGTGCTGGCGAGGCGGGGGAGAAGGCTCATACCTATAAGTTAGGCGGCCTGAGCTGTCTGGCGGGTGACATCATTAATCACTACAGTTTCGACCACCCGCTCAAGCCCGGGCAAACGTTAATTTTCGAAGACCAGGCGCACTACACGATGGTGAAGACGACGTTTTTCAACGGAGTCAAGCACCCAAGCCTCTGCACCTGGGATCCAAAGCAGCAGCATTTGGAGGTGGTTAGGAAATTCCGCTACGAGGACTATCGGGATAAACTTTCGTAGGACAGGTGGAGCGAGGCTGCGCCCGAGCCAGTCGTGACCCAGGACGTGAAGGTTAGCTGACGCCCTGCTAGCGAAGCACACACATCTATTGTCGCGCTCCGCTAGGGAAGGTTTTTCTGAACTCGCTTGAAAATGTCACGACTGGCTCGGGCGCAGCCTTGCTCCAACTCGGAAGCAACCTTCAATCTCGGACTGCTCCATGGATCGAGAGTAAGTTCTCTGGGCACCACGAATCCACAAAACCACTTGTCTGACGAAGGATTTTTGAGAGCATCTCCGCCATGAGTATCCCGCGCAAGCCTTCTCCTGGAGTCCACATTTATGGGGATAGCTCCACCATTGTTTTCCTTACTGTCACCACAGATGGTCGGGCTCCGTGGCTTGCTTGTGAGTCAGCGCATCAGTGGTTGCGCGAAGTCTGGCAGGAGGCAACCGGTTGGCTCGTTGGGAGCTATGTGCTGATGCCGGATCATCTTCATTGCTTATGTGCCCCGGGCCCCGGAAATTTTACGATGGAACGCTGGATTGCTTACTGGAAAGACCAATTTTGGAAGAAGCATCGAAGTTTCAACTGGAAATGGCAATCGCGCGGGTGGCATCATCGGTTGCGATCCGATGAAAGCCTTCAGGCAAAGTGGCATTATTTTCAAGAGAATCCCGTGCGGGCTGGGTTTGTCGCTCATGCGCAGGATTGGCCCTACCAAGGACGGATCCATGACTTTGGAATAACGCATCATTGAGGTTGAATTAGCTTCCGTTCCAGCGGTGGAGCGAAGCTGAGCCCGAGCCAGTCGTGACCCAGAACGTGAAGGTTGGCAGACGCCCTGCTAGCGGAGTTCACACATCTATTGTCGCGCTCCACTAGGGAAGGTTTTTCTGAACTTGCTTGAAAATATCACGACTGGCTCGGGCGCAGCCTCGCTCCACCTCGGGCGCAGCCTTGCTCCACCTTGGCTTGCGTCATGACCTGTGGCTCCCGCTACAGGAGGCTGTATTCGATGCTGTCTAGCAGCGCCTTCCAACTGGCGTCGATGATGTTGTAGCTGACGCCCACGGTGCTCCAGCGGCGGGAGCCGTCGGTGCTTTCGATATGGACGCGGGTTTTGGCGGCGGTGCCTTGGTGGCCGTCGATGATGCGGACTTTGTAATCGACCAGTTTCATTTTGGCCAGCGAGGGGAAGAGGGGTTCCAGGGCCTTCCGCATGGCGGCATCCAGGGCGTTCACAGGACCGTCGCCATCGGCCACGGTGTAGGGTTGTTGATCGCCTACTTGGAGCTTAATGGTGGCGGTGCAGTTGTCGTATTTTCCCGCCACGTTGTGCACGCTGACACATTCATAACCCAGCGTTTGGAGCGGAGAAACGTAGTCCAGCAGATGCCGACGGATCAGGAGATCGAAGGAGGCATCGGAGGATTCGAATTCATAGCCTTCGCTTTCCAGTTGCTTCACTTCATGCAAAATGGCGGCGGCTTTGGGATCGCCTTTATCCAACTTGAACCCAAGCTTCTCCGCCTTGGCCAGAATATTGCTCTGGCCGGACATGTCGGAGATGGAGATGACTTGTTCGTTGCCTACTAGCTGAGGCTGAACGTGCTCATAAGTTCGGGCAAGTCGTTGCACGGCATGCACATGCAGTCCGCCTTTATGAGTAAACGCGGCCCGTCCGACGTAAGGCGCCCGGATATCTGGAGCCACATTGGCCAACTCATCAACGAAGAGGGACAGCTCACGAAGTTGCGCTAGGTCTTCCACCACCGGGATGTCCATTTTCAACTGCAAGGCGGCAGCGATGGTGATGAGATTACAATTTCCCACGCGCTCGCCATAACCGTTAATGGTTCCCTGCACTTGCACCGCCCCTGCACGCACGGCAGCCAGGGCATTCGCCACGCCCACACCACCGTCGTTGTGGGTGTGAATGCCGACGCCCTTGCCCAAGTGAGCAATCGCTCTGGCCGTGACTTCACCCACGAATTCCGGCAGCGCTCCGCCATTTGTTTCGCAGAGCACAATGAGGTCGGCGCCAGCATCGGAGGCGGCTTTGATAGTGGCTAGGCTGTATTCGGGATCTTCCTTGAAGCTATCGAAGAAATGCTCGGCATCGTAGAGCACCTCGCGACCGTGGCTCTTCAGATAGCGCACGGTGTCGGCAATCATCGCCAAATTTTCCTCAAGCGTGACCCGGAAAACTTCCGTCACGTGCAGGGCCCAAGTCTTGCCGACCACGCAAACGACGGGTGTCTTGGCATCGAGCAACTTCTGCACCTGCTCGTCGTCCTCCACCTTGAGTTTCCCTCGACGCGTCATTCCAAAAGCAGCCAGTTTGGCATGCTTCCACGTGTGGGTGGCCGCCTCCGCAAAAAACGCTTCATCCCGCGGATTGGACCCCGGCCAACCGCCTTCAATGTAGTCGATCCCAAATTCATCAAGCTTATGTGCCACACGAAGTTTATCGGCCACCGAGAAACTGATGCCAGTGCCTTGGGTGCCGTCGCGGAGGGTGGTGTCGTAAAGAGTGACCTGCTTGGTCATGGTGGGTGGGGGAGTAAGAGAATGAGAAAGTGGATAAGTGGCCGGGCGGGGGCGTAATTTGCACCACAAAATTCAATCCGCTGGGGAAATTTCGGGGAATTTTTTGGTTCGGGAGCGACTCCGCCCATGCAATCGAGGATCATCTTACCTCAATCAGGAACCGCATGATGCTAGTGAGTTAAGAGCACCGGGTGGTCAGCTTCAGAAGCCGCATACGCCAAGCACGCTGTGAGGTCAGCGGCCTCCAAATATGGGAAGTCTTCTAAGATTTCGGCGTGCGAAAGGCCTTCGGCTAAGAGATTTAAGATATCCTGCACACGGACGCGCAGCCCCCGAATACAGGGGCGTCCACCACATTGCTGGGGATTGAAGGTGATCCGATCTATCATGCCAAAGCCTAGCCCAAGTTCAGTTCTTGGCAATGGGAACCTCGTGAATCAAATGAGTTCTCACGCTAGGCGGAAGCTCTATTCTTGGGAAGAGGGCGATGGTCGGCCTTAATCCACGTCCAACTGCACCGGAAAATCCGGACACCGCACAGAGGCGGCTACGGAATCTGGGGCGCTGGGGGCCGTGAAAAATTCCATGCGACCAGCTTCATCGCAGAGCCAGACCTCTTCCGCGCCTTTGGCGAAATAGAGCGTCATTTTCTCGATCATGTGTCCCCGCGTATTCGAAGGGGAAAGGACTTCCACGCAAATCTCTGGTGCGATGGGCAGCACGGTGGCACGGCGGTGTGGCTTGCGGCGTTCCAATGAAATCCAAGCCGCATCCGGCACTCTGATGCCTTCTGACGTTTGGATGGCGCATTCCACGGGAACTTTTCCGTTGGGCAGCAGTCGGCTCAGCAGGGCGGTGATTTCTCCTTGGTAATCGCTGTGCCAGAAGGTGGCGGGACTCATGATGATTTGTTGATGACGGTTCGTTTCAATCTTATACGGCAAATCACGCAGACTGCGGTCTGCGATAATGGATTCCCAAGTGAGTGCGTCTGTGGTCATGGTGGCTGACGCACCGATATCACAGAAAGCTGCCGCCGCCAAAGGATTTTCACGGGGTTAAGGGATCCCTGATCGACATCCTGCTGAGCAGTTCCTGTCCTGCTGGCAGCGTTTACCCGCAGCTACGGGAGCCTATAAATGCGTAAATAAAACCGAGCGCATCCGGTCATATCCGACGTTTCTTAAAGACACCAATGAGTGGTCCCCCCAATTTGAACATGAAGCAACCGTCCCCCACCGCCCCCAATCCATTGCGTTCCTTGGTTCGCGTGCTGGCGTGCTGTGGACTGAGTGGAAGTTTTGCTCCGCTGGCAGCCCAGGAGACACCTCCCGCACCAAACGGAGAGGCCATTTATCAAAAGCTGTGTGTCGAGTGCCACGGGAAATCTGGCGAGGGCGTGGCCGACAAGTCGGATGAACCTTTACGAGGCGAGCGATCCTTGGAAGCGCTGGCGAAATACATCGATAAAACGATGCCTGACGAAAAGCCTGAACTCTGCGTGGGTGAGGACGCCAAGGCGGTGGCGAAGTATATTTACGATGCCTTCTACTCCCAAGCGGCCCGCGCGCGGCTGCATCCGCCGAAACGAGATTTCTCCCGGCTGACGAATCGGCAATTCCAAGAATCCGTGGCGGATCTCTTTGGCAGTTTCGGCAAGGTGCTCCCGCTCGGAGAGCCGAAGGGCTTGGCGGGAAAATATTTCTCTTCCGACGGCATGAACAAGAAGGCCAAGCATGGATTGGATCGGGTGGATGCACGCTTGGCATTCGACTTTGCCGAGGGCCCGCCCGCACCGGACATCAAGCCAGATCAGTTTTCCATCGCCTGGGAAGGCTCCCTGCTGCCGACCGAAACGGGTTGGTATGAATTTCGTATCAAAACCCCGAACGGGGCGCGACTCTACTTAAATGGAGACAAGAAAGATGGGGACGGGAACTATCGCGACGACAGCAGTGGAAAGATTCAGCCCGCCTTGATTGATGCTTGGGTGAGTTCTGGGGAGACGGTTAGGGAGGCCACCGCCAAGATGTTCTTGCTGGGCGGTCGAGCCTATCCGCTTCGGTTGGACTATTTTAAATACAAGGAAAAGCGGGGCATGATGTCGTTGGAATGGAAGTCTCCCAGCGTGGATTGGGCGGTCATCGCAGCGCCCTATATTTCCCCAGCGGCAGCCACTCGCGTGGCAGTGGTGAGCACCGCCTTCCCGGCAGACGATGGCAGCGTGGGCTACGAGCGTGGCAACGCCGTCTCGCTGGGATGGCATGAGGCCACGACGCGGGCAGCCATTGCGATGGGAAATGAAGCCAGTGAACGCTTGGGGCATCTGGCTCAGGTCAAGGAGAACGCTCCGGACCGAGTGGATAAATTGAGGCAATTCGTGGCTACCTTTGCGGAACGGGCCTTCCGGAGGCCCTTGAATGACGACCTCCGCAAACTCTACGTGGATCGCGCGTTCTCTGAAGGGGTGGAGCCGGAACTAGCTGTAAAACGAGCTACCATGCTGATCTTAAAATCCCCCCGCTTCCTGTATCCAGAAGTAGGCCACGAGTCGGATGATGCCAGCGTGGCCGCCCGCTTGGCGTTAGGGATGTGGGACTCTCTGCCAGATGCCCCGCTGGCCGAAGCGGCCAAGAAGGGGGAACTCCACACCCCGGAACAAATCAACGCCCACGCAGTCCGCATGATGAGCGATCCCCGGGCACGTGCCAAATTGCACGAATTTTTTGCCCACTGGTTGAAGCTCTCCGAAGGGGGAGATCTCAGCAAGGATGACAAGACCTATCCCGGCTTCGATCGTCCGCTGGTGGCTGATTTGCGTCGCTCGCTGGAATTGTTCGTGGACCATGTGGCTTGGAGTGAGCAGTCCGACTACCGGGAGTTATTGGAAGCGGACTACCTCTATTTGAACCCCAGACTAGCCGCCTTTTACGGAACCGCCCTTCCGGCCGAGGCGGCAGCCGGTGATTTCACTCAAGTGAAATTTGACCGCGCCCAGCGCGCAGGGATCTTCACGCATCCATTTCTCCTCGCCACATTTTCCTATGTGCGCTCTTCCTCCCCTGTGCACCGGGGGGTGTTCCTCACCCGCAATGTTATGGGCCGTCTGCTCAAGCCGCCTCCGATGGCGATTGAGTTCAAGGATGAGCGCTTCGATCCCACCCTAACGATGCGAGAAAAAGTAGCCTCCATGACCGACAAAGCCTCCTGCATGGGGTGTCATGTCACAATCAATCCGCTGGGATTCACGTTGGAAAATTTCGATGCCGTGGGTCGGTATCGCACCACGGATAACAACAAGCCCGTGAATGCTGTCTCTGACTATGTCACCTCCGATGGCGACGTCGTGAAACTGCAAGGCCCGCGCGATTTGGCGACCTATGCCGTTTCCAGTGTCCAAGCCCAACGGGGTTTCGTGCAGCAAATGTTTCATTTCACCGTGAAGCAACCCGCCGCTGCTTATGGTCTCGATACTTTGGATAAACTAAACGAAAATTTCGCCAAGTCCGCCTTTCACATGCGCTATCTTTTCATTGCCATCAACGTCCTAGCCGCGCAACCACCGCCGCCATCCTCCAACCAAGCCAGCCGATGAACGCTCTTTCTCGTCGTCATTTCCTCCAACGCCTGGGCCTCTCTGCCGCGGCCTTGCCATTCCTGCCTGCGCTGCCACATCTACACGCGGAGGGCGCGCGCTCCAAGCCGCAACGGGTCATTTTCATGTTTAGCCCTAACGGGGTCGTCGTGCCTGAGTTCTGGCCGGATGAGGTGGGCACAGACTTTAAATTAAAGAAAATTCTGGCCCCTCTGGAACCGTTCAAACAGCGGCTCATGACGATCAAAGGCATCTCCAACAAGGTGCGGGGCGATGGTGATGGGCACATGCGCGGCATGAGTTGTTTGCTCACGGCCATCGAGTTATTCCCGGGAAACATTCAGGGTGGGGGAGAGAATCCCGCTGGCTGGGCCAGTGGATTGTCCATTGATCAGGAGTTGAAAAATTTCCTCCAAAGCAAGCCCGAGACCGCTACCCGCTTTGGCTCGCTGGAGCTGGGCGTGGCCGTGCCGAATCGCGCAGACCCCTGGACGCGCTGGACGTATGCCGGACCGAATGCCCCGCTGGCTCCACTGAGCAACCCCTATGAAGTATTCGAGAAACTCTATGGCCAGACCAAGGATCGCGAGAGTTTGGGCAGTGTGCTTGATGAAGTGACGGAGGAATTGAAAACAGTTAGCAATAACCTGCCCATGGCGGAGAAATCGCTCTTGGAGCAGCACCTGTCATTTGTCCGGCAAATGGAGCAGGAACTGCAACAAGCGGCCGCCCAGAAGCTCAGCCAACCGCCCCCAGCCCTGGAGATTGGCATGGACTTGGACAATGACGGGATGCCGAAGGTCTCGGGAGTGCAGACGGATTTGCTGGTGAATGCCTTGGCCAATGATCTGGCACGGGTGGCTACCCTGCAATACACCAGCTCGGTTGGTCAGGCGCGCATGAAGTGGCTGGGAATTGATGATAACCACCACGGACTCTCTCATGATCCAGATCTGAACGTGGGGTCGCAAGAAAAGTTAGTAAAGATTGATACGTGGTTCTGCGAACAACTCGCCATGCTGGCCCGCAAGTTGGAGGCCACACCCGAGCCGGGTGGGGAGGGTTCCATGCTGGACCACACCACGATCATCTGGACCAACGAATTGGGGAAAGGCAACAGCCACAGCCACGACAATATTCCGTTTGTGTTGCTCGGTGGCGGGCTGGGACTGCCCATGGGTCGAGCCCTGAAATTCGACAACCTGGCCCACAATCGCCTCTGGCTCACCCTCGCCCACGCCATGGGACATCGGCTAGAAACCTTTGGTAACAAGGCGTTGAGCGCAGGTGGCCCGCTGGTGCTGGCGTAGGGAAATGCTAGATATGTATTGCTTTGCCCTCGGCAGCTCCGGCGGCTTCGTGCATGGCCTCGGCTAGCGTTGGGTGGGCGTGGATCGTGGCTTCGATTTCTTCGATGGTGGCTTCCAGGGTGATGGCCAGGCCCATTTCAGCGATCATTTCCGTGGCCTCACTGCCGATGATATGCGCGCCAATGATTTCGCCATGCTTGGCACCGATGATGAGTTTCACGAACCCATCGGTTTCCCCCACCGCCATGGCTTTGCCACTCGCTTGGAATGGGAACATGCCTACTTTGTAGGCCAAGCCCTTTTCCTTGGCGGCCCGCTCGGTCAGGCCGACGCTGGCGACTTGGGGTTGGCAATAGGTGCAACCAGGGAAGACGCTGATCTTCTTCGGCACGTGCTTGGTAAACATTCCTTCCACTGCTTGGATGGCTTCCCAACTGGCCACGTGCGCCAGCCATGGAGGCCCGATAATATCTCCAGCAGCATACACGTCCTTAATGCTGGTTTGGTAACGGGCATCGATCGCAATATAGCCACGGTCAGTCAACTTCGGCTCCACTCCGCCGGGTAGCAATGGCTTCACCCCGATGGCCACCAGACAAACGTCGCCTGTTAGAACTTTGGTGCCGGCGGCATTTTCCACGGTGATTTCCACACCCGTGGGCGTGGCTTTGGTGCCAGTCACCTTGGTGTTCGTCAGACAGTTAATACCAAGGCGTTTGAAACTCTTCTCCAGGGCGACGCTGACGTCGGTGTCTTCCACTGGGAGGATGTTAGGTAACATTTCCACCACGGTTACTTTGGTGCCGAAGGCGTTGAAGAAATAAGCGAACTCAATACCGATGGCGCCTGCTCCGATAATGATAATTTCCTTCGGTTGGGTGGGCAGGATCATGGCATCATGACTGCCGACAACGCTCGTGCCATTGAACGGAAAATTCGGCAACTCACGTGTCACGCAACCGGTGGCCACGAGGATCTTCCCGGCTTCCAAGTTGCTCTTGGTGCCGTCCGTGGCAGTGACTTCCACCTTACCCGGAGCGGTCACGATGCCCTTGCCCCGGATGTAGTCGATCTTGTTTTTCTTAAAGAGAAACTCGATGCCGCCAGCCAATTTATCGGAAATTTTGCGACTCCGACCAATGACTTTACTCCAATCAAAGGTCAGGTTATCGAAGGCGAAACCGAACTCTCCAGCTTTATGGGTCATGAGATGATACAATTCGGCATTGCGCAGCAGCGACTTGGTCGGCAGACAGCCCCAGTTCAAGCACGTGCCACCGGCACGGTCCATTTCCACAACGGCAACTTTCTTACCGAGTTGCGCTGCACGAATCGCTCCGACATACCCTGCTGGGCCGCCGCCAATAACTAAAAGATCATACTTAGACATAAAAAATGATGGGGGATTATCCCGGAACTAAGCCGAGCCTCCTGCGGATGCAAGTAGTAACCCGAAAACGCACTTCCATTCTCGGTAAATCGGCACAAAAAAGCAGGGTGCCCATTGCTGGGCACCCTGCGGAGGGGTTGTCTGCTCTTCTCAGAACAGAAACGGGGATTTTATTTCCTGATTAGGCGATGATGTCAGCGACACGACCGGCTCCGACGGTGCGGCCACCTTCACGGATAGCGAAACGCATCGTGCGCTCAAGGGCGATCGGAGTGATCAGTTCGACTTCCATGGCGATATTGTCGCCAGGCATCACCATTTCCACGCCTTCGGGGAGTTTGATGCTGCCGGTCACGTCCGTGGTGCGGACGTAGAACTGAGGACGGTAGTTGTTGAAGAACGGCGTGTGACGGCCACCTTCGTCTTTGGAGAGGACATAGACCTCAGCCTTGAACTTGGTGTGGGGCTTCACGGAACCGGTCTTGGCGAGCACTTGACCGCGCTCGACGGCGTCTTTTTTCACGCCGCGGAGGAGCAGACCGACGTTGTCACCCGCACGACCTTCGTCGAGGAGCTTACGGAACATTTCGATGTCCGTCACGGTGGTCTTAACGGTATCCTTGAAGCCGATGATTTCTACTTCTTCCATCTTCTTCACGATACCACGCTCCACCCGACCAGTGGCGACGGTTCCACGACCTTCAATCGCGAATACGTCTTCAACTGGCATGAGGAAAGGTTGGTCGATCGGACGCTCAGGGAGCGGGATGTAGTTATCAACCGCTTCCATCAACTTGAGGATGTTGGCTTCTTGATCGGCATTGCCTTCGAGAGCCAGCTTGGCAGAACCTTTGACAATCGGCACGTCGTCGCCTGGGAATTCATATTGGCTGAGGAGATCGCGGATTTCCATTTCGACGAGGTCGAGGAGTTCAGCGTCATCCACCATGTCAACTTTGTTCATGAAGACAACCAGCGCAGGCACACCAACTTGGCGGGCGAGAAGGATGTGCTCACGAGTTTGTGGCATCGGGCCGTCAGCGGCGGAAACGACAAGAATGCCGCCGTCCATTTGCGCGGCACCGGTGATCATGTTCTTGACATAGTCAGCGTGTCCTGGGCAATCCACGTGGGCATAGTGGCGATTTTCGGTTTCGTATTCGACGTGGGCGGTGTTGATGGTAATACCGCGGGCTTTCTCTTCTGGAGCAGCGTCGATGTCCGCATAGCCTTTGGCTTGGGCGAAGCCTTTCTTGGCGAGCGTGGAGGTGATAGCGGCCGTGAGGGTGGTCTTGCCATGGTCAACGTGACCGATGGTGCCGATGTTCACGTGCGGCTTGTTTCTTTGAAATGCTTCTTTAGCCATGATGGATGGGGTGTGGTTGTGCCCGGTGGAACCGTGCGGTTTTTAGGTGTTGGTTATTTCTTAATTGGGAATTTTAGGGAGTGGAGCTTGTGGAGGGGATTGAACCCTCGACCTCTTCCTTACCAAGGAAGTGCTCTACCACTGAGCTACACAAGCAAAACGACAATGTCGCGAACGGGGGGACCGCCGGACGTAGAGAAAAGGAAAGGTAGGTTCACTGGGGGAGTCGATTTTTTCTGAAGAAGATTTAAGAGATTTTCTTCAGGGAAATTCCTCAACGACCCGAGTGAGCCTACCACTCGCCTTTTCGCATTGCGTCGCGGACTGTATTTCCCTCACCGCAAGTGTCAAAAGGATTTTGGGAGAAGTTTTTAGAATTTTTTGGGGTTTTAATCTTGGGTCAGGGAGGAACTTATCACGGTTTCAGCGTCACCCGCAGCTTGATGAAGACCCGATTCAATTCAGCCAGCGGCGTGGTGCAGCGCCAGGTGGTGGTGGTTTGACCATTGGGGGCTGGGGTTTCGCTGACTTTCTCGGCGGCGTTCCAAGCGCTGAGGTCAGTGCTTTCGATGGCTTCGACGATGGCGTCGTCGGTGTTGATGGGGCGGGTGATGCTGAAGGTCATTTGGCCTCCGGCGGTGCTGGTGGTGATGACGGGGCGGGTGGTAGCGGAGGTGTCGCTGGTGCCTAACGCGTATTCCACCAGGGCGGAGTAGCCGTCGCCATCGCTGTCTGCGTTGGGATTGGAGGAAATGAGCGGCAGGCTGTCGGGCGCACCAGGATTGCCGTTCGGGGTGCTGCTGGCGCGCCAGTTAGCGGCGGTGTTCATGGCGGGATTCGCCCAGGGGCGCATCAGCACTAACGTGCCGCCATTTCCGTCAGGCTCCGTAGGCCAGCCGGGCGTGTTGGAATCGCCATAGGTCACGGTGGCGATGGTTTGTTCTGCAAAATCCACCAGTGTTAGGGTGTCTCCGCTGTTGTTTAAGGCCCCCGTGTAGGTTCCGCCAATGGTCACTCCAGGATACGCGGCCGCAAAGGCTACTGGATCGCGGACCAGGACCACACTCTGCCCGGCGGCCAAGCTCAAGTTTCCAAAAGTATAAGTGACGCCTGCGGTGAAATGCGCGCCAGTGAGCGGAGCCACGCCTCCGCCGATATTCGTAATTTCCAGGAACTCCGTGGCATCGCCCGACCCCGGCGGGTTGTAGTTGATCTCGGTAAATGCCAGCGTCGGGGGTGGGGGAGCGAAGACCCCTTGCGTGATCGGACTCCATTCCAGCGTAGTGAGATTGCGCACGCGCGCTTTCACCGTCGTGGGCGTGGTGATGGTAAGGCTGGCGCTGAAACTAGCAGTAGCCGCATCCGCCGACACACCGCCGCCCACGGCCCGCGGATCTGTTCCGGTGGTGGTATAATAAATGGCGAATCCACCGCTGCTGTTCGTCTGCGAGATTGCTAGTGGTTGCGTGGCGGAAATGGTGCCACCACTGCGATTGAAGATAGGCGCTGTCGTCACTGGCCACATTCCCAAGGTGCGACACTGCGTTAGGAAGGTATTTGTGCGGCCGCTGCCCACCACCCAATCGGTCCACCATCCGTCCCAGAAGTCCCCTCCATTGACCGCTTTGATGATCGGGGCCACCTGCGCTTTCATGGAATCATGTAAGGCCGTTACCACCGGGCTGCTCAGCGCTCCGCCATTGAAGAAATGTTTCTGCAAGCGGTCCGCAAAGACCATCCGAAATTCCGGGCTTTGGTAGAAACGCCGCATCATGAGTCGCGTCGTCATGTCATCGTTCGTGATCGCTGGATTGCGTGATCCATTTTCAGGAACCAGCAAATTGCTGTCGAATTCATTGATCGTATTCACTTGGCCAAACGACCCAAACGCTCCCTCTGCGTCCCACATGCTGAACCACCATTTTCCGCCCGGAATGCGTTCGTGAGCAAAGTAGAAATTGTTTCCCGGCCAGTCCTGCATGCCCGTCCATCCATTGATAATGTAGTAATCCGCCACGTTGTTCACGTCCCAGTAGGTGGTGCCGGTTTGGTAGTTGGCCAGCACGGAGAAATCGTTCGCTTTGAAATAGGACATCATTGCCTTCCACGCCACGGAGTCGCCCGACTGCCAATCCGTGTCGGTAAATAAGTTGGCAGACCAGTCGTTAGGCGTCACGTCCCACGTGCTAGTGTTACTGAAATATTCCTGCCAGTATTCTTCCAACGGGCGCTCGCAGAGATTGAAGTAGCCTTTCAAATCTCCATTAAGATAGCCCGTGGCGAAGATGCCCTGCGGAGATGGATTCCCCATGGCTCCGAAACACCGACGCACCAGTTCATCCACGATGAACGGGTTATACGGATCATTCTTCCCAGCCCGAATCTTCAGCGTTTCCCAGTCATTCAGCTTTGAGGTGGGGATGAATTTTTCCTTGTGCAGCGTGCTGTCGCCCAACTCGCCTCGGAAGCGAATCGCCATTTGCGGCTTGTTCGTCCAGCCGGCATTCCATGTTCCATTCTCCAAACCTTGATTGGTATATTTCGTCCGACTCCAGACACTGCCGCTGAACCGCACCCCTAATGTCGTCCGCACATCGACGACATTTCCCGGGCTCACGAACTCGAATTGCGCGGGCCGCTCCCACGCCTGACCATGCATGAGGCAGAAATCGTAATCCGTCCCGGTATTCGTAGCAGCCCAATCGCCCCCTCCATTCCAAGCCCCACCGCTGATGGAAAAGATGCCGTTGGGCAAATAAAATGTCCTGCCCGGATCTCCCGACAGGAAGATGGCCGGGAAATTCTGCACGCGAGAATCTGCGCCCGTCACGAAAGATCGCGAACGGATCTCACTGGGCAACAATCCCGGCAGAAACGCCCGGGCGCGCACGACCGCTCCCCCAGGCAAGCCCGTCACGCCGGGCGGAATCACATCCGGAGGCGAAAGATACCGCCCCTCGATCACTGTGATCGCAGAAATCCCGGGTCCCGTCCAACCGACCGCGCCATTGTCTCCGCCGCCGCCTTCGCTGAAACGCATCTCTATATAATAACGCTGACCGGCCACCAAGCTAATCGGCACCGAAGTCTGGGCGGGAAATTTCCCCCACTCCCGGACGGAGGTCCAGCCAACCACCGACGCGATTTTTACCTTCGAGTTCGGATCTGCGCTGGTGCCCAGCCAAAGTTCGCCATCATCATCCGTCGCCAGGCGGAAAATGTAGCTACCTGTTGTCGGCGGATGCAGAAATCCCCGAACCCGCGTGCCATAGTAATCACCCCAGGAAGTTGGGGTTTCGAAACTCGTCAGCAGATTCATCACGGTGGGCGTCGTGCTGACAGGCAGGTTGGGTGGCGCGAGGTAGGCGTTGTTGGTAAACTGCCAGACTTCGCGCAAAATGTTTCCTGCCCCAGGACCAACCGTGACCTTCACGGTCGGATCGAACGGTGCGGTGTAGAGCGTGCCGTTCGTTTCTGTCGGCTCCGTGCCATTCGTGGTGTAGCGAATCGTGGCCCCAACCGTGGGACACGTCAGACCGACTTGCAGTCCAGCCGCATGGTATCCGGTCTCATGATCCATATCCACCTTCTGCACCCGATCCGTTTCTGCTCCACCAACATTGGCCACGCCCGGCGTGCCCAGCGCCAGGAAGCGATAACCGCCGCTGTTAGGATCGACCCCCCACGTGTGGAAATAATCCTGATCCGGCACGTTCGTCAAGACACTGGAAATGACCCCCGCCTGGTTCCGCAGCGCCAAGTATTCTCCACTCGCCCCCAAGGAAAAATTCGTGTGCAAATAGCCACCGCTCACTGGGGTCGTGATATTCCGACCACTTGCCAGCACGACCAGATAGCCGTTGGCTGGAATGATTTTCCCAGGGGGAAATGTCCATTTCACCGGCACCGCCGCATCATCCGTGAGCGACCAACCACTCAGATCCACGGGCGCTGCCGTGGTGTTCCGCAGCTCGATCCAATCACTTAACTCAGGCACCGCCGCCGTGGCCACGGTGCCGATTTCTGCGGTCGGGCGGAAGTAAGTCCAGAGATCATTGCGCTGCACCAACGGTAAATTTCCGCCGGTGGTATTCGCGGAGAATTGCACATCCAACAATAAATCGCTGCTGCCGGAACTGGAATTGTGCAGTTGCCCCGCCAACACATTTTTCCCCACCTGCAGGCGGGATTTATCCACCACAATGGTCACTTTCCGCGTCGGATCGTTGGGGTTAAAATCCGCCGATGCCCCGTGGTCAGAGGCGGAAGTAAACCAAGGAATCAGCGTGCCCGGCGTGCCCCCCAAATTCGCGCGCGACAACTCCACGCCATTAAGAAACAGCGCGTAGCCGTCATCCCAATCGACTGTCATATTCAGCGACGTGATGCTATCATATTGGGCCTGGGTCAGGGTAAAAGCCCGGCGGCCATACGCCGAAACGCTGTTGTTCCGCATCGCGAACAGGATGCTGTTGGTGTTCGTGCCCAGAAGTGGGATGTAAGAAGTGACTCCGGTTAAGGCGGCATCGAAACCCATCGGCCCCTGCACCGTCGGCCAGGTGCTGTCATCGAAATTCACTTGCGACCAGTTGGGAGCAAACGGCGGCGGCACCGCGTCGAACACCCCTGCGGATGGCTCCATGCGTCCGATGAAATACTGCCACGTGTCCGCCGGAGCCACCAGGGTTTGGGGCGATGCCGTAGTTAGGTTTAACGCCGCACTGCACTTCATTCTGCCGCCACCTGAGGCCGTGTTCGGCAACGCTTGGGTTCCTTCCGCATAAGCATTATTGTGCATCTGAATCGCCAGCACATTCATCCCGCTGCGGAGCAAACTGGACGCTCCCCCCAGCGTGATCGTCTCCGGAGTTCCCGCCGCATGGGTATTAAAAGTAACCGCATCCCAATAGGCATACGCCTTGGCCGCTCCCAAATTCCGCCGTGCCACTTCCACGCCATTTAAATAGGCCACAAAGCCATCGTCATAATCGATCACGATCTGCAATGGCTCGGTGGCCGCAAGTTGGGCAGGGGTCGGCGTAAACTCCCGCCGCAGATAATACGTCACCGCACTCCCGCTCATGCCCGTCAGCAGCGTGCCCTCGCCCCCATAGCCAAACCCAATCGGCCCGGGCCCACTCAACCACTGACTGCGATCAAACCCCACCTCCGTCCAGCGCGTCAGGCACCCTGGCCGAGAAACCCCCGCCGCATCCCACTGCAACACGCGCTCCGACTGCACCGCACTGATCTCGTTAATAATAACAGATTGAGCTGCCGCCACGATGGGCAGCAGGAGGAGGAAAAAGAGAGCACGCATGGGGATTGGGGTGGGGGAGTGGTTGAATATAGCCAATTCCACGGCTTGGGGTCAATGTAATTCCCGACCCGTAACGCGGCACCCACGGGCGGATTTTTACACGTTGTAAGTTTTTGATTATCAACAGACCATGCGGTGGTGACGCGCTGCTGCGCGTCATTGGACTTCCCCTTTCAGACACGCGCAGCAGCGCGTTTCCACCTCCGTGCAAAAATCCGCCGTTCGCGGCACCCACGGCGGTGTCTCGAACGGTTACTCATAAACCGGGCTTTACTGCAAATCTGCGCACCTTCGCTGCCTGCACTGGATCCACAGTATCGAGTTTCTTCGCCAGAGATTCGACCGCTGAGCTGGAACCAAATTTCGCCACAATTTCACCTAAGGTTGCATCGTCCACGTTTTTTAGGCTATCCGGTCGCTCCAGAATGGCTTTGCGAAAGCCTGTGATGCCGGGCAGGCTTCCGGCACCCCCGGAGCTATCCATCCGCTTGATCCAAGCCAACGCTGCCGCTGGTTTCCCTTGGAGGGCTAAATCATAAGCCGCATGACCCACCAAGGGCTCGATCAGATACGGGGCGCCTCGTTGCTTCTCCAGCCGGGCGCAGGTTTGCTCCGTCGTGCTACTTTGCCAGGAGCGGAACGGGAGCGGATTCGTCAGTTCAATGAACTAATTTCGGAAAATCGGAGCAGCGGAAGCATTTTTCAAAGAGATAATCCAGGCATTTTCCCCAAGCTGTGCTACTGATCAAATTTGATTTGTGTGACCCCAACATCAACCAACCCATAATTTCTAGAATGATTTCGATAAATGGACGCCAATAACTTTCGCATAACTGACTCGTTTCTCAGAACTTGTTCGCAAGGGTGCGACTTATCCCCAGCCACCCCGGTCGTGCCCCAAGCTTATTCGCAACCCTGCTGCGCGTGGAACCCTTGTTCCACCAAGGCTGAGAAAGTTATCCCACTTATTCGCACTGTATAAGAAGAAGAAATTGTGTCCCCCAAAAATAAACTCTTCCATATAGGGTGGGGATAAGTCGTTCCATCCCAGCTCGATAACGAGTGTGGCAGCAGTCGGCTCGACTGCTGTATCCACAATGCATGCGGAGGGCTTGACGCATGCTTGAACACGGAGCCCAGAGTGACTCAGGTTCATCTGGCTGGTGGTGTCGGCGTTTTGGCTAGACGGCCTAGGTCCTCGGCTTAACATTTGGCCAGTAGGATTTGAGGAGCTTGAACATGGCTGGGTTCGCACGCAAGCCTCTTGGGCTGCATGCTCCCAAATCATTGGAACCAAACTCATTCCTCACATCAACCCGTGCCCCATGATCCAGCAGGAGCTTTGCAAGTCCCAGGTTACCCGATCTGACCGCCCAGTAGAGCGGACTGACGCTGAGATCTCCTGGAATGTTCGGGTCCGCGCCAGCTTCCAGCAGGAGCCGGGCACACCAAACGTTGCCACGGTGGGCAATCCTATGAAGTCGTGTGTCTTCGCAGTAGCGGGCGTTTAGATCTACGGGCTGCTCACAGAATTCGTCATCGTATGCCATTTCCTCCAGTAGTTCCGCCAGCGTAGGTCGCCAAGCGTCGTAAATGTCAGGTTCTTGAGCCTCTGTTTTTCGTTTCTTCATCAGATCTTTCTATCAAGCTTCCGTCGGCACCAAAGAAAACATCCGTGCCGCCACCGAAATACCCCCAACCACCAAGCGGTTCCGCGCCACGCCTTCCTCTAGCGCACCACATTTCCGCGCCACGCCCTCACTGGCGTCATTGCCAAGGGCGACGACGATTTCCACCCGCTTGAGCCCCACCACCCGGAACGCATGGTCCGCCAGCGCCAGCACCGAGCGACTGGCGATGCCCTTCCGCTGCTGTGATTGCCGGACCCAGTAGCCGAGGTTGCAGAAGGAATGCTGCCAGCAAATCTGGTTCAGCCCCGCCCCTCCGAGAAACTCGTTCGTCTGGGCATCGAAGATCCCGAACTCAAACGCCGTTTCCGCCGCCCGACTGGATTGGCAGTCGGCAAACCATTGCAAGGTATCAGCCAACGCATAATTTGGATGGCACCACGGCATCCATGGCGCCACGGTGGCCACGGATTCCAGCACCGCCGCCAGATACGCCGGGGCGTCCTCGGTCTGGTAGCTGCGGAACAGAAGTCCCTCATAATAAATGGGCGTCATGCGGGAAATCTAGCTGGGCCGCAATCCGTCGTCAAGCCACCAAGGGATGCAGCAAAAGACAAACCTCAGCTCCAACCCAACAGAGTTGCTAAATATCAAATACAGCTTACAATCAACATGTGCAAGCCGACATCGACCGTTTCCTCCTTTACCTCGCCACCGAGGCTGGTCTCTCCACGAATTACCAATTGAGCAATCAACGGTCGCTGGAGAGTTTCCTGCAATGGGCGCAGCGGCATAAAAAGGCGACCACGGTCCAGGAGGTTACAGAGCGGCACATCACGGAATTTCTGAGCCACGAGAAATTGCGCGGTTTGGGCGCGTCCAGTCTGCGACTGGAGGTCATCGCTCTGAAACGTTGGTTTAGATTTCTGGTAGCCCGCCGGTTTCTCCCCAAGGATCCGTCCGATGGCATCCTAGCACCTCGACTGCGAAGAGAACTGCCACCCACGCTGGCCACCCAAGAGGTCACCACCTTGTTAGAATCCGCTGGTGGAAATGCTCCCCTGGAACGACGCGACCGGGCGATTCTGGAATTGCTCTACGGCAGCGGATTGCGGGTCTCAGAGCTAACGAACGCCAAACTCGAATTGCTGGACCTGGAGAACCGCTTCATCCGCGTGACTGGCAAGGGCAACAAAACCCGCATCGTGCCGGTAGGTCAGCAATCGAAAGACGCCATCGAAGCCTACCTCGCCCTGGAGCGGCCCGGCTTGGTGAAACCAAAATCCACCAGCCACATTTTCCTCAACGAACGCGGCGGCCAACTCACCACCCAACGCATCTGGCAGATCGTCCACGGTCGGGCGAAACTGCTGGGCTTGGACGTCCACCCGCATTCCCTCCGCCACAGCTTCGCCACTCACCTGCTCGGCAATGGCGCGGACCTCCGCGTCATCCAGGAAATGTTGGGTCATGCAGACATCGCCACCACCCAGATCTACACTCACGTGGACCAGGGTCGGCTGAAGCAAGTTCACAAATCATTTCACCCAAGGGCCTAAGTTTAGGTGTCGGTATTGCGTTTGTTATTCAGCATGCGACACCTCAAATTCATCATCCTGTTGGTTTTTCTCGGGCCAGTTCTACAGATCATCCTTGGCATTATGCTCTCGGACGCCTCCGACATGGTGGGGACATGGGCCTGCAATCGATGTGGTGCAGAGGTGTCGGTGGGATACAGCCCCATGGACAAATACCAACTGCTGCATGAGGATCCCTACCTGTTTCCGCCGAGATTTCCGTGTCACTGTAACGCCGGAGGTAGTCCTGTTAAGGGTGGGATGGAGAGCATCATATGCGGCAATGTTGGGAGGTGGCCAAGCCTGGGACTATTCATCTCGTATTGGTGCACCCTGCTTTTGCCGTTCCTGGTTGTGTTTCTCCTCCTGCAGCACTTTTTGAACGCACGAAAGCAAACCCCATCGTAAAGTCCATTGGCTCATTTTGTCGGTGTGTGCTATTTCTCCTGTATGACAGAGCAACTAATCACCGCCGCCTGGTCCGTCCGAGACCGCGCCTACGCCCCCTACTCAAAGTTCCACGTGGGAGCCGCCATCCTAACGAAGAGCGGGGAAATATTTACCGGCTGCAACGTCGAGAACTTGAGTTACGGCCTCACGATCTGTGCCGAACGCGTCGCCATCGGCAGCATGATAGCCGCCGGTCACCACGAGATTTCCCAAGTGGTCGTCGTAGCGGACACCGACCAGCCCGTCTCCCCCTGCGGTGCCTGCCGCCAAGTCATGGCCGAGTTCGGGGATTTTCCCGTGCTGCTGGTGTGTCGGCATTCACAGTTGGAAATGCAGTTGAGCGACCTGCTGCCGCGGGCACACACGGGGATTTTGAATCGGTAACTTTATCTGAATTCGGGTTCTTTTCACTAAGACTAGCGATAACCAAATTCGGCTAGCCTCCCATAGACAAATTCCTCCTGGGTCAAATACCCATCCCTGTTGATGTCTGCCTCAGTAAACCTGCGCTTCATTATGGGGTCGTTTGGGCCAAACTCCCAATAATTCAGCTTGGCGTCCTTGTCTCTATCGCGGTAAATAAAGAACGGCACAGCAGCATCGAACTCTGCGGGAGTAATTGGGGTTAAACCAAATGACGTCGAGGTCAGTCGATTTAGGATATTTTGAACGGATCTTGAGGGGTTAGGACGAGCTTTACCCGCAGACTCAATCAGCGGCCTTGACCGGTGAACTGTGGGCCAAGCTCTGATTGCCACAGGTCCTCCTCCGCATCGTGGCATCGCGGCAACCTCAGCCAATAATTGCCGAGCTCTTCGAGCCTTAAGTTCCGGATATCCAAACACCGCTGAAAGCGCCAACAAATGCAGCAGCAGGCTACTCACGAGAGAGAGAATTCCACAGCCACCGGGATGGCAGGATTTCCTTTTTTTGGGTGACAACTTGAGTCCTGTGATATTCATCGGCGGGGATATCGGAGATATTACCCCTTGGTAACGCTGGTTCCGGGTATTTTCTTAGGGCCAAATGAGAAAAGGCCGTCAAGAGTGTGTGGCCGCTACCGCTTCAAGAAAGCCGTTGAGGAGGGATCTATTCGGGGTTAAAGGACAAAAGGGACCCAAAATGACCCAAAGGACCACGCGGTCCCTTTCGTCCCCTAAGTCCTTTCCGTCCCCCTTCCCCAGAATGTTCCACGTGGAACAATACCACTATGTCATCCCATTTCATCTACCCCAAAACCTACGATGTCCTCGTCATCGGTGCCGGCCATGCCGGCATTGAGGCGGCACTGGCTGCTGCCCGACTCGGCTGTTCCGTGGCCATGCTGACCCAGAATCTGGACACCATCGCCCAGATGTCCTGCAACCCGGCCATCGGGGGATTGGCAAAGGGGAACATTGTCCGGGAAATCGACGCTCTTGGCGGTGCCATGGGTCTGAACACGGATGCCACCGCCATCCAGTTTCGGATGCTCAACGCCACCAAGGGGCCCAGCGTGCGCTCGCCCCGGGCGCAGGCGGACAAGAAAGCATACCAGTTTCGGCTGAAATGGATTCTGGAGCAGACGAAAAACCTGGACCTCCATCAGGGCAACATTTCGGAACTCGTGGTCGAAAACGACGCCATCGTCGGCGCGCGCACGAACCTCGGTCTGGAATACCGTTGCCGGTCCATCGTCGTTTCCAGCGGCACCTTCATGCGGGGACTGCTCCATGTGGGCATGCAGAATCAGATCGGTGGGAGGATGGGGGATTCGGTTTCCACCTTGAGCGATTCCCTGAAACATCTCGGCTTTGAAGTCGAGCGCTTCAAGACGGGCACCCCGTGTCGATTGAACGGAACCACCATCGATTTCACGAAATGCGAGCAGCAGTTCGGGGACGAACCGGCCCCGAAATTCAGCTACTTGGCCGACACCATCACCAAGGAGAAGGACGACATTTTCACCCTGAACCCGTGGTCGGATCCGACGTTCCACGTGGAACAAATGCCGTGCTGGGTGACTTACACCAACTCTGCCACCCACGACATCATCCGGGGAAATCTCGACAAGTCCCCCATGTATTCCGGCAAGATCGAGGGCATCGGTCCCCGTTACTGTCCGTCCATCGAGGACAAGGTGGTGCGGTTTGCGGACAAGGATCGGCACCAACTTTTCCTGGAACCAGAGGGTCGGCACTCGCACGAATTCTACATCAACGGCGTTTCCACCTCCCTGCCTTATGAGGTCCAGTATGCGTTCATCCGCACCGTCCCCGGTCTGGAAAATGCCCAGATCATCCGACCCGGCTACGCGGTGGAATACGATTTCTGTCCCCCGACGCAACTCTTCCCCACCTGCGAAACGAAGCGGGTCTCCGGTCTCTATTTTGCGGGACAGATCAATGGCACCTCCGGCTACGAGGAAGCCGCCGGTCAGGGGCTCATTGCCGGGACCAATGCCGCGCTGAAAATCCAAGGGAAACCACCGATGGTCCTCCGTCGTTCTGAAGCTTACCTTGGGGTCATGATGGACGACCTCGTGACCAAGGGCGTCATCGAACCCTACCGGATGTTCACCAGCCGGGCGGAATACCGACTCCTCCTGCGCCAGGATAATTGCGATCTCCGACTCACCGCCGCCGCTGCGGAAATTGGATTAGTGGACGACTACTGCGCCCAGCGCACTCGGGACAAAGCCGCTAAATTGGCCGAACTCCACCAATTCTGCGCCCAGACCACCCACGATGCCATGCGCTTAGAAAAGTGGTTCCGCCGACCCGAAAACACCTGGACGGCCCTGCCGGAAGAAATCCGCTCCAGGTTCCACGTGGAACTTTGGGGTCTGGCGGAGACGGATTTGAAATACGCCGGCTATCTGACCCGCCAGTCGGATCAGGTTGCGAAGATGCAGAAAATGGAAGATCGGCCGCTGCCCGAGGGAGTGGACTATTTCAAAATCCCCGGGATCAAACTCGAAGCCCAAACCCGCCTCCACCAAGTCCGCCCCCAAACCATCGGCCAAGCCAGCCGCATCCAAGGGGTCACCCCTGCGGACCTAGCGCTGGTGAGTGTGTGGCTGGGGCGGGAGGAGAGGGAGCATGCAAATCCATGAGCCTGTTGGACCTGAAGGTGTCGTATGGTGATCTGCTGGTGCATGGTGGCCGGAGAGGATCTGACTGCTTCCAACTTTGGCGAACTGATGATTTTTCGCATGTCGCCTCAGTGATGCATCCTTGGGCGGAAATGGGTGGGGCGTGTGCCGTGGATCCAATCAACCAACTTCTGATCTCGGGCACTTGGACAGCAGGGCTCACTTGCTTCGATTACCGATCCAGAAAAATTCTCTGGAGCCGACCAGACATTTTGGGTATCCACACCGTGGAGATTTCATCAGCGTTCCCGGGGTCTGTTTTCGTGGCAGCAAATCCCCCTCAGGAGTATTGGCACGATTACCAACCACCCGATCCAAATGGAATTATGGAATTGGATATTGAAACCGGGAAAATGAAATGGCTGTCGGAGCGGGGTTACAGCCTGCGGGTTCATCCCACAAAACCCGTAATCATGTTGGAGGATTGCTCAAATTTTCACGGAGCCAGCTTTGCAGATGTCATGCAGGGAAAGGGAGATACCATGCACGTGCTGCTAGATGGAAATCGCAATTTGATTGGGGCCATTCCTAAAGCTGATTTTCCCATCGTGGATGCCGGTTTCGCAGGGGATAAAGTTGCACTGGCTGAAGGCCGCTGTGGGGTCAGGGTGCTGGATCTCGCTGGCAGATTGATTTCGCATTACTTACCCACCTCGCGCAAGCCAAACTGCATCCGGGCGGTTTTCAACACTTCTGGCCTGCTGATATTTGACTCATGGGAGGGTTCATACTTAACGCAGATAAATCCGAGTTCCGCCGAGGTCTTGAGTGAATACGAAAGACAGCGCCATGATCACGTGTGTTTTGTCAATAAAGGCGCTCAATATATCGATCAGGCAGGATTGGTTTATAACTCAAGCGACGGGATCCTCGTCGGATCTTTGGAGGGCGTTTGAACCTGAATCGCCAAATGATTTAAGCGAATGAATGGCGTGAAGGTCTGAAGCCCATCGCTGAACTCGCGAGACACAAGAGGCCACTTGAAATCAAAGCGATTTTGGCGTAAGTGACGACATGTCCGCCCGTGATCAATTGCTTACTGAGATCGACCAACAACCCGAACCTGTGTTCCTGGAGGCACTTCATTACATTCGTTATGTAGCCCGGCAACGCGAAGCGGATGAGTGGCAGGACCTCCTTCGGAGTCGCGAAGTAGAGCAAGAGGTGCTCGACCTGATTGATGCTGCGTGATCAAATTCACCCAAAGTTTGACTAGCATAAACTTTCCATTGCTGCGCCTCGACCGCTGATGTAGTTTACCGGATTATGGGAGGTCCGAAAGGTCAAAACTACCTTACCGTGCAGGAGTATTTAGAAGGTGAGCCACTAAGGGTGGTGCGGCATGAATACGTGGGTGGCAGGGTTTTCGCGATGGCTGGCGGCACCCAGAATCATAATACCATCGGGGGAAATTTTTTCGGCCACCTCTGGTCGCATTTACGAGGGAAGCCCTGCCGGGTGTTTATGTCGGATGTGAAGGCACGGATGATGGCGTTTCAACAGGACATCTTTTATTATCCAGACGTCATGGTGGGGTGTGATCCACGCGATACCCATGCTCAATTTATCAAGTTCCCCAAGCTCATCATTGAAGTGCTGTCCAAGAGCACGCACCGGGTAGATCGGCAGGAGAAATTCCACCATTATATCACCATTCCCAGCTTGGAAGAATACGTGCTGGCGGAACAAGAGCTTCAGGCCATCACCATTTTCCGTCGCAGAACCGAATGGCAAGCGGAGGTGATCGATTATCCCGCTGCGCTGGTGACATTAGAGTCGGTGGGCCTAACATTGCCGTTGGCTGCATTTTACGAAAACGTCGTGCCTGCTGAGGAGCCGGAGGAAATAGGCTAGGTATACAATAGAAACTGTTCACAAGAACAGTTTTCACTGAACTATTTCACTGAACTAAAAACGTGCCATCGAAGTCTTCCGGCGTCTCGAGCTGGAGTTTAGGACCTGAAACGGAGCGTAGGGGACACCAAGGTATTCGTGGTCGTCCTGAATCTGCGGGAGAAAAATCGCAATTTCCCACGAATGCAAGCCGACCACCGATATGATTGGTTGGGAGGCACTTCGTTTCCATCGCGTCCCGCCAGCCAGACCGGTAAAAGGAAACAGAATAATGGTAACAAAATAATGCCAAGCCATCCCCCTTCATCCCTATCCGCAGTTGGAACAAATGCTGATGGAAGAAAAACCGTAGCTCATCACAGCTCCGTTTCCTTCGTTTCCTTCTGTTCTAAAAACAGCTCTGGAACAGAAGGCCACAAAGGAGAACCCGCTTGTAAACCCACTGCATTCACCGTAGCGCCCGAGTTGTCGTGCCATCCAAATTCAGCTTCCAGAACTCACCCCTACTCAAGCATGAACCTGCTTAAGGCCTGCACCATTAGGCTGCTGTTGCTACTGCCGATGCCCTGCTTCGGTTGCCTCAATATCGCAGGGACCGACATCCATGGTCACAGCACGTCAAGCGGAGGCGACACCTATGTCGGCCGAAGGCTTCGCGAGGCCATGGCGTCGGATCCTCGCAAGATGACTGCCAAGGAGATTTTCGGTCGGAGCGATAGCGAAGTAGGACAGGAGGAAAGTGTGGCGGTCGATAAAATCTATGCGGGCGAAACTGCGGCAGCCATTGAATTGCTCATCGCGCTGGAAACCAAGCACCCGGGTAACGCCACCACGGCAGCCAACTTGGGCACGGCCTATGAATTAGCGGGAGATAACCGCAACGCCCTGAAATGGATCAACCTCGGTATCGAGCGGAATCCGGGTGAACATCAGGGCACGGAATGGCTGCACAGCCTCATTTTGGAAGCAAAAATTGCTGCGGCCAAGCATCCAGATCAACCCCTTCCCCAACGTCTCATCCCGTTACCCTCCTCCTTCAGCAGCACTGATGCCGTGCGCATACAGGGCAAAAGCCGTGGCATCGCAGAAATCGAGCACGCCTTGCAGCATCAACTAAGGGAAAGACTCGTCTTCGTGAAGCCGAAGGATGTCTATGTGGCAGACTTGATCTACAGCTTGGCTATCATCACTGCGAACGTGGGGAGTCTCGAGCCCAGCGTGGATTTGCTGGAGCTGGCGGAAACGTATGGTTTCGTCGAGGCGCCTCTCCTCCAAACCCAGAAGCGGCAGTGGCAATCTCTGGTCTGGTGGTCGATGTTTAAGAAATGGAGCTTGCGGACGCTAATCGGGGTCGGCTTCATCTGGTTCCTGTGGTTTTCCTATCGTAACAAATGGTTCTTCCTGAGACGTAGCGACTACCTTGCGCATCAGGAAATGAAGCATCGCGCCAAAATGAAAAGTGGCGGCTAGCCTATGCTAGGCAAAATCTCCTACGACCAAACTGACGTCTGGGAAGCACCCCGGAAAACTCCCAACGACCAAACTGACGTCCGGGAAGCACCCCGGAAATTTCCGAATGACCAAACTGACGTCTGGGAAGCACCTCGGAAAATTCCGAATGACCAAATTAACGTTCGGGAAGTCACCGCACAAATCCGCAACGACCAAATTAACGTTCGGGAAGCCACCACACAAATCCGCAACGACCAAATTAACGTTCGGGAAGTCACCACACAAATCCGCAACGACCAAAATAACGTTCGGGAAGTCACCACACAAATCTGCAACGACCAAAATAACGCTCGGGAAGCCACCACACAAATCCGCAATGACCATCCCAACCTCAGGAAAACCCATCGGGAAACCTACCGTCCGACCCACTCCCCCCCCACCGCAGCCACTCAAAAAAACCGTTGTCATAATCCGCGGGAATTCACGCGCATCCAAGCGAAAATCTACGATACTGCTGGCTATCACGCGCATTTGCGGCTAAATCCCACCTAAATTCGCCTATAAAATCACTCCCGCGCGCAAAAACCGACAAATCTGTCGCCTATAAAGAAGCTCGGCAAAAATCGACACTTCTGTCGGTGATCAACTAGTTCGGCAAAAAAATATGGGACACATACCATCACCAGTCATTTGGATCATCGCGGTCGGCCTTGTCGCGATAATTGCCGTGGTGCTGGTCAGGAATCGTAAATCCTCACATTGGGGATTCAAGGACGTCGTCAAAAACCCTGACTATTGGGACGCCGCTAGCCAAGCTCAGAGGGAAGCCGACGAGGCAGCCGAAGCTGCAAAGACTTGGAGTGATGATAAGGTTGCCTCTGCGACGCGGCATTTTGTTCTTGAGGTTCCGACTAGTAGCGAGGCCTGGGGGGAAGCTCGAATACTTCGAGAGTTAGATAAGCGGACACATCCTACCATTCTAGAATTGCTGGGAGATCAGAAGCTCTACGCTCGGCTGATAAAGCCAACAGGCGAAGACTTGTTACCTGAAGCCCCATTTAACCGGGCTTGTGACATCTTGGGCGACGCGCCGCCCAAGGAGGCGGTTGCGGTGTTGGCACCGTTCCTAGACGATCCGTCTGACGAGATACGGAAGGATGCAGCCTTGGCAATTGCCAAGACAGGCACAGCGGAGATCATCCCGCATGTTCGGAAGGCATTCTCTGATGCGCACGAGTATGTGCGCTCCTATGCCTTGATGGGACTTGAATTCTCTTTAGATCGAGATGGGCTGGAAGAGTCCGTGCCGAGGGAACTGTTTTCGGACGTTAAGAACCTTCTCGCAAAGGGCCAAAATGCAGATAAGGCAGCGGATATCCTTTACCGTTTCGACTCAGAACAAGCCAGAGACTACTTTCTTTCCTCAGAAGTATTCCAGCCAGCCTCCCGCATCGTTCATAAAGTGCTAAAGACGCTGGCCAACGCAAAGGTGCCAGTTCAGAGAGAGCTATTGCTCGATTTGATCTCAGCGTTGGATACGAGTGACCTTAAGAATCCGCGAAAATACGCACTTGGAGAGGCTCTTCGTTTGCTCGGTCAGATGCAGAATCCTGAGGATCGCGAATTTCTGTCCGCAAAACTTACCCATGCCGAAAACCGAGTAGCTGAAGGTGCCGCTGCTGGGCTTCTCTGCTCGCACGGCCTCGAAGGGTTTGAGAAGAGGATCTGGGAGTCCGAAGAGAAATCAGGATACGATTCATTGCCAGACCATCAACGGCATTACAGTGCGGTGTTGATGTGTGACGCTGAGATCAAAAATGGTGGGTTGGCTCAATACTTCGTGAATTCCAGCGGGGACCGCTGGCGGGACGCGCTTGCTGGCCTTGAAGCGATAGGCTCCAAGGACCGCCTTGGCGTCGTGAGGGAGGCGATCTCACTTTTCGGGCCTGATGGCCCCTCTGAGAATCGAGACAAGCGGCAGGCTCAGTTGAGTAAGCTTTACAAGAAAAATGATTCCATCTTTGAAGCACTGGAGTCGCGATACTACAAGAGCGCGGAGGTAGTCGAGGTTCTTGCCTCCAGATTCGTCCTCGCCAATCCCGACAGTTTTCGATGAAAACCAAGACGCAGAATCGGGTCGAGACACAGCAACCTATCAGCCGCTCTGTTTACATGCTCCTCCGTAATTCAACCCCAAAACCCGTGATCGAAGTGCGCTCCCGCTGATAGGATTGTGTGCTCTTTGAAGTTGGTGCTCAGCAGGGACTCTCTGCCAGTTGCTTGGTGTCGCCTGCGCTGCGATTATTGCGCTGACTTTCTGGACGCCTGCGCTGAGCTTGGGGTCGTTCTTCACGCAGCGAGAGCCTCACGCCGACAAGGTCGTTCTCGTGACCAGCAGGTTTGTAAATCAGTTCAGGGCCCCATCTTCCAGCGGTAAAGGAAGACGGCCAGGCTGCAGAGGATCACTCCAAACAGCAGGCCGATTCCCAGTCCTGCCAGCGGCAGCATGATCAGGCAGAGTGGAACCACCAGCAGCAGGATGAGAAGGAAGACGAGGGTGAAGCGGTGGTTTTGCATGCAGGAAATGTTGGCCCTGTGCGGAGCGGAGAGGAGCCAAGCTCACGAACATGTCATGAGTTTCCTTGTCAATCGCATGGGCTGCTGTTGCGCAGTCCAGCGGACTGCTGCCACCTGCTTTTCCTGCGGCGGCCTATTCTTTGTCGGAAAAGTCGGTCTTGGCTTCCTTGAGGTCGGTCTCCAGGATCCAAGCATTGCGGTAGCGCACGTCGTGGCCTTCGCACTGGAGTTTGAGGCCGCCGGGCTTGTCGGTGATGCCTTTACCGCCGTCGTTGCCGCCGTCCATGCCAGATTTGGGGCCGCCCCAGACTTGGTTGATGGATTGGTTGAGGTGGACCTTTTTACCGTTGAAGTAAATGGTGACTTGCGCCTTCTCGGTGAGTTTGCCGTCCTTGAATCGAGCCGCCCGGAAGTTGATGTCGTAGGAATTCCATTTTCCGATGCCGAGGTAGGAGTCGTAGGGAGAGGGCGTTTCATTGATCACCGCGCCCATCCCGTGGGAATCCTTCTGGCCATCCACGATCTGGATTTCGTAACGATTCTGGAGGTAAACGCCACTGTTGCCACCGGGCTTCATCACCAGAAATTCGATGTGCAGCCGGAAGTCGCGATATTCCTTTTTGGTGACGATGTCTGCGGAGCCATATTTCCCGCCGTCGGCCACGCGATCGTCGGTCATGAGGGCGGTCTTGCCGGCATCCACGGGATCATCCACGATCTTCCATTTGATCGGCATGGCGGATTTGAAGCCGGGCCCTTCCCAGTAGATCCATTTGGCATCCAACATTTCCTTGGTGCCGTCGATAATCACTTCCGCTCCTGGCAACGGCTTGGCTCCGACGCCGACATCGGCTGAAGCAGTGGTAACAAGGCAGCAGGAAACAAGAGCAAGCAGGTAACTGTGGAAGGCAAATCTAATCATGACGTCGATTCTGCCCTGGAATTTGCATTTTGGGCACCCCCGCATCCACGGAGATAACCGGCTTCCGTTTGGCATGCATTCAGCAAATTCTGTGGTCCGAGCAAGATATTTTGTAACGTTTTTCAAGAAATCCCGAATTATCAAGGAGGCCTCAAGTCTGGGGCTTATTTCGATTAGATAAATCTTACCATCCATATTGCTATGCACAACATTGCCCGTCGCCCGATAACCCTGATCCTTAAATCCTTCATGACAATGCTAGGTTTGTTCGCAACCGGAACGAACCTGAAGGCCGGAAGTTTGGACGTCAATGATGTGTCTTTCCTATGGCCGGTGCCGCAGAGTGCCGCAGAGGCAGATGCCCTGATCTCTCTAGCGGATCAAGCGGCGGACGGCCCGATTATGTCAGACGGTCTTTTCAAGGCGTTGATGGCGGAGGCCGTTTCTGTTGATGGCATCAGCTTCCCGGATGATCAATTCAAGGATCCGAAGCACTGGAAAATTGCCGGGATCAGAATCAATCCCACTGCGCTGGGAAGCCACCCTGCAGCCTTGGCTCAGGCGGAGGTCCCGGGTGTGCGCTTGATTGTGCAGCCAGTCACGACCAGCGGAAACGATGTGGAGGTGCATGATTTTACGATCCACGTGGTCTTCAATTACGTGATGCCTTTGCAACCGGATCAGCCCGTGAAACCAGACCGTGCGGCCTTCGGTGCCATTCTGGCGGATGTGCGGGAGATCAAACGGAGCCTGAACCTAACGTTGAGTCCTGAGCAAAGCAAATTGCAGGTGCACCCGGGCTTCGCGCCCAATCCCGCAGTGCTCACTGGAAAATTGCGGGAACTCATCCGGAAACATCTTTCGAGTCCCCACTTGGACTCGCATCAAGCGGGGGCCATTTCGTTTATGGGGATTCCTGGAGCCTTTGAGCCATGGGTATTCTTCAAAGTGTCCGTGGATACCGTCAATAACAAGGTCAACCGCACTGGCATCAGTGGCAATTTCACGCCAGCGGGACCGTTGAGTGAAGTGATTAGCTTCCTTCCCGGCGGGAAGGGGAAGGTGCTGCCTGCCATGGGGCCTGCCCTCTCGCTTCCATCCACTAGCACGGCTGCGTTGTTTCCCACGCTGCCACAGAATCAATTCCAGAAGCCGTTGTTCCCTAACGCCACGGATCCCGCCACAGGTCATTGGCAAATGCGGGACATTCCAGACATCGTGGCGAACCCCAAGATCGTCAATACGCGCTCCACAGACTGTGTTAGTTGTCACACGGAAACAACGCGTCGCCTGCTCATTCCCGGCCTAAGTTCACAGTTTGGCACTGCCTATGCCATACCGGCAGGTATTTCTGAAGTGGCTCCCAGCATGCTGCCAATGGATCGCTGGAATTTCAGAAATTTCGGTTGGGGTTTCAATTTCCAAGGGACAGCCAATGCCCCAGAAGGATTCCAGCCCACCGTTTCTCAACGCGCGGCCAATGAGGCAGCGGAATCGGCCGATTACATCAATCAACATTACCCTGCTCCGAATCCGTAGCTTCCTAGATCCAGACCCGATTCAAGTCAATTTCACTAGCTATACCCGAACATGAAACGCCTCTTTCTCATCCTGCTTCCATTCACCGCAGCCTTGGTAGCTTGCACCTCGTTCCGTTCCACTTTTCAGTCGTTAACTCCTGTCCCCAGTTCCCCGGGCGTCATTTCCCTTAGCCAAGGATGGTCCACCTCTGACAGTGAGTGGTTCTATACCACCACCCAGGGCTCGCAACTCATGCCATTGCAGTATTACCTGGCACTGGAGCAGTCTGGAAATACGGCGCCATTCAATGATTCCACTAACATTAGAAAATACCGCTGCCTTCCGCAAACGCCTAGTCCCCGCAATCCAGAGGGGCTGCCAGTGGGCTTCGTGCCGGATTCTGGCACCTTGGTGGCAGACGCTGGGCTGCTGTCAGATCCACGTTCGCTGGGGTTCACTTGCGCGGCGTGCCACACCGGCCAGATTGACTATCGCGGAAAATCTCTGCGGATCGATGGCGGCCCCTCGCTGGCGGATTTTGATGCGCTGATGAGTGGTTTGTTAGATTCGGTGAACGCAACCTTGCAGCAGACATCAAAATTTGATCGCTTCGCCAAGAAAGTGCTCGGTGAACGGGCCCAGACTCAAGCCACACGAACCTCCCTGCGGGAGTCTCTGGGCCGCGTCAGTCGCGTGGGCGGGGCTTACGTTCATTTGAATCAATCCGATGTGCCATATGGTTTCGGCCGCTTGGATGCGTTTGGCCGCATTTTCAATCGTGCCCTCACGATTGTTGAATCACCGCATCACGTGGTGCCGAACGCTCCTGTTAGTTTCCCATTTCTGTGGGATACGCCACGGGCGGACTCAGTGCAATGGACCGGCAGTGCGAAGAATGGATTAGTGGGATCCTTGGCGCGCAATGTGGGGGAAGTGATTGGCGTCTTCGCCTCTGTGGATAACACCACCAGGCGCCCTCCCATTGGTTATGCCACCTCGGCTAACTTTCACAATTTGCGCGGATTGGAAAGACGCCTCCGAGGTTTGAGTGCGCCCGCTTGGCCTAATTCGGTGTTCGGAACCCCCGATGCCAAACTGCTGCCGCACGGCAAAGAGCTGTTTGCGGAACACTGCGTTGGCTGCCATAGAAACGTGAATCCATTTCCCCTGGCTCATAGTTTCTTCTCAGTGCTGACTCCTGTGGAAGACGTTGGCGCTGAGAAAGGCGTGCATACCGACCCCAAGGCGGCAGCCCTGATTAGGGATAGCATGGCCCCTACAGGCATCCTCAAGGGGGCTAGAAAGAAGATCCTCGTGGGGGATGAAACTTACGGTGACCGCGAGTCGGTGGCCACGATCACGGCAGACACCGTCGGCCGGGCGCTGGTGGGCAAATTAGAGCATAAGAAAATCGATTCCACAACCCGGAGAGTCCCCCTGGCAACCGACGGCGTTTTTGAATCCACCGATGCGGATGCGTTGATAGCAGACCAATTTACCGCCGATAAAGCCACGCCATTAAAATATCGGGCACGGCCGCTGGATGGGATTTGGGCCACCGCACCATTTCTGCATAACGGATCCGTCCCCACCCTCTATGATCTGCTCTTGCCCGCGTCCCAGCGGCCTCAGAAATTCTGGCTCGGGAGCCGGGAATATGATGCCGCGCACGTGGGCTACGAAACCACTGCCACGCCCGGCGGGTTCCTCTTCGACACTAAGCTCTCAGGAAATTACAACACTGGCCACGAATACGGCACAAAAATATCTGAAGCCGATCGACTCGCCCTCCTAGAATATCTCAAAACACTGTAACCTACTAACATTTCACCAAAATATCAAGCCTGTAAACGAACTATGAAAAATCTTCGCATCCCAACAACATTGGCCGTTAGCGTTCTCGCCTCCTGTGGCACGACCAAACGCTCATTGCCAACCGACCCGCAAAAACCCAACGCCCAAGGGGGAACCACTTGGCAGGCCCCCATCAGCGCTATGCCAAGGTTCGACGCAGAGGCAGCTTACATTGCGAAACGACGCAAGGCAGTAGGTCTGGAGGTCAAGCAGGGATGGGAGGCGATTGCGCTGTGTCTTTCTGGTGGCGGGGAGCGGAGCGCGACGGTGCAGATCGGCGTGCTACAGGGTTTGCAGGAGAAAGGGCTGTTGAAAAAAGCAGACTACATCAGTTGCGCTTCCGGCGGGGCTTACACCGGGGCTTGGTATGTTTCTCATTTGCTGAAACCAGAGTCGGGAGAACGGACGGTCTCCAGCACACATTGGCCGCTGCAACATAAAAGCGAAATCGACTACACCACGGATCCCGCCCAACTGATGCAGCCCGAAAAGCGCGGCTCGTGGGAATTCAATCAAACGGGGAAATTCGGACCCGTGGATCAACTTGAGGATGGGCGGGGATTCGTTTTTGGCCGGAAAAACTGGCGCGTTCCTTTGGATTTGGCGTGGGTCGGTCTAACGGCCCCGTTGAATGCGCTGATGGACGTGGCATTGCATCTAAAGATTCCGAGAGGAAAGTCCAATGCCTTTCATCCTAACTTGATGTATGACAACTTCCTGCGCTGGACCTACCTACGTAAACCGCATGAGAAGTTGCCCGGCCAGGAAGACGATCTTGATGGTTTTTTCAAAGGAAAACCACACACTGTGCGCATGGATGAGATCAATCCAGACGGCAGCCCTGCGCCCTACTTGGTAATCGGTGCTTCGTTGTGTGCCTCTCCGCCAGGACATAACATGACTGATCCTGATGTGCTGCCCTTCGAGTTCAGTAGGGATTCCTGTGGAGCCCCATTTCTAGGTTACATCGAAGCGAAGCACTTTGGCTTTCCAGTGAAGAGCGTTACAAAGGACGAACTGGGAGGAGGCATGGCTACATTGAAATCCCACAGCCTGGTGTGGTGGCCATGGCCCACCAAACCCCTAAATGTTGACGCTGCCGTCAGTGCGTCAGGCGCTGCTTTTGATTCACTAAGTGTCTTCGGCAAAATTCGTCCTCCAGAAACGACCCCAAAACCAGCTGAAAATGGTCTTCCTGCTGGATACCGGGACGTCTGGCCGCCAGTGGGAACCCAGCATAAAATTCCTTTTGTAAAGCCTGCCTTTGCCTGGCTGGATTATCTCATTTCACCGTTGAATCTGAACTTGCGGTATCATAATCGGAACTTCGCCATGCAGGTTCCACGCCAGCCTCAAGGAGCTTGGACATGGAAGGAAACGTTGAAAGATCGGATGCGCGAATTTACCAGTGACCGTATCAGTGCGACCACCGAATCCAATACCTTATTCCTAACGGACGGAGGGCATTACGACAATCTCGGCATTTTCGCAATGTCCTTGCGGCCTCAGGTAACCCAGATGTGGGTGTTCGATGCAGGGTGTGATCCAAAGTATGAATTCGATGATCTGAAGCGTGCGCTGGCCTTGTTATCGGTGGATGGTTGGCATTGGCAGGCGAAGGGTTGGACCAACAGCGGGGAACCCCTGGCTCCATTTCAAATGGATTGCCCAGCGGTGGCGGAAAGGTTGGGCTGCGAGTTGAGTAAATCCTTGCGCGGACCCAATCAAGTTGGCGATACAGAGGAAGCGCGGATGGACCAAGCGCGTAAGCTCAGGCCAACAACCTGTTCTCCCGCGCAGTGGAAGGATGAACCAGTCTTTTCCCTCCAAATCAATAAGGGTCGGCGGACCATCACCTTGCACTACGTGAAAATGAGCTGGCGCGAACGAGATGGAGAGAATCTACAGTTTAAAGGCGATCCCAAGAGCGACAAGCCGCTCAGCCGGACGCAGCCGCTGAATGCGTGGTTCAAAAATTATGCTGCCAAATCATACAAATTCCCCCACACCAGCACCTTCAATCTTTCCTTCTCCAAGGATGATTTCACAGCCTATCGGGAGTTGGGCCGGGTTCTCGCCCATAAATTTGACGAGGCACTAAATCCTTCTCACTAGCAACCACAATAATACCATACCTAATGAAACTCCATCCATTGCTCCTTGCGCTATCACTCTCTTCACTAACCACTATCTCTGCGGCCACTCTGGCAACGGCGGAGAGCGAGACGTTATTCGGCCTGCCGCATGATCGCCAGCACGGCCTGTTGCTAGGCACCAATACCCCTCAGGTCCTCTCAGGAATGGTGGAACCCGTGAATTTCAGCCCAGACGAGGCGAATTCATTCCTACGCCTCGGGGTGAACCGCGTGCTGCTGGCCGAGCCCGGGGAAACGCATTTACGCCTGCGGGTGCGCAAGGATTTCCAGTTCGACAATGAGGATACTCCAGGCGCTGAATTTCTGTATCAGAAGGATGCCGGGCAGGACTCGACGATGGATCTTCATGCCACCGTGATGCTGGACACCTACGTCGGTGCCATGGGGGATAAACTTCCATTCTTCCGTATTGGAGCGGAATATGATCGCAGCACCATGGAGGCGGACAAGGAGGAAAATACCCAGCGTTATTACGCTTTGCTAACGTTGCGCGGGGCTTGGGTGGATTCTCCACAACCAGTGCAGTTTGGAGCGGTCTTCGAGCGTGATGGCGTGCACGATACCCAAGGGTGGAAATTAATTCTCAACTGGGAGCCACGCTTCCTGGCGCAGAATGGTTTCACTCTGGGGAACCGACAGTTTTACAAGGGATTCCTTGATGTGGCGGATGCCGAGGACGCCAAGAGCGCCAGTAAGGCCGCACCGCTCAGCGCAGCCAACAGGGACCACGACACCTTCACGTTTATCCGTCCCACCGTATCGCTGGAATCCGCCTTGAACGATCTCAGCAATGGGGCCTCAATTGATGAGGCGGCGGACTCCGCGCTGTGCGTGTGCTATGGCCTTCACGCGGGGATTGGCCTGTTCAAAGGCCGCGTCACCCTGAGCGGCAGTATCAAGGGCGCGCATCCCGTGGAGGATCTTGGCGAAAGCCACTTCTTCACAGAACTGCGTGCGGAATTCCGCCCCTACCTCGAATCCGAAAGCATTAGTGCTTTCGTTTCCTGGCAGAAAGGGGAGACCGCTCCGACTTATCAGAACATTGACCGCGTTAGTGCGGGATTGAGTGTAAAATTCTAACGTATTCGTAATACGGATTCGCCTCCGCGAAATGCCGCACTTACGGAGGTGAATTCCGCATTAAATTAGATTATTGACGGATCTGTCAATTTCACCCATTCCATTTACCCGCGCGATGAACCATCTCAACAAAGATATCCTAACTTGGCACGAAGACCCTGCTCACTTCCTGACACGTCGTCGAAGTTTCTTGAAGGTCGGCTTTCTAGGCGGCCTGGGCCTGAGCTTGGGCGAGTTGTTGCGCATGGAATCCGCCCGGGCGGATCAGAAATTTTATGAGAGCAAGGAAGGCAAGGCCAAGAGCATTATTCACATTACCTTGGGCGGCGGCATGGCGGCTCAGGAGAGTTGGGATCCGAAGCCAGAAGCTCCCTTGGAATACCGCGGGCCCTTGGGGGTGGTGAAGACTGCGCTGCCTGGCGTGGTGCTGAGTGAGAACCTCCCCTGCATGGCGAAGGTGCTGGATAAGGTGACCCTGCTGCGGAGCATGACTGGAAAGGAAGCCGATCATGGTCGCGCGACTTACACGATGTTTACCGGGTATCGTCAAAGTCCTGCGGTCAAGCACCCGAGCCTGGGTTCGGTGGTCTCCCATGAGTTTGGGCCGCGCGATGGTCTGCCCGCCTATGTCGGGGTGCCGGATGCGAAGATCGAAGGGGGCACGGGCCACCTGAGCGCCAAGTATGGTGCCTTTGGCGTGGGCAGCGATCCGGCTGGTGGCAAAAATTTCAAAGTGCGGGATCTAACGATGCCGCAGGGGATGGACGAGAAGCGTTTCGATCGTCGCAAGAGCCTCCGGGTGGCGGTGGAAGATCATTTACGCCAGATGGATACCCGTTCGGACATGATTGAGGCGATGGATGAATTCTATCAGCAGGCTTATACCATGGTCAGCAGTCCCAAAGCGCGCGAGGCGTTCGACATGAACAAGGAGTCTGCGGCCACAGTGGAGAAATACGGCATCAACCAGGCCGGGCAGCGTTGCTTGTTGGCGCGGCGGCTAGTGGAAGCCGGCGTGCGGGTGGTCACCGTGGCCTACGATGGTTGGGATCACCACTCGGGGATTGCGGATGCCAATAAGAAAATGATGCCTGCGCTGGATCAAGCGGTGGCCGCGTTGATTAGCGACTTGGATGAACGTGGTTTGCTGGATTCAACGATGATCATGGTGACGTCTGAATTCGGTCGCACGCCGAAGATCAACGGCACCGCAGGTCGGGATCACTTTGCCCGGGTCTGGTCAGCGATGATTGCCGGTGGTGGGATCACCCGTGGCAACGTTTATGGCAGCACGGATGCCACGGCCACGGAACCCGAAACGGATCCGGTCAAGGTGGAAGACCTGATGACCACCGTTTATCACCAACTTGGCATCAATGCCGATAAGGAACTCATGGCTCCAGGCCCGCGCCCGATCGAGATCGTGGACGGCGGTGAGGTCATCAAGGGAATCGTGGCCTAGCTCCAACGGCTCTCTTTAACGATGGTTGGTCCAACATGGCACGTCTGACGGCCACAGCACGTCCGCACCCTCTCATTATGAAACTCTCCTTACAGTTCCTTCCCTTAGCGCTGGTGCTTACTGCAGCAGTCCAGGCGGAAACGCCGAAATTTCCCGGCACCCCGAAGGTCTCCAGCATGGCTCCGTATGGTTGGCATCGGGGGAGCACGGTGGAAGTGACTTTTACGGGGTTGAAATTGTTCGAGCCGAAGGGGGTGTTGTGCGCGGACACGGACCTGATCAAAGTAACGAAGATTTCCCCCGTGGAGGCGGATCCCAAGGTGCCGGACTCGGCCGGGAAAAAGGCGATTGCCAGCATGGAAATTGATCCTAACTGCCCCAGTGGAGTGCATTATTTGCGGCTCTATACCAACTATGGGGTGGGGGAAGTGATGCCCTTTTTTGTAGGGGCGCTGCCGACGCACGTGGAGCAGGAACCGGTCGAAAAGGACAAGACCAACAATACCCTGGCAACTGCGGAAGCCTTGCCTGGTGCCGCCACCGTCAATGGCTGGATGCTGGGTGACGATGCGGATTACTTTAAATACGAGGTGAAAAAAGGCCAGCTCATCAGTGCCGAAGTGGAATGCGCCCGCCTGGCGTTGGATACGGATGATGGCACCGAAGTTATCCTGACGGTGATGGATGCGGCGGGGAAAACGCTGGCCACCTGCGATGATACGCCGCTGCTGCTGGCCGATCCGTTTGTTAGTGCCATCGCTCCGGCGGATGGACCAGTGTTTGTTAGCATTAAGCCCCTGCTTCCTTCTGCTACTGGCAAGCGCATCCCGTATCGGTTGCATGTGGGTGACTTCCGTCGCCCGGCTGGAGTCTATCCTGCGGGCGGAAAGCCTGGCGAAAAATTGTCGGTGCGCTTCTTGGGATTGCCCCTTGGTGCCAATGACAAAGCAGAAATCAGCCTCCCGCAAGGGACCGAGCCTTTCCGCTATCAGGCGGATGCTGCCACCCCAACGCCCAATCCGCTGCATTTGCTGGCGGGACCCAATGTGCTGGAAGTAGAACCTAACGAGAGCCCCAGCCAGGCCACGGTCAGCCAGGAAGCTGCCATCCCGTTGGCACTGAATGGGATTCTGGAAAAAGATGGGGACATCGATTGCTTCAAGTTTAGCGCCAAGAAAGGCCAGCGGCTGATTATCGATGGCTACGCCCAAGCCCTGGGCTCGCCGGCGGACCTGCAGTTGGAAATCCTTCCGGCCACCGCCAAGGCGGGGCAGAACCCCGAGCGCGCGGACGATTCCACCGACGGTGATCTCAATAATTTCGAGCAGACATACTCCCGCGAGCGCTTGGACCCCAGTCTCATTTTCACCCCCAAGGAAGATGGTGATTTCGTCCTCACGGTGAAAGATTCGCGCAATCTGGGGAGCCCGCTCTCCCTGTATCGCATCGAAATTACGCCGGCTCAGCCCGGGGCGCTGATGGGGTTCTACTCGCCTGACAACAATCAAAAGAACAGCCGGATCAGCAGCCAGGTGGCGCGGGGGAATCGGGCCTTGTTTCTGATGAATTTGCGGCCCACCTATGGCACGGAGAAAATTACCGGAGAGCTGCAGGTCACGGCCCGCAATTTACCCCAAGGCGTCACCATAACCGCCGCGCACTTCACCATCGACCAGAAGCGCATTCCCATTATGTTCGAGGCCGCGGCGGATGCGCCCGTGACCGCTACGTGGCTGGATTTGATGGTGCAACCGGTTGATGCCCAGGCCCCGAAGCTGAACAGCTTCTTCAGTCACAATATTGCCCTCACCTACGCCAATGGCGACATTGCCACTGCTGCTCATTTCGATAAACTGGCGTTCGCAGTGACGGATGCGATTCCCTTCTCCATCAAGGCCACCCAACCCACCATTGCGCTCAGCCGCAGCGGGGAACTGTTATTGGAAGTGGAATTAACGCGCCAGCCCGGGTTTTCCGATCCAGTGGAAATCGGCGTAGAGAACGTGCCCGCAGGGATCGTGCCTCAGACTGGAACCGTCATCACGGGAGACACCACCAAGACCACCCTGCGTCTGGCAGCAGAAGGGGGAGCCCAATTCGGGAAATTCCCCATCGTCATCACCGCCCGCAACCGCAACACAGGTGACGAGCGGGCGGGACGCCTGCGCGCCAGCAGCAACCAAATTCAGCTGGAAGTCAGCGAACCATTTCTCCGCGTGAAGCTAGCCCGTTCTTCCGTCGAGCGGGGGAAGCGGACCTTAGTGAAGGCGACCATCGAAAGCGTGCGCACCTTGCCTGGAGCCGCCACCATGAAACTCATCCGTCTGCCCAAAGGCCTGGAAATGGCCGGCGGTCCGGTGGCGGTGAGCAACGACAGCAAGGAACTGACCATGGAACTAACCGCCAGCGCGGATGCCTTGGTCGGAACTTACCCCAGCATCGCCTGCGAAGTAGCCGTCACGGCGGATGGCAAGGAACTCAAGCAAGTGGCCGGCACCGGATTAGTGCGCGTGGATCCGGCTCGGAAGTGAAGCGCGAAGGAGTGGGGCTTTGCAAGCCCCACCATCATGCTAGGAACACAAACAGCGCTAAACCATACGCCTGCTTGGTCCGGGGCTGCAAAAGCCCCGCTCCTTGGGCGTGCGAAAATCCGCCTAATCGAGGGTGCTCGATGTGTCCTTTATGGTCGTGCTTCCAGCAGTTCCTTTTTCGTCTCCGCGCTGAGTGGGGCACTGTCGATGGCCGCTCGGCCAGCAATGGGATCTTTGGAGAAGAGCGATCGCAAAACAGATGGGTAGATATCATCTCGGCTGGACTCGTTTTGGATCTGCCCGGCCCAGATGAGAGCACTTTGCGGATCACTGGTTTCAATCTCTTAAATGAGTGACTGTTAGCACAAAAGTCAGGATGGAGGAGGCACGCGAACGCATAGACCCAAGTCTAACGCTAGCCGGGGCTCCTGTCCGCAACTTTCGATGCTTGAAGTGCGAAATCTCCCGGCGTCCGAGTCGAGGCCTCACTGATCTCCTGCGGATTCGAGACCGAGCCATGGCTGCCCCCGCAAAAATCAGTCGTGCCCCGCGCAAATCAGGCAGCGGATTTCAGGTTGCAAAGGGGGGCTGGTTCGTGTCGGTATGGGGGCACAACCTCCTTTCCCTGCTCCCATGTATAACCCTCATCCTAAAGCGCTCCTACCGAAGTATCCCGGCACAAACTGTGATACGGAAACCGCGCGCGCCCTTGAAGCAGCTGGCTTCACCACGGAAATCGTCCCTGTCAGCGAACTGACTCCGGCGCATTTCGTGGGCGTGGCTCTCGTCGTCTTCTCCGGCGGATTCAGTTATGGGGACTACGTCATGGCTGGTCGGGTGGCGCAGTTGATCACCCAGCAGAAGTTGGATGGAGCCTTGGAATACTTCGTCGCGAACGGCGGCCACATTTTGGGCATCTGCAATGGTTTCCAGATTATCACGAAACTTGGACTGCTCCCAGAAGGCAGTTTGATCGATAACACCAGCGGCCGCTTCCAATGCCGCTGGGTGAAAATGAAAATTCAAACGCCAGACAACCCGTTTCTCCGCGAACTCCCCGAGGAAGTGGAAATCGAAATGCCCATCGCCCATGCGGAAGGCCGCTTCGTAGCTCCTGATGGCAAGGCCGAGGAATATTTGGCCAACGGTCTGGTCACGCTGACTTACACGGAAGACGTGAACGGCTCCACCGCCAACATTGCTGGCCTGCAGGACAAGACCGGTCGCGTTTTCGGCCTGATGCCGCATCCGGAACGGTTCACCGACAAACAACACCACTACGATCCCGACTGGAATGGCGATCCCGTTCATGGTTGGGGATACTATTTCTTTAAATCAATCTGGATGGAGTGCAGCGGCAGCCGCCAACTCATCGCCTAATTGTTCAATCCTCAAAATTTCCCACCTATGGCCACCAAAAAAGCTATCAAGAAACCCGTCAGCAAACCAGCCGTGAAGGCCGCTGCTAAAACCGTGGCAAAACCAGCTGTCAAAGCTGCCGCCAAGCCTTCCGCTTACGCCGCCGCAGGGGTCAACATTGCCCTCGGAGACAAGGTAAAACACGGACTCAAGGAAACACTCAAGTCCGCTAGTCGCCCTGAAGTGCTGGCCGCCGTGGGTGGCTTCGGTGGGTTGTTCGACCTTTCCAAGCTCAAATACAAACATCCCGTGCTGGTCAGTTCGGTGGATGGCGTGGGCACGAAATTGAAGCTCGCTTTCGAGACCGGAAATCACGGCTGCGTGGGCCAGGACATCGTGAACCACTGCGTGAACGACATCGCAGTGATGGGTGCAGAGCCCCTGTTTTTCCTCGACTACATTGGTCTCGGCAAACTCGACACCGCTGTCTTCGACAAACTCATCGCAGGCATGAAACAAGCCTGTCAGGCCGCCAACTGTGCGCTCATCGGTGGCGAAACGGCCCAGATGCCAGGGTTCTATCAGCCGGGCGAATATGATCTCGTGGGTTGCATCATCGGCATCGTGGAAAAGAAGAAAATCCTCAGCGGAGCTGCTATCCGGCCCGGGGACTTGATTCTCGGCATGGCCAGCAACGGTTTGCACACCAACGGCTACAGTCTGGCGCGGAAAATTATCTTCGAGCAACTGAAGCACCAGACGACCGATAAAATCCCCGGCACCAAGATCACCTTTGGCGAAGCCCTGCTTCAGCCGCATGTCAATTACAGCCCACTGACCCGTGCGCTGACCAAGAAATTCAACGGCGGTCCGAGCCATAAGCGCAAGCACAACGCCATCCACGGGCTCTGCCATATTACAGGCGGTGGTTTCAGCGGTAATCTCCCCCGCATTCTTCCCGAGGGTTGCGGGGCGGACATTCATCACGGCACTTGGCCCAGCTTGCCGATTTTCGACTATATTAAGAGCAAGGGCGGAGTGGACTTCGATGAACTCCATGAAGTCTTCAACATGGGCATCGGCATGTGTCTGGTGGTATCCCCGGATAAAGCCTTCGAAGTCCAAAAAGCCGCCGAGAAAGCGGGACGGCCTACGTATATCATCGGAGAAGTGACCGCTTCAGATAAAGTGCGGGTGGTGCAGTAGGTCCGGCAAGATTCAATGGCACAAAGAGCTGCCGTTTCCATCACCCACATGCGTGACTTTCCTCCTTGTGAGATGCGCTCGGTTACATGATATTGGGCCATGCCCAAGGTGGCTCAACAACTATGAAACGTATTCTGCTGGCTTATGATGGCTCCCATTTTGCGGAGAGTGCTTTAGGAGATTTACCCCGCATGGGACTGGATGCGGACGCGACGATTTGCGTTCTAGTCGTGGTCCCCAAATCTGCCGCACCCGAAGCGGTGGCTGAAGCGGAGAAACGCACCGCCCATGCTTCCCAAGTGATCCGCAGTCTGCTGCCTCAGGTGCAGATCGAGCCGATTATCGCGACCGGCGCGCCAGCAGACGAAATTTTGCTCGAAGCCCAAGCGCAGCAGGCCGAACTCGTGATCATCGGTGCCCACGGCAAATCGATGTTGGAGCGGCTGTTGTTCGGCAGCGTATCCTCCAGAGTTGCGGCGGAGGCCCCGTGCTCGGTGCGACTCTGCCGACCCCACCCTCAGCCAGGTTTTCAGCATCTGCGCTTAAGTCTGGCCATCGACGGTTCTGCTGGTTCGGAGCTGGCCATCACCAAAACATTACAACGCCCGTGGCCTCAGGGGACAGGTTTCCACGTCATCGCAGTGGCGGATCCACTCCACCCCAGCGACTCGATGCAATCGCGGATAACGACGGTGGCAGCGCAACTGAAAGAGGCGGGCTATTTCGCGCTGCCGGTCCTCTTGGAAGGTAATCCCGCCAAGGCGATTCTGAAGCATTCGGAGACTTGGGCACCCCATTGCATTCTGCTCGGCTGCCGCGGCCGGGAGCATGGCACCAGCCGCAAGCTCGGCACGCTGGCCACGGAAATGGTTCACCATGGCGATAGTCACGTTGAAGTGATGCGTTAGAACGAAAGGACGGTTGGCTGATGCGCAGCAGCGGGCACCGACCAACCCCAGGGACTATCTCCCAACTGGTGGTTCCCCACATAGCTCAGCCACATGTTAGCGTTGTCATCGACTTGATCCTGGGCCTGGCACCGGGAACCACTCGCGAGCAACGCGACGACGATAGCATTACGAATCTGAGGCGTTAGAAGAATTTCACGTTACCGGTTTCAATGTCATACATGCCACCGACGATTTTGATCTCCCCGGCCTGCTCCATTTTCTTGAGGATGGGGCTGTTGCGGCGGATGTTGTCCATCGTTTTGCGAACGTTGGTTTCAGCCACCCGATCTACGAAGGCATAGTTCTTGGAGCTGCGATCCTCCCCCTTGGCCGAGGGCGTGGCGGCCACCGCTGGCTCGATCTTGTCGATCAAGCCAGTAAGATTGCCCAGCTCCACATGGTCGCAGGCACCTTTGATGGCTCCGCATTTTGTGTGGCCGATCACTGCAATGACTTTGGATCCTGCGGCTTTGGAGGCGAATTCCAGGCTTCCGAGGATGTCTGGGTTAACAATATTACCAGCGACCCGGGCGTTGAAGACGTCGCCAATCCCTTGGTCGAAGACTAGCTCTGTGCTGGTGCGTGAATCAAGACAGCTCACGACGGTGGCGAAGGGAAATTGGCCTTTGGAGGTGTCTTTCACCTGCTTGTGGAGATCGCGATGCAGGGTATTCCCCGCCACGAAGCGCGCATTACCCTGCTTGAGTTTGTCGAAAGCTTGTTGGGGAGTGGTAGCCGCCTGCGCCTCCTTCGTCATGGTGGGAGCGGTTTGACAACTGGTAAGCGCGCTGGTTGAGAGAGCGAGCGCGGAGAGGAGGAGAGCACGGGTAATCATGATGAGGTAACTGGGGACGAAGTTTGAATTGTGTTAGTTTTAGTCGCAGGGCATGGCGTCGGGAAACTCGGACATTCCTTGGCAGCGGAACGGTCGGGTTGACCCGCTCTGCGAGGATACCAGCATCCCACTGGTTTTCAGTTCGAATATTCCTTCTTTTCATGATATTGCTTAGGGAATACCGAAGTGTTGCCCCTCTCAGCTATTGGCATCCACTGGCTGGAATTAGGATCTGTTGTCGTCAGAAAGCTCGCCTCACGGAGCTGCGCCCCCTTCATTTGTCACCTGAATTTTGGAGCTAAGAAAGCAAAAAAAGCGGGCCGGTGCAAAGCAACATGCACAGGCCCGCCGGATTCGAAGAACCCTTGCCAATCGGAAATGACGTCACCGATGGCGTTGTTCCTATTTCAACCAAACTTAATCACCAGAAGGCACGGATGCCTGCGAGATAGGTCCATGAGCTATCACCGCCGCTCATGGTGGCATACTCGACACCCGTCATCAGCTTGAGCTTATGACCGTAGAGGTAGTAGTTGAGGCCAGCATAGACGGAGTTGTAAACATCACCCTTGGGGGCACCAATGAAGGATTCATAGCGCTTTTGAGGGTTTTGTCCCTTGTCTTCGTCGGATAGCGCCAGTGTATAACGACCTACGAATTGGAGTTTCTTGGTGATGTCATAGGTTGGCGTCAGGATCAGCCCAACGTTGTTGGAATTACCGAACCCGGCAATCACCTCAGAGACCAGACCGTAGGGACCGGTCTTTAGGTCCAAGCTAGTAGCCAGGCCATTGTCGAAGCCAGTCATCAGCGTGTCGTTGGCGTCATGTTCGGAGTGCATGAAGTCCATGCGCCAGACCGCTTTATCAACGGAGAGAGCATCCTTCAAGTCATAGCTGATGAAGCCCGTGGTGGACCAGCCGCCATTGAATTCACCGAATTCCTTGTCGGGAGTGTTGCTGGTGGCCGCCAGTTCATAGCTCCATTTGCCGGATTTGCCAAAGACGCTGATGCCGCTGGTGTAGTCATTCTTGAACTGATTCACCAAGGCGTTGCGCTCGAAGAAGATATGGAGCGTGTCGGACATGCTATAGTCGTAGGTGAACTCGGGTTCCAGCTTACCGACTTTGACATTGAACTCGTCGCTGAATTTGTAGGAGAGATTCAGGTTCTTGAACCCAGCATAGAATTCGCCACCCGGATTGAGTTCAGAGAAAATTTCGGCATTGAGCGAGAGTTTCTTGTCCAGCATCTTCGCCTTCACCCCGAGACGGAAACGACGGTGATCCCAATCGTCATCACTCGATTTGTCCCCGTCGATGCTGTAATACTGGCCTTGATACCGTCCGCTGAAATTCAGTTCCTGGAGGATCGGATTAGAGTCGTTCTTATAGAGTGAGAAGAGGCTCCAAATTTTGTCGAAGGGGGACTCCTCCTTGGTTTCAGCAATTTGCTGAGGAGCCTTGCCGGCAGTGGCGGTGCCAGCTTGGGCGGCACTGACCAGCGTCAGCACGGCTGCTGAGCTAGTGATGATCGAGGTGATTCTTTTTGAAATCATGTTAATAATGGTGGTTGGTTGCAATGTTTGTAAAACGCCCCAGTTCGTCCTAGATTGGATTTGTGTGACACTCACGCTTAAAGCAACGAAAACGAATTTCAACAATGAGTCAAAAGTGACACTTTCGACACACAGTGCTTGCCGTGATCACCGCTCTGAGGGCACAACCTGGCCCCGCAGTGGCCGACTTTCCGAGGCAGGGAGCTATGCGAGTGATTCTTAAACTCTGGACAAATCACGGTGCCGCCAGCCATCCCCGAATTCGTTGGGCTAGAGCTGGATCTCGTGCCTCCGCATTTTCCACCAAATTTCGCAACACGACCTCCCTGAGCGTTCCAGTAACGTGCTTCTGACACCAATCAGCCGCAGTCTCCAAATCCTTCCCCCGGGCCGCACCGGACGCTTCCATTAGAATTGTTCCGCGCTCTTCCAATGGATGAGTTGCCTCCATGCGGGCGGCCCATTCGAGTGCGCCCTTCAAATTTTCCTGCGCATATTTCGCAGCTACACCTCGGGCTTGCTCCAGATCCACATAGGCCTTGCCGGCGTGTTCCTCCAGCAACTTTGCGGCCGTTGGGATAGACTGCCGTATGGCGAGTGCAGCTTGCAAAGTGGCATCAAATAACTCGGGTAGCACCGGAGAATTCGCCAACGAGGGATCCGCTGCCGTTGACTGAAACCAAGCCGAAAGATTTTCCGGTCGTTCGCTTTGGCGCAGCGCTTTCACGACGGCAGCTAGGGAACGCTTGCGCAAATCTGGATCTAACGTGCCGACAAATCGCACTGCTTGGGTCACGTCCCTCGCGGCCATTCCTGTGACAAAACCATCTAGCAAACTTTCCCGAAACCGCTCATTCTTCAGTCCATCAAACCATAGTTGAACACCATCGGGATCTGTCTGTAGCGCTCCCACCAAGCTCTCCTTAATGCTCCCCAATACTTGGAAATCCTTTTCCGATCCAGTGCGAAACGACAGCGATTTAACAGCAAGCACCTGTCCTAATCGGACATTGTAGAGACGGTCGATGCCGGATGGTGGCATGCCTTGCGCAAGCAACTTTGTCCACTGCGCTCCGAACTCTCTATAGTTTTCTTTCGTGATCCCCTCCAAGGCTTGGACGAACATTGCCATCTGAGCCATGGGATCGTTACAGTCACATGCCTCACGGAAACGATCCACCGGGGATGAAATCTGGCCCGATACTTGCACAGGAGTCTTATTTGAAGTCGCAGCGGCAGTGTTAGATTGAACAACGGAATTCACTACCGCAGCTTTAGCTCCTTCTGCCGAAACCGAATTGCGCCCCAGAAACCACCCACCAACGCCAAAAGCGAGCGAGACCATGACCCAAAAAGTGGCAGAGAATTTCATGAGAGACAAGAGTTGGCAGAAGGCTGAATTTTCCTGAGTCTAACTCTCCTAAACATTTTGCATAGCCAATTTATGGCCACGCGCGATTTGCAGACAATACCACCCCCTACCGTCTCAGAGCAGCAATCAGCTCATTCAGCTTCTGACGCAGCGTTTCGTGATCCGGGTCCATCATGCCGGTATCCAGGGTGGCCACGCTGTTGCTGTTATTGCTAGTATTGCTTTGCAGATTGCTGATGGCGTTGGAGAGATCCGTGTTGGTTACTTCTCCTGGCATTCCGCGTGGAATTTGGAATGTGAAATGAACATTCGTCCCATCGAAGCCTGTGAAGACCTGCGCAGGGCTGAACGGGTCCACCGTGGAAACGGCATCTACCACCGCCTGGGCGAAGGGCGGCCCTGGGGCACCCATCAGCCCGTCTGCTCCCACGGGCAACTCGAAGCTGAGGTGCAGCACGCCCCCGCTCACGGTTACGGAGGCACTAGCCGGAGTTGCAGGCCCCACGGTGACAGTGGAATCCACCTGGGCACTCGTTAGAGTCACAATATTATTGATCAAATTAAACAGTGCCTGCAATTGATCACGAATCACGGCAGAGTCCAACGGGGCACCAGCGGCCGGTAGGGCGGGATTGTATGGCATAGTTTTTCGGGTTAAATAACATCAATCTAAAAATACACTTCGAGTGGATTCCTGGCCACTCCCAGCGACAAAAAGCCCACCAACCGTGGACAAAAGCTCACCCCAAATCATCAAGAGCTCACGCGCAGAATTCAATTACCCGCTCAGATTGATTAAAAGCGCACTTAGAGTGCGAAATAACTCACCCAGAGCTGGAAAGAGGACACTCGGAGCGCCCAATTACTCACTCGGAGTGAGAAAAAGGTCACTCCGAGTGAGTTTTTTGGGATTGAAAGTGGCTGATGGCACCTGATTTCCCCGTAAATTTATGGAAAATCAGGAATTCACCTCATTTTGGGCTCACGGTGTGGGAGGCACCACCTTCTTCGGGCGACCGGGGAAACGCTCCTGAAGGTCCTGATAGATTGCATCCGCTCCGGGCACCCCGCGTTTGGCGGCTTGGCGCACATTTTGGTAAAAGGCCAGGTTGGCGATATAAATATCCGAATACGCCTGGGTCACCGTATCCTCCATCGCCTGCACCAGCGGAGCCAGCTTCGCAAGACAAGGAGCGTAATCAGTGATCAATTTCCGATCCTTCGCCAGTTCCGTCTGATCTACGAACCCCGGAATATACGTCGGGTGGGCCGCCATATACGTCTGGCATTTCTCATCGAAGCCCAGCGACTTATCGCCCAGCTTCGGCAGGTCATGCCGCTCCTCCGGGGTTAGCCCCTGAGTCTTCCCGTCCAACGCCTCCTCCAGCGCGGTCGTTGCGTCCACAATCGCGGCCTTCTCCGCTGCCGTTAGTTCTAAAGATATCCGATTATCGATTCCCATAAGCTTTTTTGGTGTTAGTGGTGAAGCCACTTCCCCATCCCAGGTAACAGTTCCCGGCATGTCCCACGTCAATAAAGGCGAATCCCATGTCAGAGGTTGTGGCATGACTGGCATTTTGCCATAAACGGCTATGCGCGGGCAAGATTTATTTTGGCTTTTTTCTTTTTCTTACTGTTTTCAGTGCCTTATCGGCTTTATGGGCACGGTCCCGTAAGAAATTGAGTTCGTAGAATGCCCTGCGCATTTCTGGAAGGGGATCTTCCGCACAGATTTTTCTCCACAATGAGACGCCAGAGTGCTCAGGCATTTTTGGCGAGGTCGTCTTAAAATACTGATCTATAGCCCATGCCAGGTGTGCAACCCACCATCTAATTTCTGGTTTGGCTGAATTCTCGAATTCGTTTACTTCGCTCTCCGCAGTGTTGAGCTTCAGCGATGCATGCCATTGGGTTAAACTGCGAGCCAGAGAATTAATCATAGGCTTTAAGAACAATTCCGGACGCTCGACTAATAAATATGTGAGGCTTTCCAGCATGGGAATCGTGCCCACTTGATTGCGAAGAACAACTCGCATCACGAGTTCTTCCAACATTTGGCGTGGAATAGGTGGCACTTGATTGGCGTGTGAGAGGTGACACCAATGCCTGATTGCCTCCACCGCTGCTGCGACTATTTCATTAGACTCCGCACACAGGTCATCTTGAAGGGTTTTAGCAACCACCTTAAGTTGGCTGGATCGATGTATTAGGACGTAAGGCAATGCCAATGATGGGTAAAACGCGTGGCCCCGCATTTCAGCTAGCATTCCAAGTATTGCTTCCCAGTCCTTCTCTGATGCACGCTTCATGCCGGGCAAAATAACGCGAGCGAGCAATTTTGTAAGAGCGGCAGCTGTAGACTCGATGCCATTTATTCCAAAGGAGATATCTCGATATTTAGGATCCAGAACAATCTTGTCGTTATTCCACCAATCGAGAGAGCGTTTTTTGAGGTAACGGATCTCTTCGCCGGACCAAGTAATGGAGCCTCCGCCTTCTCCAAACAGTTCGCAAACTGGTTTAGAGACACTGGAAGCTTCGTGAATAATGGGCTCTGGCACTATGGAAAAACTGCTGTTAAAACGACCGTCTTTCCTCTTAACCATCATCATTACGGGTAACCCCAGAATATGCTTTTTGATCAGACTTCGCACATCCACATCCGTTGGAACAGGGACACGCAAAAAGCTAACCAGAGCAATACCGGGCGTGTCGGGAAGTCCGTCTCGTGTTCTTCTGCTCCATGTCAAATCCTTGAGCGCTGACGCTTGTTTTTGGGTCAAGAGTCCCGCCGAATGAACAACAATTATTCTGTGAATCGTTCTTTTTCGGGCCTCTCCATGTTCACTTGGCGCTTTAGCTAGAAGTTTCTCGACGGCGGAACGCACTTTCTCTACTTCCACCGGCATTGATTCACAAAAATCCAGCATCGATCTGCATGGAAAATTCTTCAGTGGATCAGGCCACACACGGTGTTCTGGAATTTTGTCGTTCACATCATCAGCGAATGTAGGTAACTCTAAGAGTTGAGGTAACCATGGGAGTAAGGTTTCCGGCTCCGCTTTATCAAACAATCGATCGAACCAAGGTTTACAGACCTCGTGAAGGCTGAGGTGTTTCCTAATACCGGGATGAATCTGCAATTTGACTGCGAGAGAGAAGGATTCGTTTAATTCCTTCTCAGGCAGGCGAAAAGTTAACCTCGATAGTAGTTCGCTCAATATTCCCAGCAAATCCTCGGACGCCGACCCATAATTGGGCATACCCTCAAGTCCATCCAACTCTCGGTGCAAGACCTCGCTGCACCAACTGTTCAAACGCAATGCATGATCAGCATCCATAATGGCCAATCCACACCTATCAAAGGCCTTGTCCTTCTTGATATAGTCGCGATTCCCTGACCTGATGAGCACAGCGGAACTGCCAAATCCGACGAAAGGCTCAATCCATTTGCAGGCCTGACGCAATGCGTCTCGTGCAATATTCAAGCGGGACATCCTCATGGGCACTCCGCTCTGCTCAAAAAATCTCAAACAAGCCAGAGCGGGGATGAAGGGTTCGATATTATCGTTGCGGATATGAAGTGAGGTCCCCTTGTCCCAGATATCAAAGTGATTCGTCCGTTTCCGCCGGATGCCACTAGCCTCAGGCATTACGTCAGAAAGTGCAGTATCAAAGTATTTTTGTAACGGCCACGGATTACAATCCCATCGCTTCAGTTCATCCCATCGCTGCGTAAATTCCTCCCAGAAGGTTGATGAATTTCGGAGATTCAGCATCTGCTCCACAGCAAAAAGTAAATAAGTGCACCACCCCTCTGTCGAAAGCAATTCTATGTTCCTCGGTTGTAGGTTCAGGGAGGCCCTAATCTGTCGCAATGAATTGCGTAATAACGCTTTACCTTCCTGTAGTTCGTCTAACTCTAAAAGCAGTCCAGCCTTCCAGATGGCGGCCTGCGGATTATTTGCGGTGGGCTGCCATTTTGCGAGGATGGCGCGCGCTTCGATTCTTTTAATCTTCCACATCATCCAAAGCGCGGATTCGTAATGGTATCGATCCAGATATTGCGGAAACTGTGGGATGACAACGTCCAGCTTTTCCTTGTAAAAGTTCCAACTAACCTCATTACAGACCTCACGAGCCTCTCGTTGGAGAGCGAACGTAAGTTCAAGCCAACTCCCCATAATCTCAGCGGACGGCACCTCTGCGAAAGGCGTGCCCTCTTGTGACGGCCGCAGAATGTTTCCTCCTTCCACATCTTTAGACAGCGCAACGATAACATCGCGGAACGGTTGAACGGTATCCTCAAAAAGTGTTACCATTGCAGTTTCATAGCGCCAATTTATTTCCCGATAAACCAATAGACGATCAACATTGGCCCATTCTGCTGTCAGCTTGATGATATTTGCTGACCATGACTTTGTATTTCGGTAAATTTTTGCTCTTCTTTCATCCGTTGCGACCAGCCAGCCTGGATAGTGCTTTCGTTCATAGGACCACCGAGTTAAAACCTCAATCACGTCGTCTATGCTAGAGTTATTTTTCGGAAACTTCGGTGCACTTGGGATGAACAGTGTCTCTGGAGCATATTTTGAAATTTCGACGGGTAGTCTTTTGGTATCCGGGAAATCTGGCCAGCGCTCTGGACGCGGCAGCTTGGCGGCATTCATGGACTTAATAAATTCCCATATGGCTGCTTCGTGATTGCCGTTTTTGTAGGGACCTGTCCCGAGCACGGGGGAAAAATCTATAGGCGTTACCCCTCGTCTGTGTAGCAATGCTCGCTCTGCCGCACTCAGAGAAAGCGCCCCAACAAGGTAGATTGGAGCATGATGTTCCCCAAGCTTGTCTCGAATCCACCCCGTCCAAGCCAAAAAATTTGGATCATCACCAGAAAACCCAAGCATGACGAAGGACGTCTCTATGAGTGCCTGTTGGACCGTGTTAACAAATGGAGCAAAGTCGGCTGGGTAACTTCTATAATCCTCCTCTGTAATGATAAGTTGGGTCTGAGAAGGAAAAGAACCGTGTAGCTTAATGATCCTTGGGGCGAAGGCCGTCGTCAGTTCCTCAGTTGTCAAAACGCACTGATACGACTGCTCAGGCGTTTCCACACGCTCAAGAAGGGTGTCATAATTTGTAGTGAAAATGTCGGCCCAAGGCAATTCCAACAGCTGTCGATGGAGTTCGCCTGGAGAGTGATTTATATCAGGGGTCTGCGCTTGAAGAAGCTGATTCAGTTTCCGTCTCCCAAAGGCTGCCTCATATTCACTGGCTATCCTTAAGGAGTTGGAATTGGCGAATTTTCGTTCCTTAGCCGCGACATCATCAGCAGATTCTCCGGCCTGGCTTGGATGAAGTTCATCAAAGATGGCTCTGGCCAATTCACGCCATGTTGGAAATTTCGAGGTTATACCCGGCATGGGGTCCGCATTGATGCTCAGTCCGGCACCTACCATAAGAGATGCCCGCGATTTTGGCCAACGCCAAAGTTCATTCTGTAGTTGTCTCAGATGAGGAAGATCAGGGAAATTCATAAGGAAGATTGGGTGATGTAACAATCCGCAGGCAGACAAGCAATTCAGGCTCGGACTGAGGAGGAATTGGCGAACCAGATTTCATAAGTGCCATCGAATGATAGGATTTCAAGCAATGGCTTTGTCTGAGACTGTAAACGGCATAGCACCCAAAGCCGGAGTCCCCTTCTTGCCTCGCCCTTCAAGGTCCTTGTTGTAAGCTGGCTGCTGGACACAAGCCCATGTCATTTAGGCTCAGTGTCCCACTGTCGCTTCCTCGTGCGTTACAACTTCAACCTCGGCCACCTTAGGTTTCCTCTGGAATTTCCGAATGAAAACATAAAACACCGGTGTTAGGATCAGGCCGAAGACCGTTACCCCGATCATGCCGTAAAACACCGAGGTGCCCAGGGCCTGACGCATTTCCGCTCCGGCTCCGTGGGCTTTTAGCAGGGGCAGCACGCCGAGGATGAAGGCGAAGCTGGTCATTAAAATGGGTCGTAAACGCAGGCGACATGCTTCCACCGCCGCTGTATAGCAATCCGCTCCGCGTTCCTCCGCCTGTCGGGCGAATTCCACGATGAGGATGGCATTCTTTGCCGCCAGGCCGACCAGCACGATGAGGCCGATCTGGGTAAAGATGTTATTATCCCGACCGCTCACCCACACCGCCAGCAGCGCGCTGAGCACGCACATCGGCACGATGAGGATGATCGCCAGCGGCAGGCCCCAGCTTTCGTAGAGGGCGGCCAGCACCAGAAAAACCAACAGAACACAAAGTGGGAAGACCCAGATGATGGCATTGCCTGCCAGAATTTGCTGATACGTCAGGTCCGTCCATTCAATGCTGTAGCCGGGTGGGAGGGCACGTGCTGCGGCGGCATCCACGCGCTTGATCATTTCCCCGCTGCTCAGTCCAGCCGCCACGTTGCCACTGAGGTCTCCGCTGGGATACATGTTATACCGCTGCCAGCGGTCCGCCCCTGCGATGGGTTGCACTTTCACTAGTGCGCCCAGCGGCACCATGCCGCCCTGTTGATTGCGGGTTCGCAGTCGGGCGATGGATTCCGGGGTGGCGCGGAAGTTAGGTTCGGCCTGCGCAGTGACTTGATAGGTGCGGCCGAAAAGGTTGAAATCATTCACATAAACGCTGCCGAGGAAGACTTGCAGGGTTTCATTCAGATCCGCCAGGTTGATATTCATAGACTTGGCCTGGGTGCGGTCGATGTCCATGAAATACTGCGGCACGGTGGCTCGGAAGCCCGGCAGGAGGGAGTTGAATTCTGGATCTTTCGTCAGCTCATCCGACAAGCTCTGGACCGCCTTCTGCAAGGCCACCGGGCCTTGGTTGTTGAGATCCTGCACTTGAATTTTGAAGCCCCCGGCGTTCCCCAATCCCCGCAGGGCAGGGGGTGGCAGCACCAGAATGCGTGCTTCCTGAATGCCGCTAAAACGTTGCCGCAAGGTGGCCATGAGGGCAGGCGCGGATAGTTGCGGATTGCCACTGCGCTGGTCGAAGGAATCGGGAATCACAAACGCCGCTCCGATGTTCGGCTGATTGGCCTGCAATACGCTGGAATAGCCGCTGATGGCGAAGGTGTGGGCGATACCGGGTGTTTCCCGGGCAATTTTATCCATCCGCCGCACGACCTCATCCGTCCGTTCTAACGAGGACGCATCCGGCAACTGCGCCACCACCAGGAAATATCCCATGTCCTGCACGGGGATAAACCCGGACGGCACTTTCGTGAACAACCAACCCGCTACCGCCACCAAGCCGCCGTAGAGCAAGGCCAGGCGCCCCGTGCGTCGCACCAACTTTTCCGTCAGCCAACCGTAGGCCTGGGCGCTGCGGGCAAAAACTTTATTGAAACCTCGGAAGAACCAACCCAGAACCACGTTGATTATGCGGGTGACCCAGTCTGGCTTGGCACCGTGCGGCTGCAGCAACAGGGCCGCCAAGGCCGGGCTCAGGGTCAGGGAGTTGATGGCGGAAAGGACCGTGCTGGCGGCAATCGTGAGCGCAAATTGTTGGTAGAATTTTCCAATGATGCCGCCCAGAAAGGCGGTGGGCACAAACACCGCCGTCAGCACCAACGCTACCCCAATGACGGCACTGGAGACCTCTTTCATGGCCGCGTGACTGGCCTCGCGCGGGCTCATTCCTTGGGCCATCAACCGCTCCACATTTTCGACCACGACGATGGCATCGTCCACCACGATGCCGATGGCTAACACGAGTCCGAACAGGGAAAGATTGTTCAACGAGAAGCCGAACGCACTCATAATCGCCAGCGTGCCAATCAACGACACCGGCACCGCCAGCAGTGGAATGAGCGAGGCCCGCCACGTTTGCAGGAACACCACGACGACAATGACCACCAACCCCAAGGCCTCCAACAAGGTCCACAGCACGCTCTTCATCGAGGCGCGCACGAACTGTGTGGGATCGTAATTGATGCGATATCCCACCCCCGGCGGGAAACGTTCCGCCAGCTTGGCCATGCGATCATACACCCCATCCGCAGTGGAGAGCGCATTGGTTCCGGGAAGCTGGAAGATCCGCAGGGACACGGCATTTTTCCCATCCATGTAAGTGCGCACCGAGTAATCCTTGGCCCCCAATTCCACGCGCGCCACATCGCGCAGATGGATGGTGTCCCCACCGGTGCCGGTCTTGATAACAATGTTTCCAAACTCCTCTGAGGTCACTAATCGGCCGGGGGAAACCAGCGTGTATTGAAAATCCAGGCCTTGAGCGGCGGGAGGCTGACCGAGTTGTCCAGCAGCGATCTGCACGTTCTGCTCCCGCACCGCCCGCAGGACATCGCCTGCGGTCAGATTGCGCACCGCTAACTTTTCGGGATCCAGCCAGATCCGCATCGTGAAATCCAGCCCGCCCAGCAGGCTGGCTTCGGCCACGCCAGGCAGTCGGGTAATTTCATTGGTGATCTGCAGACTGACGTAGTTGCCCAGATACATGGTATCGCGCGACCCATCAGGCGAGTAGAATTGCACCGCCAAGGTGAGGTCGGGCGAGCGCTTCGTCACATTGACGCCCTGCCGACGAACCTCTTCCGGCAAACGAGGCACCGCCACACTAACCCGATTTTGCACCTGCACCTGGGCTTGGTCCAGATTGGTGCCTAACTTGAAGGTAACCGTCACAGCCAACCGACCGTCGCTGGTGCTGCTGGAAGAAAGATAGAGCATGTTTTCCACGCCATTAATTTCCTGCTCCAGTGGTGTGGCCACCGTCTCCGACAGCGTCTGCGCATTGGCCCCGGGATAGAACGTGCTCACCACCACCGTCGGCGGCACCACCTCGGGATATTGGGAAACCGGCAGCCCAAAATAGGCCAGCGCGCCAAACAGCGTGATGAAAATGCTGAGCACGGCCGCAAAAATAGGGCGTTGGATGAAGAAGCTGGGGGACATGGGAGGTGCGCACTGGACTCCAGAAGCTGGGTGCCGTCAATGATGCGTAACTTCTCTGGAGCGTGGTGACTCGGGGCTAGTTGGTGCTTGCGGCCAGTGGAATCCACCGCAAAATACGGGCATGACTGCTGCCCGCCAACTGCAACCCATTTCCGTGGAGGAGTATCTCTCCGAGGAACAATTGAGCGATGTAAAACATGAATACATCGCAGGTTAGGTCTTTGCCATGGCCGGGGTCAGTTGGTCGCATAATAGGATCTCCATTAAATTTGCCTCCAAACTGGAATCCCACTTGGATGGCAAGCCGTGCACGCCGTTCGTGGGGGATATGAAGGTGTGGATGAAGCTCAAACAAAAGGATATTTTCTACTACCCGGACATCGTGGTTACCTGCGATCCGCGTGATGTGGGTGGTCAAGGGCTGCTGGTGCAGGGTTGATATTAGGGGGTAATCGCATTGATCGGCAGCTTCGGACCCAGATGCCTTGGCTCCGTGCCTAGTAAATAGACATCCAGCAGCAGCTTGACCCGGGCCAGGTATTCCCGGCAGCGGGTTTTCTCCGAGACGTTCCAAGCCAGAGGCTCCGTTTCATAACCCGTGGCCCGCAGGCCGAAATGATTCGCAAGCAACACCGCGCGTGGTAAATGAAAGTCGTCGGTGACAATAATGCAGTTGGTGAGGTCGAAAATTTCCCGGGCGCGCACGATGGAATCCAGCGTCCGCATGCCAGCAAAATCCAGCGTCATGGCGTCGGCGGGCACGCCCCTGGCAATTAAGGCGTCCCGCATGTCGGCGGGTTCGTTATAGTCCGGGGTGCTGTGGTCCCCGCTCAGCAGTAAATGGCGAATTTTCCCCGCATGGTAAAGTTCCGCGGCGGCCTCAATGCGGCGTTGGAAGAAATGATTCCCCCAGCCGGTGGCCAGCGTTTTGCTCGTTCCCAGCACCAAGGCCACCTCTGGTCCGCCCTCCGGCACGGAAGAGATGGTGCGGTAGATCTGCGACTTTGTATCCCCCAAGACCCAAAGGTTGGCCGCCCAGACGGCCAGCACCAACAGGACAAGGCCTCGCCAAGACCAGCGCCAGAGGATTTTGAGTCGTGGAGATTTACGGAACATCAGGGCCATACGACGACGAATGACGGCTTGTTTCAACGAAATTCGTGATGGCGACTTCTAGTTAATGCTACTTTAACGCATCCGTTCGCATCGAGACTTTACCGAATCTGCGGAGGGGTGCTGAGCCCGGTCCTTGGAGCCAAAGCCTGAACCCAAACGCCGAAGACATTTTTTTAGAATTCTGCTTGTGAAATTTTTCACAAGCGCCTATATCGAATGCTTGGACTGTCCCGAACTCTCGGGCAGGTCTTCTTCTTTTATTGCTTTTTATCGAAAAAATCGCGCATGGCTTCTGCTACTGACACCCACGATCACAGTCACGGCTCCACTCCAAGTGGAGGCGGGAACACCGTCGCCCAAGTGCTGACGCGGGAACCATTGGTTCTCAATAATCGGTCGCTGCATTGGATCACGGAGAAAATTGCTGGCATCGTGGAGCAGCCACAGCCCAAGCTCTGGTGGTGGTTGATCGTTCCGTGTTTCATACTGACGATCGTTTTGGTTGGGTGCTTCACTTACCTTATTTCGACCGGTATCGGCGTGTGGGGAACCAATCACCCCGTGGCGTGGTGTTGGGATATTACCAACTTCGTGTTTTGGATCGGTATTGGTCACGCGGGAACGTTAATTTCCGCCATCCTTTTCCTAACCCGTCAGAAGTGGCGAACTTCGGTGAACCGGGCGGCGGAAGCCATGACTTTATTCGCGGTGGTTTGCGCTGGTATCTTTCCCGCACTGCATGTGGGTCGGGTTTGGATGGTTTATTTCCTAGCTCCGATCCCCAACAGCAATGCCATCTGGCAGAACTTTAAGTCCCCGCTCCTCTGGGACGTTTTTGCCGTTTCGACGTATTTTACGGTTTCCGTAATTTTTTGGTATCTCGGACTGGTTCCTGACTTGGCCACGCTCCGTGACCGTGCTAAAGGCGGCATTCGCAAGTTGGCTTACGGTATCTTCGCCCTCGGGTGGCGCGGTGGCAATCGCCAATGGCGTCACTACGAAATGGCCTACCTCCTGCTGGCGGCCCTTTCCACCCCGTTGGTGCTTTCCGTGCACACCGTGGTGTCCTTCGACTTTGCGACGTCAGTCGTTCCGGGGTGGCACACCACCATTTTCCCTCCTTACTTCGTGGCCGGCGCTATCTTCGGTGGTTTTGCCATGGTGCTGACGCTCATGATCCCGATTCGTCGGATCTACGGTCTGCATGATTTGCTGACCGCCAAGCACATCGACAACATGACCAAGATCATCGCGCTGACCGGCACCATCGTGGGTTACGCCTACTTGATGGAACTGTTCGTTGCCTGGTATTCCGGCTCTGACTATGAATTCGACGCCTTCAAATGGCGGATCATGTATGGTCCCTACACTTGGACCTACTACGCGATGTTCTTCTGCAACGTGATCGCCCCGCAAGCCTTCTGGTTTAAACGCTGCCGGGAGAACCTGTGGATCGTGATGCTGGTGTGTATGTTTGTAAATGCCGGTATGTGGTATGAGCGCTTCGTGATCATCGTCACCACTACCGCCCGTGACTTCCTGCCTGGTCAGTGGGATGACTTCCATCCTACTTGGGTGGAAATCTGGTCCTTCATCGGCACCTTCGGGCTGTTCCTTGGATTGTTCCTCCTGTTTATCCGGTTCCTGCCAGTTATCGCCATGAGCGAAGTCAAGGGCGTGCTGGCCGATTCCGATCCTCACCACGATGCCGAGCGCGCCAAGCGCAAAGGCGTTTACCGTCCTTACCTCAAGGAAGTGGACAATCCTTCTTCCGGAACCCGTCCTACCATCGATCCTGATGGCATTCCCGGCGGAGCCTAAATTTCACTTTATAGCCAAGCGACACCCTTTTAGCTGACATCATGGCCTCACCTACTCCATTAAAGCGCGTGCACGGAGCCCTTGCGGAATTCCCCAGCGCCAAAGACCTCTATCATGCCGCCGAAAAAGTGCGGGATGCCGGCTTCAAGCATTGGGATGTGCACAGCCCATTCCCGATTCACGGCATGGATGCCGCCATGGGGTTGCCCAAGAGCATTCTTTCGCTCTTCGTGCTCATTGGTGGTGCCACCGGCACCTTGACCGCGTTCCTGTTGGAATACATTACCCAAGTGGTCATATACCCTACGGTGGTGCAGTCCAAGCCCTCCAATATCTTCACCATTCCGGCGTTCTTCCCTGTGATGTTTGAACTGACCATTCTCTTCTCCGCCTTCACCTGTCTTTTTGGTGGCTTGGCCTTGATGAAACTGCCACGCCTGCACCATCCGCTCTTCAATTCCCAGAATTTCCTCAAGTTCTCCGACGACGGCTTCTTCCTCTGCATCGAAGCGCGCGATCCTGGTTTCTCCGTGGAAAAGACTCAAGCCTTCCTCGCTGAACTCGGTGGTAAAAACCTCGAAATCGTCGAAGACGAAATTTAATCTCTGGCCTCACCCAGCTACCATGCGTTACTTCTTTTTAGCATTCCTTCTGCTCAGCGTTACCGTCGTCGGTATCGCAGGCTTCCGTGGAGACAAATCAACGGACACTCCGATCGAGCTTTTCGATGACATGGCCCACCAAGGCAAAGTGAAGGCCCAGTCCTCGAACTACTTCTTCGCAGACGGCCAGGGAGCCCGGCAACCGGTGATCGGTTCTGTGCCCATGGGTGCCAGCCTGCCAGACAAACTCGCCAGCGAGGGCTATCGCGATCCTGCTGGTTTCAGCACTGGTCATGGCTCGGATTATTACAACTCCGGCAAGGTGGAAAATGGCACCTTCTGGGGTGATGGTTTTCCGGACGGGGTGGAGATCACCCCCGCCTCCCTCCGCCGTGGTCAGCAAGTGTATAACATTCACTGCGCCATTTGCCATGGTAAATCCGGCAACGGCAAGGGGACCTTGGCTCTGCGCCAGGACACTCCCAACGCCGCTTACGGCATCGCCAACATCGCCAATTTCCAAGACGGCCCGTTCACGGACAAAGCAAACGCCGCTTATAAGCCGAATGGCTCCCTTTTCAATACCATCACCAACGGGCAGGGCCTGATGGGTCGCTATGGCGATAAAATCAACGTCCCAGACCGCTGGGCTGTCATCGCCTACGTCCGCACCCTCGGCCTGAGCCGCAGCGCCCCATTGGCTGATCCCGAGGTCACCAAGGCCTGGGAAGCCGCCAAAAAGGCCGGTAACGCCAAAGAATAACTTTTCATTTCGACCCCATTTCATTCGATGAGCCACCATTACGTAGCAGTCACAGACATCCCCGCTGGCGGAGAGCAACTCAAGACGGATAAGATCGCGTCCATCCAATCGCTGTGCCTCATGATTGGCGGGATCGGTGCTGTGATTTCCGCCATTCTTCTGCTGCCGCAGTTACCATTTTTTAGCCCGAGCGCTCAGGATTCTCTCGGTCGTTCTTACGCCTTCTCTTGGCTCTTCGGATTCGAAGTGTTCTTCACCATTACGGTCGGGATGCTTTTCTGGGTGCTGCTCCACAACGCCTCCAATTCGGGCTGGGGTGTTGCCATCCGTCGGATTCCAGAAACTATTTCCAACAACTTTGGACTGATGTTTATTCTCGGTCTGCCCCTGATCTTCATCCCCAGCATCCGGGAAACCGTTTGGACCTGGATCGGCCATCATGCTGTTGCCAGGACAGTGGACGCAGGTCCGGACGCCACCTTATATGACCAGATCCACGCGGGTGGTCACGCGACTCACCTGTTGGCGCACAAGTTCGGCTACCTCCACCTTGGTTGGGGTTCCATCCCGGGTTTCGACATGCGTTACGTCATTTACTTCGCAATCTTGGGCTTTGGCGCTTGGAAAATGCGTCAATACAGTCTCAGCCAGGACACCAGCGGCAGCGTCAAGACCACCTTCACTGCCCGTCGTTTTGCAGCCGGATGGTTGCCCTTGATGGCCATCGCCTCCAGCTTTGCTTCCATTGATTGGATCGAAGGCCTTGACTACAAATGGTTCTCCACCATGTGGCCCGTGAACGTCTTTGCTGGTTCAGCCATGAGTTCAATGGCGTTGATCATTCTGGTGGTCGGCCTCTTGGTTAAGACCGGACATTTGAACCACATCGTTTCCGTGGAACACTTCCACATCAAAGGCAAGTTGATGCACGCCTTCATTATCTTCTGGGCTTACATTTGCTTCAGCCAATACTTCCTGATCTGGTATGCCAACATTCCTGAAGAAACCCGCTTCTTCGCGATTCGCAACACCGGCGGCTACTGGTATCTGTCGCTCGCACTGACGTTCCTGCACTTCGTGGTGCCCTTCGTTGCCCTACTCAAACGAGATGCCAAGAAGAACCTGAACGCCATCATGATCATTGCCGCTTATGTGATCTTCATTCACGTGCTGGAAGTGTTCTGGTGGGTTACACCCCAACGCGGCCCCGTGCTCTATGATGCCAGCTCTGCGCCTACCTTCGGCCGTTTGATCCTCGACTTCGGCATGGATCTCATGGCGCTGGCGACCATCGGTGGTCTCTACGGCTACTGCTTCCTCAAGCGCCTGGCCAAGGCCAGCATCTATCCGTGTGGCGATCCTCGTTTGGAGGAATCCGTCAACCTGATGAACTAATTCCATCACTTTTTCTCACTCCTTCACTCTATAAATCATCATGGACGAACATCCTGGAGATACCCTCGGTAAACGTTTCCTCACCTTCTGGGGCACCGTTGGCGCAATTCTTGCCTTTGGCGTGGCGATCTACGCAGTTAAAGAAATGTTTGGTCCCAGCGATGGTGAAGCCCTTGACGGTGGTGCCGGCAAAGCCCGCTCCGCCAAAAAGATGCTGGTCGTGAAGGAACAGGAAGCTGACTTCAACAAATACGCCTTGGACAAAGCAAAGGGCGTCGTGACCCTGCCACCGACAGATGCCATTCCTTATGCGGCTAGCGTGCTCGCCAAGCAAAAGCAGGAGAAGAGCAAAGTAGGCGTTCCCGGAGCCGCTGTCGTCACCCCTGGCACCGGGGCCCATGATCCCAACCAGTCGAAGTTCGACGGGCTCTAAGCGCAATTGCGATCCGAATGGAGCCGCAGCGGCGTGCAGCCCTCTTGAGGTCAGCAGCCCTGCCAGCCGTCGTTGCTCCCAACGTCTTGCTGCGCTAGGCGGACTGGCTCCGAATTCGTGGTCCTTCAAAGTAGTCATCATCGCTCCGCGTGATGACCAGCGCGATTTCCCGATCCCGCCACCGCTGCGAATCACCAAACGCCAGCAGCCCTGCCAGCCGTCGTTGCTGCGAACGTCTTGCTGCGCTAGGCAGACTGGTCTCGAACTCGCATGCGCCTGCTAACGCCTGCCGTCACGCGGAGTGGTGACGGCTACTTTGCGAGGAGCCTTGTGGCGAAGGTTTTTCTACCACGAAGATCGCGAATTTTCAGGCGGAATAGCGTTTTCCGTTTTTCCGTTGGCCTGTTAATTCGCTTTATTAATTGCTCCGGTGATGTAGGATGAGGGTTCGCCACCCGCTACGAATCCGCCCGCACCTAGCCATAAATTTATGAAAAGCTCCCATGTCTCTCTAACTTTCGTTTCGAGTTTTGTGCTCGCATTGACAGGCATTTTTAACGGATTTGCTGCTGCGCAAAATTTAGTTTCCAATCCGGATTTCTCCGGTAACGCCGCTATCTTCACCAATGGCAATGGATACTTCGGGGAAGGTGGAGTGAACCCTGCTGGTGCAACTGGCTGGACCACCACTGGATCAGGGATCAATGGAACGTTGACCACAACCTCCAACGCCTTTGCCCCCGCGACGAATACGGGGAGTTTCCTCTTCATGCAGGGAAATGTGAGTGCCTCCCAAGCCATCGCCACCACTGGCGGAACAAATTACCTCTTCAGTTTCGACGCTGCGGCCCGTAATGGGAATACGTCGGGCGTGAGTGTCTTTGCCGATAATACATTGGGGGCCTCGCTGACACTCGATGGCGCTAACTATGGGTGGCTGAGCCAGAGTGCCTTCCAGCGTTATGCGTTTGGATTCACAGCGACGGGTGCTCAGACAATTCAATTTAACAGCAGTGGCGAAGGTGACCACACGACAGACCTTACGAATGTGTCCGTGACCGCAGCGGTCGCCAGTCAGTTGGAGGTTGCCAGTGGCACGCTCTTTTTCACCAATACCAGCGGGACGCACAATTATGGGTTTGCGTTGACGGGGAGTAATCAAACGATTTACCGGCGGCCCGGCAGTGCCACCTACACGGGAAATATCACGACTGATGGCAGTGGTGGGGCGTTGACGCTGACGGCCAACGAAGACTCGGGGGCGAACAATCTTACTTTCAGCGGGAGCACGATTACGCTGGGGACGAAAAATTTAGTCGTTACCGGAACCACGGTGGATGGTGAGGACCAGGCAGCGAACACCAAGGTGACGCTGAACAATGCGGCCCTGACCACCTCCACTGGCAATGTGGAGGTCGGGCGTGGCACGCTGGAAGTCACAGGCACGACGAGCCTGAGCGTTGGAGGCCAACTGCGCACGGGCCCGGGAGGCGATTGGTCCCGTTTCGTCATGAATCCCGGCACCAGCGTTACTGCCACCGGCGGGGTGAATCTTGCCGCCAATGGGGTGATTGCTTCCAGCCTCCATTTGGACGGTGGCACGCTGACCACCCCGTTCATTTATGGCAATGATTTTGTGGGTGTCACCCATGTGATCTTCAACGGCACCACCGTGATGGCTTCTGCTGCGAGCGCAGATTTTCTCCAAGTGCATCAAAATGGCGACAGCAACCCGCGCAGTGGTCCGGCCCTGATCAAGAACGGTGGGGCCATCATTAATACCAACGGCAATAACATCGCCATTAGAAACACGCTGGCGAATTTCCCTGGCAGCACGGGCCCGCTCACCAAGTCTGGTGCTGGCACGCTCACACTTTCAGCCGCCAGCACTTACACTGGAGCAACCGCCGTCAACGCCGGCACGCTGGCGCTCCAGGGCACTGCCACTTCAGCCATGTTGACGGATAACTTCAGCGCTACTGGCAATCCCAACACCATGGATCTGAATTTCAACCTTGCGGGTCGGCAGACGGGCAGTTCTGCGTTGCAGAATTGGACCCCGGCAGGAAACACCCAAGTAGGCAATGCCACGCCAGTGCAACAACCAGCAGGAACCAATGGAGACTACTTGCTGCTGGCCTTCGGGGCCAGCGCCACGCTCAATGGTCTGCCACTGTCCACGGCCAATGTGCCCGGGCCACTGAAGGTGGGTTTCGACATGTTCAAGGGCAATACGGGCAACTCCGCCTCCTGGACCAGTTTCACCATTCGCTCCACGAGTGGAAATGGTTTCCCGATCACGGGATCGGGAGAATTCGGCTTCCTCTATCGTGCGAACACCGGAATCCAGATCTTTAATAATGGGGGACTGTTGCAAGATTTTGGATCTACTTCGGGCGGGGACAGCTTCGGGGTCTATTTGGCCGATGCTACTGGCACTGGATCGCCCTTTGCTGGAAATGGAACCAAGCTCGTCGTCACCCAAGGAGGAAGCACCATCGGCAGCTATACGCTCAATACCGGCATGGGGACCAGTTACCTCACTTTTGGCTCGGACGGCGGAATGATTGGTGGGGTGGACAACCTTGCCGTGATTAAATCTTCGTCCTTCCAGACCAACCTCCTCAGTCCGTCCACCGACGTCTCCCTCACCACCGCAGGGGCCACGCTGCAACTGAACGATGTGCTCCAAACCGTGGCCTCACTCTCCGGAGTCTCTGGCACGAGCGTGAACCTCGGACCGCTCTCACGCCTAACTATCGATGGTTCGACCACCACCGCCTTCAATGGGGTGATCTCGGGCCCGCTGGCCAGCATTGTGAAAACGGGCTCCAGCCTCCTTGAACTCGGTTCTGCGAACACCTACACCGCCGGAACCACTATTTCCAACGGCATGATTCTGGCCCACCATGCTGGCTCGCTTGGCACGGGCGATGTTAGCATTGCTGCGGGGGCAAATTATCTTCCCTGGTGGCAGACCGGTTCCTCCAATATCCCCAACAATTTCACGCTGAACGGCCTCGGAGGCTTCTCGCCAGGGGGCGATAAGGCGGCCATCTACGCCGACGGAGGTGGTGGAGGTTTTCAGGAATACACGCTCAGCGGGAAAGTAACACTCGCGGCAACCAGTAATCTGGGCGGCAACAACTCGAACAATCTGCGCGTGTCCGGTCTCATTTCCGGTGCCGGTGGTCTCACCAAAGGAGGAAGCCGGAGCGACGAAAACAATACGCTCATCCTCGGCAACACGGGGAATGATTACAATGGAGATACCTCGATCACGAAAGGCACGCTGAAATTGGCAGCCTCAGAAGTGATCCCTCATGGAGCGGGCAAAGGAGGCTTGGCGATCAACTCCGGTAGCGCCTTGGATCTCGGAGGATTCAGCGAAACAGTCAATCGACTCTCTGGTGCGGGCAGTGTGATTTCCACCGCATCGGTCGGCACCCCGGTCTATTTCACCAACGATGCCGGCACCGGCATCTCAGCGTCGAAGAACTACACGCACGCCCTTGATTTCGCGGAAGGAACGCCCGTCACGATCAACGGCGTCATCTTTACTGGGGCCGGGCTCACCGGGGCAAATTGGAACTTAGCCGGGGCCAATCCCAGCGCTGGGAATGGAGCCACGGGGGCCACGGGAGACATAAGCCGGTTGCTCAATAACTTTTATTACAACGGAGATCCCGCCACCCTGACGCTGAGCGGATTAACATCGGGGGTGACTTACGAAACGCGACTTTACGAACGTCAGTGGGGAGGTGATCGCACGCAACTCTTCACGGTCAATGGCAATGGCACTGGCACCATGATCTTCGACAATGATGCCAGCAGCACCCCCAGCTTCATTCCTTTCCGGTTCACTGCCACGGGCACCAGCGCGACCATCACCACGGACCAAATCGGAGCCGGGACTTACCACTGGTATGGGGCGACCAACGAGGTTGTGGCCGGACCGAATCTTAGAACCTGTCCGGTAATTTTGAAAAAGGGCCATAATGGGGTAGGGTAAGGAATGAGAAAAAGCTACCCGACAGATGTGAGTGACAAGGAATGGGCGTTACTGGAGCCACTATTTTGCCCACCAGGGGCGGCCCGCAA
>JANOAV010000160.1:0-22262 GCA_031411295.1 Verrucomicrobiales bacterium | reverse complement strand
TTTCCGCATCTTCAGCAGCGAACTAGGCAGCAGCCACAGCAACGCCAGCGGCAGCAGGCTATTGTAGATGAGCAGGACGAAACGACGTCGCCAAAGAAAGGGATCGGGTATGGGTAGTGATGAATGCAAGCCGCAGCCTTAACGCGAAACTCGCTGGCACCAAGTGAAAAATGGCGCATCAATGGTGGCCGACGCGCCCTCGCGTCTCAAGGCCTTTAAGTAGTCCTGGGCTTTAGCCCGCAGGCCTGTCCCGGCGGATTCAGGCGTCTGATTCACGGGGAGGGTTCGACGGGCTGAAGCCCTGAACTACGGTGGCTTTAAGTAGTCACGCGCGAACGCCATCGGCTACTGGAGATGGATTTGGCACGGCAGGACTCGGAGGAAACGAAGGCCGCCGCAGCGCTGGAAGCAGGGGCCAAAATCTGACAATTCCATGATCCATCCAGCTCCATCCGGCTCCATCGGAAATTGAACAGAAGTCAGGAAGATTTGGAAGAAATACCCCATAGCCTCCAGTCCGAACCTTCTGCCCTTGCTTCCCGGGGGTGAGTTGGAGTTTCACATGGGAGCGCTTCGTTATCTCTGTTTCCTTCTGTTCAAATAACGGCATGGCATCGGCCTCACTAAAGAAAGCCCCACGGAAACCTTGCCATCCCCGGCCCATTCCACTAAGGGTGCGCTAACGGTGCCCAATGCTGCATTCGGCCACCTGCGGGTCATCAAACCGTTATTTCATATGGAATACAGCCTTAGGTTGACGCGTATGGGCCCGCGGGCTCAGATCCACAAAAAAACTGCGCCTGACCGGAGGGGGCAGGCGCAGTGGGAAAAAATTGGGGGGGAGAAATGAAACCGGAGCCTACGCTTCCTGCGGCATGTAGATGACGCGCAGCGGAATGGAGACGAGGGAGTCGTCATCCACGGCAATCTCCAGACTGAAGGTGCCGGCTTTGCTGAATTGCAGCGCTTGGAAATGAATGATCATGTTCCGGGTCACGAAATCAACGTCCTGGGGCAGACGGATTTCGAACTTCACGGGCGGAAGCGGATTGATCACGTCTTCACCATCAGCATCGATGATGCGAATGGCCAGATCGTGTTCGCCTTCGTCCACTGCGCGGAAGCAGATGCGCATGGCGAGCACACAGTTTTGGTGCACCACCGGCAATTGACGGGAGCCGATGGTGTCGAACGTGCCAAGCACACACAACTTACCGTTGTAGTCGTTGGCGGCATCACAGAGAGTAGCAACTTGAATATCCATAAGAGGGGGCGAAGATAGCAGGGGTAAATGATTTGCAAGCGGTCAGGTGGGCAGAGAGCAGAAATGTTCCAACCGTCCAGATAGGGCGCAGGTCGGGCGGCCACTTGTGTGACAAACTTAGCCCGACCGACATTTCCCACCGCACGTGCAGAGAAATTTCCATTTCCCCGTTGGAAATTGCGCTTATGCATGGCATATCCCTTTCTCCCCGTCCCATGTCCCGCCTGCTCCTTAGCCTAAATTTCCTGCTGCTTCTGCCCGTTCCGGCCCAAGAAGCCCCCACCCCCTTGGCTCCGGGCGAACTGCCACCCATCAATCGTCCGTTGGAACAAGCCACCGTCTTTGCGCGCCAAGCTACCGAGGCCATGCGCGCTAATCAGTGGCAGAAAGCCGCCGACGCTTGGGAAGCCCTGCTGAAACTTCAGCCAGACAGTGCCGCTGCGCTGGCCAATCTTGGCAGCGTGGAAATCAAGTTGGACCAGCCAGTCGAGGCGCGGGCTCATTTAGAGAGAGCCGTGGCGCTGCGTCCCAACCTTCCCGCCACTTGGATGACGCTGGGCCTGCTCCACATGGACCAGAAGAACCCCATGTTAGGCATTTCCTGTCTCACCCGCGCGATTCACGAAGATCCATCCGATGCCCGGTTGCACAACGCACTCGCCATTGCGCTGAAGCAAGTCAACTGGACGGGAGCCGCCGAGCAGGAACTGCAAAAGGCCATCGATCTGAATTCCGAATACAGCGAGGCGCATTTCAATCTGGCCCTGCTCTATCTGGAACAAAAGCCCCCCGCACTGGAGTCCGCCCGTCGCCATTATTTCTTCGCCCGTGACCTCGGCAGCCCGCCGGATGAATTGGTGGATAAACAATTCGCAGACGCCGGCATCATTTACACCCCACCGGCCCCCAAACCCAAGGAAAAACCAGCGGCTAAAGAACCGGAGATCACGCCCGAGCCCAAGCCTGAGGAAAAACCAAAGCCCGCCGAGCCTCCCACCAAACCGAAAGCAAAATCGGCCCCGAAAACTAAATCGAAGTAGCCTGTATGAAACGCCTGCTCTGGATCCTTCCCCTACTCAGCCTCACCCTCCTGCCAACCCAGGCGGAAACCATCGCGCCCGCCCGGGACGTGGGCAGCACCGCCAAGGCCCCACCGGTGGTAACCGCCAAGGCCGTCATGGTCATCAACGGCCTAACGGGTCAGGCGCTCCTCGCCAAGAACCCCGACGAGAAACGTGCAGTCGCCAGCACCCAAAAACTGCTGACCGCGCTGCTCATTTGCGAAGCTGGAAACCTCGATCGACTCGCCACCGCCTCGGATTACGATGCCGCCGCCGAGCCTACGAAAATGTATCTCAAGCCGGACCTGCAATACCCCCGCCGGGATCTCCTGCGCGCGCTGCTCATGAAGAGCGCCAACGATACGGCGCGTTGCCTGGCACGGAATCACGCTGGCACCGAAGCCGCCTTCGCCCAACTCATGAACCGCAGAGCGGCCGCCCTGGGGATGACCAACAGTCATTTCGAAAATGCCAACGGGCTGCCGGCCCCGCAGTATTCGACCGCCCGGGACATGGCCCTCCTCGCCCGCGTGGCTTATAGCCAACCTGTCATCCGTGAAATCGTCGGCACGGCTGAAAGCACCTTCACCCACCCAGATGGACGCACCGTGAAACTGCACAGCACCAATCACCTCCTCGGCGTGGATCCCTACGTCAATGGGATGAAAACTGGCTTTACCGATGCGGCCGGCAAGTGCCTCATCTGCTCCGGCACCACCAAAGGCCGCACCGTCATCGTCGTCCTGCTGGGCAGTTCCTCCAAGACCATCTGGTCCGAAGCCAAAACCCTGCTCCACTGGGGCTTGGGCGTCCCCTAACGCATCATTTCAGCCTATAACATCCCCCGTCATGTCACTCGATCTCTCGCAAGAAATTCTCCGCCTCAAAAAGGAACGCAACGCCATCATTCTGGCCCACAATTATCAAATCAAGGAAATCCAGGACGTGGCTGATTTCGTGGGCGACTCGCTGGGCCTCTCCTACAAAGCCAAGGAAACCAATGCCGACGTCATCGTCTTCTGCGGGGTGCATTTCATGGCGGAGACGGCCAAAATCGTCAACCCCAGCAAGATTGTCGTCCTCCCAGACAAAGACGCCGGCTGCTCCCTGGAGCAAAGTTGCCCGGCACCGCAGCTCGAGGCCTTCCTCAAAAAGCACGCCGATAAGAATTACTACGTTATCGCTTACATCAACTGTAGCGGCGGCGTGAAGGCCCTGAGCGATGTCATTGTCACCAGTGGCAACGCCAAGACCATCGTGGAAAAGGCCCCGAAAGACCGGAACATCCTCTTCGTGCCGGACGCCAACCTCGGCGGGTGGGTCATGGAACAAACGGGCCGCAAAATGGAACTCTGGCAGGGCGCTTGTTACGTTCACGTCGAATTCACTCGGGAGAGCATCGAACGCATTCGCGCTGAGCACCCGGACGCCCCAGTGGTGGCTCACCCGGAATGCACGTTTGCCGTCCGCCTGCTAGCCGATGAAGTTTGCAGCACGGAAAAAATGGTCACCTACTGCAAGGCCAATCCCGCCAAAGCCTTCGTCATCGTGACCGAAAGCGGGATGCTCCACCGGCTCCGCCGGGAAATCCCTGACAAAATCTTCATCCCCGGCCCCACCGACCACTGCGCCTGCGCCGACTGCCGCTATATGAAAATGAATACCTTGGAGAAGCTGTATCGCTGCCTCAAGGACCTGAGCCCAAGGGTAGAGTTCCCCGAAGAACTCCGCGTCCGAGCCGAAGCGCCCCTCCTGCGCATGCTGGAATGGAGCCGGTAAACCGGCTATTCCTAGCCCATCATGGCCAGGAAGATCAGCAGCAACACGCCCAATCCGAAGAGGAAGGCGTAGCCCTGAATGTTCCCCACTTGGAGGCGGCGGAACAATTGCCCCGCGCCCGAAGCCGTCAGCGCACTGCCACGCACGGCCAAGCCGTCGATGAAGCATTTGTCGAAGAAATTTGCCAGGCTGGCGAGCCCATCTTGGGCCACGTTGACGATCTTAGCATAGAGTTCGTCGAAGTAGAATTTGTTGGCAAACAAGCTGATTTTCAAAGGGTCCTGATTCTTGCCACGATACATCACAAAGCCCAATCCCACTCCTGCGATGAGCGCCACCAAGGAGGTGGTCCCCACTGGAGAGAGCATCATTTGTAACAGTCCGTGATGTTCTCCCACATGTTCCGGTTGCGGCAAAATGCTGCCGCTGAAGAACCCGTAACCAGCCAGCAAACTTGGCACCGCCAAGATCAGCAGCGGGACCAGCATGACGAGCGGAGCTTCATGGGCGTGCTCGGCCCCATGGTCCCTGGCTTTACCCAGAAAAGCGACGACGAACAACCGGGTCATGTAGAAACTGGTCAGGAAAGCCACGAAGGCGGCAATGCCAAACAATGCCTTATTGTGCTCGAAGGCGGCATCCAAGATGCCCTCCTTGGAGAAGAAGCCAGAGGTGCCGGGAATGGCGATCAACGCCGCAGTTCCGATGGCGAAGGTCAGCGTAGTGAGTTTCATCTTGTCCTTCAAACCGCCCATTTTCCAAATATCCTGTTCGTGGTGGCAGGCGTAGATGACCGCACCAGAACCAAGAAACAAAAGCGCCTTGAAACCAGCGTGCGTGAAGAGGTGGAAGTAGCCCGCCAAGCCGGCGTTCAGGCCCACCGCCATGACCATGTAGCCCAACTGGGACAAGGTGGAATACGCCAGCACCCGTTTGATATCATTCTGCTGCGTGGCCATCAATGCAGCCAGCAGGGCTGTGATGCCGCCGATCCAAGCAATCACGGTGGCTGCATCAACTGACGCCAGCACCAAGAAATCCATCCGCACCATCATGAACACGCCAGCGGCTACCATGGTGGCAGCGTGAATTAATGCGGAAACGGGAGTCGGGCCTTCCATGGCGTCGGGCAACCAGACGTGGAGGGGAAATTGCGCGCTTTTACCCACCGCACCGCAGAAGATGCAGAGCGTGGCGGCAGTTAGGAGACCGGGAGCCACCAGGTCTTTATTAGTCTGAATTTGGAACCACCCTTCGATGCCGCCAAAGTCAGTAGCTCCGGTGATGGACCACAGCAGCAGGATGCCGATCATGAAGCCGAAGTCGCCAATCCGATTTGTCAGAAACGCCTTCTTCGCAGCGTCAGCCGCACTCGCTTTGTCATACCAGTGGCCGATCAGAACGTAGGAACTCACGCCAACCAACTCCCAGAAAATGAACATCATGGGCAAATTGTTCGCCAGCACAATGCCCGTCATGCTGAACATGAAGAGGGACAACCCAGCGAAGAAGCGCGCCTTGCCCGCGTCATCTTTCATGTAGCCCAACGAGAAAATATGGACCAAGGTGCCGACCACGGTCACCACCAGCATCATCGATTTGCTGAGTTGGTCGATCTTCAATTCGATGGGCAACTTAAACGAGCCAAGGTCAATCCAATTGAAAAGCACCTCCCGAGCATCCGTGCCACCAGCCAGCAGGGAAATGCTGATGGCCAAGCAGACCAGCGCGGAGGCCACGGAGACCAAAGCACTAACGGTGGCGTTACGTTTCAGAAACAGCGTGATGACCGCAGCGGCAAGCAGCGGCAAGAAAAGAAGCAAAGCAGCAGGAGACATGATAGTGAAATTTAGCCTTGGAGCGAGTTGAGGTCATCCACATGGATCGTCTGCCGCGAGCGGAACAGCGCCACGATGATCGCGAGACCGACCGCGACCTCGGCGGCGGCTACGGTGATAATGAGGAACACCAGCATTTGCCCATTGTAGTTGGGTTGCGCAGCAGCCCCTTGGCCAGACAGATTGAAACGCGAGAAGGCTACCAAGGCCAAGTTTCCCGCATTCAGCATCAACTCCAAGCACATGAAAATGATGATGATGTTCCGACGCACGATGACTCCCGCCAAACCAATGGCAAAGAGCAGGCCGGAAAGAAGCAGATAGTGCGATAAAGTCATGTTTCTGGGAAGGAAAGGAAAGTTATTGAGGTGGCGTCGCTACGCGATCCTCGCGTCGGCTCAAGACTACCACGCCGACCGTGGCGACCAGTAGCAGCACTCCCACGATTTGGAGATGGAAGGTATAATTCGTAAAGAGCAAATTGCCGATTTCCACGACATCGCTCGCCTCCGCTTTGTCGGCTCCGATGGCCGGCAGTCGCTTGTCCCCCGCCTTGAAACTGCTGAGCACATTGGCCAAGAGGACCAGAAAACCCAGCGTGACCGCCCCACCGCCAATGACCGCCGTCTTGTTAAACTTCCGCCTCGTCTCGGCCTTGATGTCCAGCAACATGATGATGAATAAGAACAAGACCATCACCGCCCCGGCATACACCAGCACTTGAATCACGCCCAGAAAATACGCATTCAGACTAACGTAAATGGCGGCCAAGCCAATGAACGAGACCACCAGGCACAACCCGCTGGCCACAGGATTCCGATTAACCACCACCCCGATTCCGAAAATCAGGGTGAGGAGGGCGAAAAAGAGGAAGAGTGGTTCAGGCATGGGCAGGCAAAGGCGGAAGAAACTTGAAAGTGGCGGCAAATCTCCATTTTAGTCACGTTTCCAGACCGAAGAGATGAGCAAAATCAACACGCCTGAATCCTCGCGAGAGCCCCGCAGCGGTCAAGCGCGATTCTGGATGTTTCATCGAGAATCTCATGAAATTCCGTCGGGAGCGGAAGAAATTTCATCTTGCCGTCAGCGACATTTGCTTCGATAGTCAACGCATGTCAGCCCTAGAGCGCATTGATTTCATTTCCGTGGAAGATTACCTGTCAGGAGAACCCCTGAGCGAGGTGAAGCACGAGTATGTGGATGGACGAGTGTCCGCCATGGCCGGGGCCAGCCGGAACCACGTTACGGCAGCGGTAAATATGCTTGCAGCGATACATCGACGCTTGGAAAACTCGCCCTGCGTGCCCTATATGTCCGATATGAAGGTCCGGCTCCTAGCACACGGGAAGGATATTTTCTACTATCCAGATGTCGTCGTTGGTTGCGATCCAAGAGACACGGACGAGCACTTTTTGCGGTTTCCCAAATTGATCATCGAAGTGCTGTCCAAAAGCACACAACGACTGGATTCCGTGGAGAAATTCCAGAATTACGCCACCATCCCATCACTGGAAGAGTATGTGCTAGTAGCGCAGGACCGAGTGGATGTTAGAGTTTACCGTAAGCGGACCGCTTGGGCTGCGCAGTATTACATGGATATCGACATGTCCGTGGAACTGGAATCGGTGGACCTAAAGATACCACTGCACCAGATTTACCGAGGAGTTAAGTTTCCAGAGCCGAGTGAAACGAGCGATGACTGAAACCGCATGGGCAAAGCGTTATTAAGGAAGCTTTACTTCAACTCATTCCACTTATTCACCAATCCCTCGCGAATCCCGCCGATCTCATATAACCGGGTCTTGTCGTGCACCATTTCCTCACGGGTGGTGCCAGTGATGGCGTAATCTTTGCGGAGGAAGATGGCTTGCTCCGGGCAGACTTCTTCGCACATGCCGCAGTAGATGCAGCGGATCATATCGATCTTAAATTCCCGCGGAGCCTTCTCCACTTTGGCCCATTGGTCATCTTTCGGGATGGCTCCGGGCGTGATAGTGATAGCACGAGGAGGACAAATAAATTCACAGAGTTGGCAGGACACACAGCGTTCGCGACCATGTTCATCGGTCACCAAAGCTGGCGCACCACGGTAATGTTCCGGCAGTTCGTCATCCCACTTTTGCTCGGGATACTGCATGGAGCCTTCGGTCTTGCCCGTAAGCATCCGCTTGGCATGACCAAAGGTGATCATCATTCCCTTGAATAACCCAGGGAGATACATTTTCTCCCAGATGCTGAGTTTAGGTCTTTTAACGAGGATGGTAGCCATGGGGAGGGAGAGTTAGGGAGTAAGAGAATTAAAAAATGAGGCTAGGACTTGTCGGCTTGGGATTTGATCCAGGCGATGTAGCCGTTGAGAATTTTGACTGCGTGGAGGATCTGTTGCCGGCAGGTGGTCAGTGTTTCTGGTGTAATGTAGTCTTCTTCTTGGGCGACAATAAGATGGTCTAGTAGTTCAAAGAGTGAGCCGCGAGCGTTGAGGCAGAACTTGCGATTTTCCAAGAAATGAAAGCGTCCGTAACCTTCGGCAATATTGGCGGTGGTGGATCGGGCAGCCCGGATAAGTTGGCTCCGGAGTTCGAAGTTCTCACGCTGCGGGAGTTTGGGGATGACTTGAAGTCGCAAAAACACCCGTAACTCTTGACATGCTTTCCAGCACTCCAGAGTTTCGAACGTCCTCGTGATCTCCTGCGTCATGATCCTTATTTATTAATTTTATTACTCCCTAACTTACTTCTTGATTAGCATCAAGATCAGAGCCGTGATGAAAACGTTAGCTAGCGCAATTTCAAACAACCAAACCCAACCCAAGCGCATGAGTTGGTCGTAGCGAAAACGTGGGAGCGTCCAGCGGACCCACATGAAAAAGATGATCCAAGCGACAATCTTCGTCAGGAAACATCCTACGTGCAGCAGGGAGATCCAGATGCTACCTTCCTGGTTTTGCAGTATGCCGAAGGGCAGCGACCATCCACCCAGATAGAGACTAACGATCAGGCCGGAGCCAACCACCATGGCAGCGTATTCCCCCATGAAGAAGAGGGCGAATTTCATGGATGAATATTCTGTGTGATAGCCGGCCACGAGTTCGGTTTCGCACTCGGGCAAGTCGAACGGCATGCGGTTGGTTTCAGCGAAAATGGAAATGGTGAAGATGAGGAAGGACAGCAGCATCGGTGGCACCAACAGCCAGTTCTGCCAGACGAAGCCTTTACCGATGGCAGCAGGGAACAACAGCCAGCCGTTTTCGTTTTGATACTCCACAATTTTACCCAGATTCAGTTCCCCGAAGACCAGCAACACCGGCACCAAACTAAGCCCCAGACTGATTTCATAACTGATCATTTGGCTGCTGGACCGCACCGCTCCGAGGAACGGATACTTGGAGTTGGACGACCAACCAGCGAGCACGATTCCGTAAACGCTCAGGGAGGCAATGGCGAAAATGAACAGCGGACCGACGTTGAGGTCAGCGATGACCATCTTCACATCAGGATGCCCTGCCACGTGAAACGAGGAACCGAAAGGAATCACCGCAAAAGTTAGCAACGACGGCACCATGGAAATGGCGGGAGCGAGCCAGAAATAGAACTTCCGCACGTGGTTCGGCACCAAATCTTCCTTCAAAATGAATTTCAATCCGTCCGCCAGCGGTTGGAGCAATCCGAAGAACGCCCAGTCCTTTTTAAATCCGAATAGCGTCAATGGAATGCCTACCCGATTCGGCCCCACCCGGTCTTGAATAATGGCGCTGACCCGACGCTCGGCATAGCTGGCCAAGGCGACAATCGTCAGCAAAGTCACGATGCTCAAGGCAATCTTGACGGCGGAGGTAAGAGTGAAAAACCAGTCCATGAGGAAAAATACAGCAGAAAATCTAGTCGTTGCGGTGGGTCAGCGAGAACGCTCAACGAGCCTCCAAAGGCACGCTGGAACGCGAAAGATATTCGAGTATCCATCGGGAAATCGGTCGGGCAAGGCCATTTGTGAAAAATTTCACAAGCGTTCGAAAAAGGCCGTTCCAAACGTGGAGCGACGGGACCTTTCCGGTTGAATTCTGCGTAGAGCCCCGCAAGTTCTGACCACTCCCCCACCCCATTTCCCTATGATCCTTCTTGCCAAAATCGCCCTCGCCCTGTCCGCTGGAGTTGGAATCATGTGGGCGCTGTGAAATTCCGCTACGCGCTGGATCCGCTGTGTCTGGTTGCTTCCGCAAGCTACCTCGCCTGTCGATTCCTCATCAAGCCGCATTTCCCCAGTGGCTTCTGGCATGATCACGCCACGGATTTCCTGCTCATTCCTGCAGGGCTGCCCATCCTCCTCTGGCTCCAGCGAAAACTTAAATTGCGCCTCACGGACCATTTCCCCGCGTGGTCGGAGATCGGCCTCCATCTGACGGTGTGGGCGGTGCTCTTCGAGGGCATCGGCCCCCGCCTGATGCACGTGACAGGCGACTGGAAAGATGTCGTGGCCTATGCCACCGGAGCCGCCCTCGCTGGAGCGTGGTGGCACTGGCAATCCACCGTAGTCCGGGGCTTCAGCCCGTCGAACCCTCCCCGTGAATCGGACATCTGAATCCACCCGGGACATGCCTGCGGCAAAACCCATGACTACTTAAGGCCACCAAAATCCAGGGCTGTCGCCAGCTCCCCCACTCAACGCACGGATTCCATGGCTGGATCGGACAAATCCAGCCGATACATCAACTGATTATAATCATACCGAGCGGGGGCCAGGGGATTGCCGGAGAATTCCAAGGAATACGTCCCTTCGAAGTAAATCACGCGCCCGCCCTCGGCATCGAAGAAGGCGTGATGGACTGGATTGTAATATGTGTAGCGCGGATGGCTGGCCACTTTAATCGCCTTACCCCACGGGCCATCCACTTTTTCACTTTCCGCATACCAGACTTCCCCCAAGGCGGAAGGATCCTGCTTCTCCCCGCTCTGCGTGGCGATGAGCACGAAACGTTTCCGCCAGACGTTCCACTGGATGCTGCCGCCATGGATGCTGACCAGTTTCCCCGTGCTGGCATCCTGCAACTGATAGCGGGCCTGCCCGGCCGGTAGTTTACCCTCGCGGAGCAGCACCGTTTCCTCCGCCTGGGTCGTGGGCGCGCCTGACTTCTCCCAGCCCCACGCCCGTTTCGTGGTATCGAAGCGCAGCGTCTCATAAGCCTCGGCACTGATGATATCCTTGCGGGTTGCTGGCACCCGGGTATGGGCGAAGGGCATTGCAAAATAGAAGTAATCTCCTGCCGCGTCCGTCACCCGAACCGAGCAGCCACTCGGATGTCGCCACTTTTCGTCTTTGGGAATCGCGCCGACCGATTTGAAAATCCCCTCCTTCGCGTCGAACTCAGCCACGCCCTGCTCATCTGGTGGCACGAGCCCCTGCTGACGGGAGTAACCAACGAGTAAATGCTCTTTCCCCTCCTCCGTGAAGGACATCAGCCCGAAGCACCACACGGCCCCAGAGGCAGGCAACGGCATCATGTGGCGGATCTGCTGAGGTTTCGCGGCATCGGTGAAATATTGATAGAGCAGCCCCTTTTCCGGATGCTGATCCCTCGGCGTGATAGCAGCGGTCGTCTGGTAATTTCCCAACTGATAGTGCGGCACGTTAGTGTCCCCCCAGAGCCAGAAAATTTTGCCGTCATAAGGCACCGCCTGCACCGAGTCCTGCCCCATTACCCCGGGCGCCAGCAGATTCGGCACTGGCTGCGGCAGGCCCAGCAACTCGGAATCCCGATACATGCCCTGCCCGGTCAATCGCCCCAGTCGCTCGGCCAGCGTGGTGCGCTTCACTTTCAGTTCCACCGCGGTCCCGTCCTTGGTGATGGGCCGATAGCACGCGTAGCCGAAACCATCTTTCGCCACCTCAATCCCGGGCCCGCTAACATGGAAGAAAACCTCCCGATTCATTAATCCCGGCTCTTTGAATGCAATCCAGCCTGCATTGTCCGTGACCAACCGAATATCATTCACGGTGCGCAACTCCACCAATGGCACGCCTTTGCCAGTGACCTCATCCACCACGTGAATCCCGAACCATCCCGGCGCAACCGTCGCAGGCGCGGCCAGTCCCAGGCCGCACCAACTCCAACCCAGCCCCACCAGCGTGATTAATTTGAATTGCAAATGCATCCCCCATCCTGGCGGAAACGATTCTCTCATGCAGTCGCTATTTCCTCCGCTCCTCCGTAAGCCACAATTGCAACTTTGCCCACCCCATGGATACTCCATTTGCCTATCCCGTTCGCTCCTCAAAAATTCAGGTTTCCAGATCGAAATTTAGCATTACAGACATTCGCATGAAATTCTCCCGCTGCTGCCTTGCCATTTCTCTCAGCCTTCTTTCCGCTTCCGTCGCTGACATCGACTACAAGCGGGACGTCAAACCTATTTTCGAGAAACGTTGCGTCGAATGCCATAGCGGCAAAATGAAGAAGCCCAAAGGTGGCTATAAATTCGACGACGATGCCAGCATCAAAAACGAGATCGGCCCCAGCTTCCTCATCAAGCCCGGAGATCCTGCTAACAGCGTGCTCATGGAAATGGTGAATCGCACCGCCAAGGACCACAACATGCCGCCGGATGCCAAGGATGCCCTAACCCCGCGTGAACTCAAGGTCCTCAACACGTGGATCGAGGAAGGTGCCAACATGGAGAAATCCACTGGCGGGGTGGCCAAAGGTGGCTTGGGCGCGCCCAGTAGCAGCCTGCCCAGCGTCCAGGAGTGGACCAACAAAGAAGGCAAGATCATCAAAGCCTCAATCGTTCGCATCAAGGGAGACAACGTCACCCTGCGCATCGCTGGCAAAGAATACACCATGCCCCTTGCCAGCTTGAGTGACGACAGCCAGAAGCAGGCGATGAAGCTGGCTGGAGAAATGGCGGTCAAAGGAAAATGAGCACGCCTCCTCGCCAGCCATCAGCCTTGGCGCTGGGTGTCAGCATGTTGCTGGCCATAGTGCATCCTGCTCCCGCCAATGATTTTGCATCCACCGTCATGGATGCCACCTTTAAATTTTACCACAAAGACTCCACGTCCACCTGCTTTCTCGTTAAGCGCGCAGCAGACGACCCCGCCTGCTATCTCGTCACCACCGCTCACACCGTGGAGCGAACCAAGGGAGAGACCGCCATCCTCGTCCTGCGCAAGCCCGCACCCGATGGATCCTATACCCGCCATGACCATACCCTCACGATTCGGCAGGGGGAAACTCCCCTCTGGGTGCGCCACCCGAAACAAGACGTAGCCGTCCTCAAGCTCACCAGTCCTTTGCCCATCCCGGTAAATTTCCTGCCTGCGGCTTCCTTGGCCGATGCCGCCAGCCTAGCCGCCAGCAAGGTCCGCCTCTGCAGCCCGCTCTTCATCCTAACCTATCCGGAGCGTTTTGAGGCCAATGGAGCTGGCTTCCCCGTCGCGCGGCAGGGCATCTTTGCCAGCCCGCCATTGCTTCCCATCGCCACCCATCCCACGTTGCTGGCCGATTTCACAACCTTCGCTGGCGACAGCGGCGGACCTGTATTTATCGATACCGCCAACGGAGCCCCACTGATTATCGGCATCGTGCTCGCCCAGCAGCACCACGTGGATAACCTGAAGAGCGAGTATGAGGAACGCACCATCCGACACCCTCTCGGCCTCGGCACCGTCCTCCACGCCACTTACGTTAGTGAAGCATTAGCCCAAGCAGCCCAGCCAGTCGCATCCGCTACTTCCAAGCCAGCACCAGAGCCCCCACCAGCATCAGCGCCACTCCCGTCGCCACCCGCCAAGTAATGGCTTCCCCTAGGAAAATGGCGGCAAAGATCACCACAAAGACCACGCTCAGCTTGTCAATCGGGGCCACCTGAGCCGCATGGCCCAACTGCAACGCCCGGAAGTAGCAGATCCACGACGCCCCGGTGGCCACACCGCTGAGGATTAGCCACAGCCAAGTGCGGTGGGAAATGGTCCCCATGCCCCCACCTGTGCGCGTGAGCAGGACCATGCCCCAAGCCAGCACCACCACCACCGAGGTCCTGATGGCCGTCGCCAGATGACTGGAAATTTCCGCCACCCCGAGCTTGGCGAAGATCGCAGTCACCCCGGCAAAGCCCGCCGATAACAATGCCCATGTAATCCAGTTCATGGCGCAACCCAAGCGGAAAGCCCCTCCCGCGTCAAGCAACTTGCAGCGCCTACCCGCACCGGCCACACCCAGCGGCCCCACTTTCCTTTAATTCACAATTGCCAACCACTCCCACTTCGCGCTACGCTGAGCTTTCACTCTATTGTTATTAAATGCCGCCCGGCTCCTACGAGATCCCATCCCGCACTCATCTTCTGCTTATCCCCAGTTACAACACCGGGGATAAGGTCTTGGAAGTCGTGCGCGAAGCACTGGCCCACTGGTCGCCTATCTGGGTGGTGGTGGATGGCAGCACCGACGGCACCGATAAAAAACTCCAAGCGCTCCGACGCGATGATCAAGAACAATTCCTCCGGGTCCTCGTGCTGGAAAAGAATCGCGGCAAGGGTGGAGCCATTCTCCATGCGCTTGACTTGGCTGCCAAGAAAGGCTTCACCCATGTCCTCTGCATGGATGCCGATGGCCAGCATCCTGCTGCAAAAATCCGCGATTTCATGGCCCTCTCCTTCGCCAATCCGGAGGCGATGATCCTCGGCAAACCCATCTTCGATTCCACCGCCCCCCGCGTCCGAGTTCACGGCCGTAAATTATCCAACATCACCATGCATGTGGAAACGTTGTTTTGTGGCATCGGTGATTCCCTCTTCGGTTTCAAGCTTTACCCCATCGCAGAACTCCGCCGGGTGATGCACGGCATCCGCTGGGCCCGCCGCTATGATTTCGATCCCGAGGTCAACGTGCGTCTGGTGTGGGAAGGCGTGCGCCCGATTAACCTCCCCTGCCCCGTGCGGTATCTAACCAAAGCTCAGGGCGGCGTGACCCACTTCAAATACTTCCGGGATAATTGCCTCTTAACTTGGATGCACCTCCGACTCATGGCCGGATTTTTCCTCCGCCTTCCCACCGCCTGGCGTTGGCGACGCTGGAAGAAGCGCGCCCCAGCGGCCCCTGCAAAATGAACCCGCACCTCTTCGTCTATGGCACGCTCCAGCGAGGATTCACCAACCCCTTCGCCCGTGCCCTCCATGATGCCGCCACTTGTCTGGGGCCAGCCCTACTGCCTGGGAAACTTTACCTGCTAGGCAATCGTGATTTCCTCTATCCAGGAGCCGCTCACGATCCCACCGCAGCCACCATGGTCCATGGCGAACTCTGGCAACTGGACGATCCCACCGCCACCCTAGCCGTGCTGGATCATTATGAAGGCACCACGCCAGAGCACCCGCAACCGCACGAATACCAGCGGATGGAAGTAAGCGTCACCACGCCTACTGGCACCACCATCGCTTGGTGCTACGTCCTGAACCGCCCCACCCCAGAAACGCAGCGCATCCCCAGCGGAAAATTCACCCCGCCTGCCACCGCAAAGTAGCCGTCATCGCTCCGCGTGACGGCAGCCGAGACGTATCGACGCGAGGTGCTGGCAATTCACGGATGCGCTGGCACAGGGCGGTTCTGCTGGTCATCACGCGGAGCGATGATGACTACTTTACCCAGCAATTTGCTTGGATTTTCACGCGGGCATCATCCGTTCCGCCACCCCATGGTGCGGTCTTAAATCCCAATGCGCGACAACGCCTCCCCGACCTGCCGCAGCACTGGCGCCAGCGTCGGATGATTCGCTTCCAATTGCAAAGCCACGGCATCCAGTCGATTTACCAGCCCCTCGGAGGAACCCTCCGCCGCTGCCGCCGCAGGATCCAACACCGCGTGAATATCCGTTTCCACCAACTGGAGCAGATCCCGTAACTCAGCATCCACTGGTCCAGATTGCCCCAATTCCCCATGCAGTTGCCGCAGCGCAGATTTAATTTCGTCGATAGTCATAAAATTTTGAAATGAATTGGGGATCATTCCCCAAGTTCAGCCTACCATGTCCACCGACGTAAACAACGGAAATCCCACCCGATTCATGCGCTTCATGCGCTCCGTCATCACGCTCCCTTGGAATCGCTGGGACGGGCATTACAGTTCGGAGTATTCCAGAGCAGGAAACTAACCACCAGCGCGGCCATCTCCAGTTCCGGATCGCAGGTGTAGATCACTTCTGATTTGTAATCGCGATGCTCCACCCGCAGGCGATCATTGCCAAAAACGCGCACCCGTCCTTCCAGCATCATCACCGGGCGGAACGCAATCTCATCCAACCAGATGCGATGATATCGACGATACCAAGTCCGTTGAATCCAGAAGTTCGGCAGCGTGGAGCCATCCGCCAACACCACGAAATAACCCTGCTTCGGCCGGAATTCTGTCCACGCCAACTTGGTCCCCTCACCATCCAACACCGTGTAGCGATCCTCCCGTTTGTTCCACACCACCTTCCGCAGCGGCCCCTCATGCATCGTTCGCGCCACCCACTCAAGCGTAAACGCCCCCGACCAAGCGGCCAGCCCCAGCTGACCCACCAGTTTCCCCTCGCGTTGTATATTCATCTTGGAATGAAAACTGGAGGGAGAAATTTTCAAGGCAAATGAGCAGGCTGGTAAGCGGAGATGGATGCGACTCATGTTGCCTTTGCCATCGTGCATCGGATGGATTACATGCTTACATGGAACTGCACCCATCTTGCGAATGCCACGCTACAGAAGACATTGTTCGAGTATTGCACTTACCACCACCTGCACATGCCTGTTATCTGCACCCCGGAACTCCTCACCAAACCACAAATATGAAAGACCACATTGTCCAAGAAGTTCGTGACGCCAGAGCTGCCGTGGCAGCAGATTTTGGTTTCGATTTAAACAATTTTTTCGCTTGGGCAAAGGAGCAATCCGCAGCTGAAAGCAAGGCGAAGCACTGGTTGCCGATTCAGCCTAAAGGATTGATCGACGCGAAAGTCGCTACAGGCGCTACTAAAGTTGGGAAAAGGCCCGCCCGATCCCTCCGTGAGAAAGTTTGAACCATTCCGGTTGGATGCTTGCGTCCCCTCCAGATTCCTGCTAGTAATTCTTCATGAAATCCATTCTTTCTCTGTGTGCTGCATTCGCTTGCATGCTGCCAACAATTATAGTGTGCGCGCCTCAGGACAATGCTAACGAACTGATGGCTAAGCTGTTGACTTCAGCAGAACAAGAACAGCTGAATCGGAATAAGATATTAGTTAGCAAGAAGGAGGTATCGCAGTCGTTCAGTGTTTACTTGGACCGTTCCTTGCCTACCTTCATCACCAGCGATGTGGTGTTGAATACTTACCACGTGATTTTCGAGCAAACGTTGCGCCAACAGGAAAAGGCCCACGCACAGGACCTTGAGGGCGCGACTACTGAATCGCTCAAAAAGCTAGTTCAAGCGAAGCGCGCTTATTTGGGCGATGCCGCCCAACTTGAGGCTGCGCGTGCTAGGGGGATTTTCGTTCTTTCTGTTGCTGTGAAACTTCTGGATGGTGACATTTCCTTGCTACCAAAAGAAATGCAGGCGGCCGTCGTGGAGGAATCCTTGAAAATTGAAGCAGCACAAGGCCAGCACAAACCGATCCAACTGGGGCCCGTCGAGCCGGACTTTCAGGGTTTCGACTATACGGTATTTCGCCCTGTCGGCTTCTATGCTGAGTCGCTCAAGCTACGAAACTACTTCCGAGCTACACGCTGGCTTCAATTGATCCCGCACAGGTTGAACCACAATAATGAGTTGTTGTCGTATTTGCTAATTTCAGACACCGGGTTTCGATCTCGTCAGGATTGGAATCGTTACGGATTGCAACCCCACGGGGCGTTCATGGATGGATTCTCAGCCGTTTTAGAATCAATGGGACGTGAACCACTGGATGAGCAATGGTTTAAACAATCCAGGGCGCTGATGTCGTCAGAAATGAAAGCAGCCGAATCCGCCGCGTCAACAAATGATAGACTGCGAACCGCTCCCACCCCTGGTGATGACCTTAGAATTCTCCCTTCCATCGGCTTGCCCGAGGATGAGGCATTTTGGAAAAGCTCTGAAGTGGCCGGACCTCCACCTTCCGCATTGGAATTTGCGAGTTGGTTGGATTTCCCCCTCGCGAATCAACTGTTGCTTTCTTCCGGCAGAAAAGCCCGCAAACCATTGTTGGATGCCACATGGCCAGTCGGCAGGGCTTCCAGGGCAAACCCGACTCCGTTGCGGGGATGGGATCAATCAACCAATGGGACCGTGTGCTGGCAGCATCTCAAGGCGCTGCGCGGGCTTTGGCAAATCGATGACAGAGCCCCAGCATTTATGAAGGGAGTTGCCTGGAAGACAAAAACGTTACAAACCATCTCCTCTAGTTGGGCGCAGCAGCGCCATACTTGGTCTCTTCAACAAAAGATGGATATAAGCTACAATGGAATACCTGAATTACCGACCACCTTCATCGAGCCAGTTCCAGATTTCTTCGATGGCATGGCGGGGACCTGCCAAGCCATGGCAGAGTTTGCGGATGAAATTGAATCTAAATTAGGACCGCTGAGCGAAACTCGGGAAGAAATCGAGAATTGGAGGGCCAAGATTGCCAATGACACATTGCTAGATTCTGATCGATGGCAAATTTCCAACGCCATGTTGGAATTGGGAGTGCTCACCCCCTTGAAAAGAATGAATGGCATCCTTAGCAAGGCTGAGTGTGCGGAGCTATGCAAGGATGCGATGGATGTTCTGTCTCCCAAGGATTTTGCTGGTTCGCAGGCCCTGCTGGCACTCGGAAATAATAGTCCGCTATCCAATCAATGGCGGACATTAGCCATCTGGTGTTATCGGTTGGCTGTCCTGGCGAACAAGCAGATTTCATCCCGAGATTTCACAACGGATGAATCGGATTGGCTGGCGGGTTTTGGATCTGCCATGGGTCAACTAATGTTATACAAAGGGAATTCCTTTGAGGCTCCACGAGATGACGCTGCTCGTGTGGCCCGTCTTGCCTCCGATCCGAAAACAGGAGAGATCTGGCATGTTGGAATCGGGCGCCCGCGAGTGTTGTTCGTATTGTATCCTTGGCGCGGGACAGAAATATTATGCCGAGGGTCGGTAATGCCATATCATGAAACAGTCGATTCCGTTTCGTTGACTGACGAAGAGTGGCGGCAACGGTTCAAGGGAGAGACGAGGCCACCAGTTCCGCTATGGCTCAAAGATTTGGTTCCCGTTGATGGAGTGAAGTCCGAATGAGCGCGGTTGCAAGTGCTCCGCTAAGAAAACTCGATTTTGCGATGATTCATCCTCCCCAGTTGCAGAAATCTTGAATCCGCTCCATGGACGAGTCACCTCGTTTCTCTGACCACTCAACCATGCGCATTTCCGACCTCAACCCCGCCCAACAACAAGCTGCTCGAACCACTGAAGGCCCTGTTCTAATCCTGGCAGGAGCCGGGACCGGCAAGACGCGGACGGTCACGACGCGCATCTGCCATTTGCTGGAGTTGGGCGTGCCGCCGCAGGTGATTCTGGCGGTTACGTTTACGAATAAGGCCGCCAATGAAATGAAGGAACGGGTGGTGGAAAATACCCCCAAGGGCACGAAATCGAAGCTCACCATTTCCACCTTCCATAGCCTCTGTGTGAAGATCCTGCGCGCGGATATCGAGCGGCTGGGATATAAGAAAAATTTCACCATCTACACGGGGAGCGATCAAGAAAGCCTGGTCAAAAAGCTGATTACGAAGATGGCGGGTAAGGACGAGAAATTGAAGCCAGGCGAAGCCATCGGCCTATGGAGTCGGCAGCGCAACAAAGGCATCCCGGCCGGCACGGATGATTGCCTCGTGGTCATGGTGATGCGGGAATATTCCCGGCAGTTGAAGTTGCTCAATGCGGTGGATTTCGATGACTTGCTGGTGCTCGGATGCCAGGTGCTGCGGGAGAATCCCGACGTGCGCCAACGCTGGTCTGACAAATGGCGCTACGTCATGGTGGACGAATTCCAGGACACGAATTCCCTGCAAATGGAGTTGATGAAATACATCGTCGGCAAGCATCAGAACATCTGTGTGGTGGGCGATGACGACCAATCCATCTACGGCTGGCGCGGAGCGGAAATTGAGAACATCCTGGACTTCGGTCGCTTCTTCCCGAAGCCCACCATCGTCACTCTGGAGGAGAACTATCGGTCCACCAACACGATCCTCAATACCGCCAACGAACTCATCAAACATAACCAGAATCGGCACCCCAAGCGTCTTTTCAGTAGCAAAGATGCGGGAGAAAAAGTGCGGCTCATTTCCATGCCGGGCGACAAAGAAGAAGCCGAGTTGGTGGTGGATGAGATTCGCGAACAAGCCGCCATCGAAACACGGCCCTACGAGGACTTCGCGATCCTCTTCCGCACCAACAGCCAAACGCGCGCCTTCGAGGAAGTCTTCCGCGAGTGGAAGATTCCCTACAAGGTCGTGGGCGGACAAAGTTTCTTCGACAAACGCGAGGTCAAGGACGTGCTGGCTTACCTGAGCATCCTGGCAAATCCATCCGATGATGTAAACCTGCTCCGCATCATCAACAATCCGCCTCGTGGCATTGGTGATTCCTTTGTAGAGCAAGCCACCGCAGAAAGTTCCGCCAATCACGAACCCGTCCTCACCACGATTCGCAATCCCGGCTTCCGCAGCCTCTTCAGCACCAAGAGCCAGAACGCCGTGGAGGCATTCCTGGAAATGTATGACCGCTATCATTTCGAAGTCACGGAAGGGAAACGGCCCGTCTGGGAGATCATCGAAGGTCTCATCACGGAGATCGACTACATTGCCTACCTCCGCCGTTCCTGCAAAGAACCCGAAGAAGCCAGCAATCGCGAAACCGCCGTGCGGGAAGTCATGGCCAGCGTCCGCGAGCGCATGGTGACCGGGCCGGAGCAGTTGGTGGATTTCCTGAGCACGATGACGCTGGATGAAGATTCGCGCGAGAGCGGGCAGGATCAGTTGGAACGCAAGAAAGGCGTTAGTCTGATCACGATGCACGCCAGCAAAGGGTTGGAATTTCCCATCGTTTATCTGCCAGGATTGGAAGAAGGCATCCTGCCGCACAAACGCAGCATCGAGGAAAATTCACGGGATGAAGAACGTCGGTTGCTCTACGTGGGCATCACCCGGGCGCAGGTGAAACTGACCCTGACCTACTGCATGACCCGCACCAAGTGGGGCGATAAAGTCCCCTGCAATCCCAGCAGCTTCATCAGTGAATTGGACGATCGCTACGTTGAGTGGATCACCTACAACGACATCCAATCGCGGCCCCTTGACGAAGACGAAGCGGATGACGCCTTCGAGCGGATGAAGGCGCTGCTCATGTCTGAAATCTAGGCAGCGGGTGGAAACTCCGGGATTTTCGTGCCCCGCTCACCGCCTGCCATTGAGAATCAGTTCATTGAGCTTCTGCCGCAGCAACTCCAAATCCGGGTTCGCGAACGGCACATCCAGCGTCCCAATCATATTCGTGTTCGCACTCGTGCCGGCGATGGCATTGGAGAGCGCAAAGCCGCTCACCTCTCCCGGTGGGCCCATCGGCCCGTCCTGACCACGTGGAATGCCGAAGGTGAAACGCACGTTGCTGCCATCGAAGGTCGTCTGCACCGTGGCAGCTTCCCCGGGGTTCAGCGTGTTCACCCCATCCACCACCGTATTCCCGAACGTCGCTCCCGCCTGGCCGTCCGGGCCTCGGGGAATGCTGAAGTTGAAATGCACATTAATCCCATCGAAGCTCACTCCCACGCTCGCTGAATCTCCGGGATTCACGGTCGTCACACTATCCACCACCGCTTGGGCAAAGGCCGGCCCCTGGACGCCGATTGCCCCCTGGGGAATCCCGAATGTGAAGCCAATGGTGGTTCCCGCCATAGACACATTAGCCGTGGCCTGCTCTCCGGGGCTTAATGTATTCGTGCTGTCCACTGTGGCATTTGTAATCGTAGGAATCGCATCCAATAGTTCCTTCAGACCATTGAGCTGATTTCGCATTAACACCGCATCAAGTTCCGCACCTGCTTGTGGTAAATTTGGGTCAAACATAATTTAGAGAGTGAGTAAATTGTGAATCATTAAATAAGGCAACCAGACAGCATATCATCCATCGTTCATTCTGTTGCAAATCCGTTGGATTTCGGGCTTTAGCCCAATGCCTTTAAGGATTGGTGATGGTGATGGTTTTGACGAGCGGTTGGGAGCTGGGGATTTTGGTTTTGGGCCAGGCTTTGACGGGTTGGCGCAGGGTGCGGGGACAGCTCCTCGGCGGGCGTTCCT
>JANOAV010000159.1:0-8717 GCA_031411295.1 Verrucomicrobiales bacterium | reverse complement strand
GATCAAGGAACGCCCGCCGAGGAGCTGTCCCCGCACCCTGCGCCAACCCGTCAAAGCCTGGCCCAAAACCAAAATCCCCAGCTCCCAACCGCTCGTCAAAACCATCACCATCACCAATCCTTAAAGGCATTGGGCTAAAGCCGGGACTCCAGCGGATGCGAGGGGGCTTTTGCTGGCTTGCACCAGCGGGCGCAGTTGGAGGACGGCTGCCTGGGATTTTAAAGGTTGCCTGGGCTGGGGGGGAGGATATATACCCAAGCATGAGAACTTTTTACACATGTTCCTTCTGCGCCTTTACCGGGCATGTAGTAGGCGGGGAGGATCGGAACGTGTCGCCTCCGACGGTTACGGTTTATTGTCGCTCCTGCGAGGAACTGCAGGATGTGGCGTATGAGGGTTGGGTGGAGGGGAAACTGGCAGTGCCGCTGTGCGGCTACCACGCAGAGCATTCGGTGCGGCTCTGGCGGAAGCATCACCTCTGCCCGCGTTGCCTCTGCGGAGCCATGAGGCCACCGGACGCAAGCACGGGTCTGGAGGAGCTACTGCGGGTGTGGTCTGCGGGATTAAGGCGTGGGAGGTTGTTCGAGGCTGGGCGCGCTGCTCCGGCTCAAGCCGGGACTCCAACGGATAGAGAAAGGGGCTTTGTGGGCCGCGCCAGCGTTGGTTGCCGCAAACATCTACCTTGCCTACACGGTGTCATTTCCCAGCCTTGCGTCAGTGTGAAATCCATGCCAGTAGAGCATAACTCCCTCCCGCTGATGAAATTCAAAATTACGCTTAACGCCATAGGTCCCCCGCAAGTCGTCGCCATGGTAACCTTCGAGTCTGGCGTGATTCGTTGTTCAAACGCTAAGCTGATGGCGCATTTTGAAAGGGGCATTCCAGCCGCGTCTCCAGAACTCAGGCTCGTTACGCCGGCGGAGCCGGAACTTTTCTGGAAGTCGATTCCATATTTTTTCATCGACTCGGGGGCTCATGCCGAACTGGTGGAAGCTTGAACTCCAATACAGTTGAATCCTTTCTTTCGTAAGCTCTTCGAGAGGGCCTTTGGGGGAAGTGCTCCTGCGCCTGCGGCAGTTCCAGAGCCACCAGCACTTCCTCCTCCGCTGGCGGGGCCACTCTCCCCGGAGGATGAGGAGCTAAATCTGAAGCTGCAAGCGCTGGTGGCGCAGGGGGCCGGGGTGAAATTCTACTTCGGGTTCAACACCGAAGGTCCACATGCGGTGGCCGCCGCAGGCTACGCCCACGGGTGCCTTTGTTGGGTCGAACTCTGGCCCGAGCAGGAGCCGGAACTGCGGATCCTCCGGGGCGTGAGTCTGCGTGGATTTAACCGTGTTCTGGATATTCTAGTGGAATCCATGATGAGGGGCAGTCTGTTTCCGTTGCAAAAGGACACGGGGTTGGAGGCGGATGCGGAGTCGGTTGAATGGATCAAGTGGTGCGCCACCGGAGCCGCGCAACGGGAGCAAGCGGAGGAGCAGGTGTGGCAATACCTGGCCACCGTGCCCGCAACTTCGTAAATCGTAATTCGTTATTCGTAAATCCTGCGGGGCGGAGCAGGGAAAAGCATTCTCGAAAGGGGGCCCGTTTTAGAACATGCAGAAAATGTTTTTAAGTTTGCCTTGTTTTACGACGAAGCTGTTGTTCTTAACCGTGGGGTAACGCAAATGCTGCCTTCAGTGCGGGATTTTCGGATCCACCCAGAGCCGCAAAACTCTGTGCCAGGCACTGAAGGTGGCGCCCTTCACCTGGGCACGGTATCGAGGCAGAGTCTGGTTTGGACGTGACCGGGGATCTTTGCTCCGCTCGCTGGATTGGCATCCTCAAGTTCAGTCTTCCTTGCGGATGAGCGAATGGTTGACCTCTAGTGATCCCTGAGCCGCCGCCGAGTTTCCTGCGTCTCTCCTTAACGCCCGCCTAACTCCCGCCTTCAGTCCGTGGAGCCGGTCGGCAACCTTCGTAAATCGTAGGTCGTCAGTGTTGGCTGCGGGATGCTGCCGACTCAGGACAGTCGGCACACGTTCCCAAGAAAGTGTCTCGGCTGTCCTCAGCCGGGAGCCATGGCTGCGCGGGAGCAGGCCGGTTCCGTGAAACTTCCTCAGTCGTTATTCGTAAATCCTTCCCGGCAGGCGTGCGCGGTCGTTTTGAATGACGCGTAACGATTGACGATTTACGAGGGTTCTGGGCTTTGGGGGACAAAAGTTCAGGCACTGGCTTCCACTTAAGCAATCTCTTCCGGCGTCAGGCCGTAGAGGGCATAGACTTGCTTGTGGGAACACGTCCCATGGAGAACTCTCGTGGTAACTTTTGGAAGAGTTGCGGATGGGTGCGCTTGAGTTCCGCGGCCCGCCAGCACCACCGTCAGACCGGCCTACCTTGCTGCCGCAGTTACCTCCGCGTCTGGGACGGGAAACTGGGCACGCGCCTGCTGGGGAACAAACTTTCCGTCGTCAACACCACCGTGAGCTTCGCTAAAACCACTTCCACGCGCTCCTCGGCAACGTCATGAGCAACGCTGAAGGATCCGCTGGCGTTCGTCGCAGAAGGCGGATCGGGCGCATTGCCAAATTTGAGAAACTTTGCCTTGGCATTGGTCCTGAAACAGACAATCTTCGATCCGCAACGCACTTGCCATTATGCCTCTAAAAAAAACCGCTATCGCTGCCCCAGAACTGCTTCCGTATGCCGATCAAGGAATTACGCACTCGGTTGTGGTAGGTCATTCCGCTCCTCAACTCCACTATGAAGCTCATGGCGGTAGCCTTTATTTGGGCGATTCAATCCGCTGGCTTAAAAGCCTTCCCTCTGGCTCGGTCGACCTTATTTTTGCTGACCCTCCTTACAACATTAAGAAAGCAGAATGGGACGACTTTGGCTCGATGCACGCCTACGTTGCATGGTCCCGTGACTGGATAACGGAAGCTTCTCGCATTCTAAAGCCCACCGGAACCCTATATATTTGCGGTTTTTCAGAAATTTTGGCGGATGTAAAGGTTGCGGCTACGCACCTTTTCACGGGATGCCGCTGGTTGGTTTGGCATTACAAGAATAAGGCCAATCTGGGCAAGGATTGGGGCCGCTCGCATGAGAGCATTCTACATTTTCGGAAGAGCAAACAATTCACTTCCAATGTTGATGATGTGCGCATCCCCTACGGTTCACATACCCTGAAATATCCCGAACATCCGCAGGCGGAATCAAGCCAATACGGAAAGGGGCAAATCTCAAAAGACCGTGCGGACTGGACGCCCCATCCAGGTGGAGCCAAGCCAAAGGACGTCATAGAACTTCCGACCACCTGCAACGGAATGGACGAAAAGACTCCCCACCCAACTCAAAAACCGGAAGAACTGCTACGAAAAATGATTCTCGCCTCCAGTAATGAAGGGGCCTTGGTGGTGGACCCATTTTCCGGCTCTGGCACCACTTGCGTTGTCGCTGAGCAGCTTGGCAGAAGATGGATGGGCTGTGACAATGTCAAGCAGCACAACGAGTGGGCCATTCAGCGTTTAAACCACGTGGTGCGTAGGCCGGTGCCGGCTTGGATTGAGTTTGACCGTCGTAACGCACTGCGGAGGGAGAGCATCCGATGAACCTGAAGCAACTTGTCAATCTGGCTTCGGACAAAGACTACTTTCTCAAACTGGAGGATTTCACAGAGTTCGCCTTGCCGTTCTTGGAGTTTGCCGCAACTGGCCTCCAAGCTGTGATCGTCTCCCAAAACGAGCCGCGCTATAACTTTTGGCAGTATGGTAAAGAGGGAGACTTCAACGTCACCCGACCCATCAATTCTCAACTGATGCTCACGGCAGATACTGCCAGCGGATCTATCAAGCAATTCCTCAAGCTCCTAACTTCGTTGCGCGAGCCAGGTAGCGACTCAGCTGCGAATCGAATCCTCTTGAATCGCACCGTTTACACGCTCCAACAATGCATCGGGGCGGCGTTGGATGGTCTGGGCGCTGGGGAATCGAACAAGGCCCGCAAGTTAAACGGAGATTTGTTCGAGCGCCTTATCCGTTTTGTGCTCGTTAAGATTGGGGTTTCCTGCACGACTGGCAGCGTGAAGGTTCCGGTCATCGTCGATGGTGAGACGCTTTTCCAAATGAGTTTCCAGCATGACCTAATCATCAAAGAAGGCGAACTCGTGAAAGCAATTGGATCTGTGAAGACCACCAGCAAGGACCGCTTGGATAAGGTCTTCATGGATAAATTTATGTTCAACCGTTTGACCTCCAAGGACGTGCCTCACGTGGCGATCTTCCTAAACGATGTGCAGCGCAAGAAAGTTCCCAATCCCCGTGAATTTGGCATCAGCGGAACCTTCCTGCCGGGCCATTTCAAGGCTTACACTGTAAAACTGAATTCACTCGACGGAGTTTATTATTGCGACATCCGACCGAACATGTTGACCGAGGCTATCGTAAAAGATCACATCCGAACCTTCGACCATTTCCTGGTAACAGACGTATGGAAATTCATGAAAACCGAAGGCGCGGTGGCGGAGGTGAAAGCAAGCGAGTGACAGGCGCTGGACGGAGAAGTTCAGCTCCCGCTGGGTGAGGGCGGGATTCCGTAAGGCTAAGTTTCTGGCCAGATTCGAGCGCCATTCCTCGATGGTGGCCAGGAAGTCGGCATCCACTTCGGTGGTGCCGCGCTTCCCCTTGGTGGTGGCGGCATATTTATCGAAGCCGCCTTTGAGGATGGCTTCTTTACTGAAGATACTGGCGATCTCATCCCACTTGGCCTCGTATTCATCGAACCGACAGTAAAAGATGCGGGCCTTGCTGGCGGCATCTGTGGGAAAGGGCTTCTGGCGGCAATCGTAAATGGCAAATTCCTCGAAGTCACTGAGGATGGAGAGTGGGAGCTTGGCGCTCCAGGCATAACGGCGGAGTTGGTAGGCGGGGCTGATTTCCTCTTTGATGCGGACGCTGGGTTTCTTGGCTTCGAGGAAGAATTTCCGGTGCCCGCCGATGCGGAATCCGTAGTCGGGTGCTTTGACCGCACCGCCGACTTTCACTTGGTCTTCGTGAATCACATCACGGTAGCGCTCGTCGTAACCGTGCTCGTTATCCACGTCCCAGCCGAGGGCTTTGAAGAACGGGTCCAGGAAGTCGCGTCGGAGTTGGGTCTCGTTATAGGAGCCGGATTTGTAAGTCTGGATGTGGTCGCCAAAGCGGGAGACGAGATCAAGGATAGTTTGCGGAGCAGGCATGGTTGGGAGGTAGCCAATGCGGAGGGAAATTGCGAGGGGAAAGTTTTCCGGTGGGAGGTCAGGAGGATTGACTGGGAGGGTAGGGACGGCTGCCTGGGATTTTAAAGGTTGCCTGGGCTGGGGGGGAGGATATATACCCAAGCATGAGAACTTTTTACACATGCTCCTTCTGCGGCTTTACCGGGCATGTAGTAGGTGGGGAGGATCGGAACGCGTCGCCTCCGACGGTTACGGTTTATTGTTCCTCATGCGTCGAACTAAAGGACGTGGCGGCTCCGGGGGGATTGGGGGAAACGCTGGCAGTGCCCCGGTGCGCCAATGGAGCTGGTCACTTGGTGCGGCTCTGGCGGAAGCATCACCTCTGCCCGCGTTGCCTCTGCGGAGCCATGGGGCCGGACGCAAGCACGGGTGGGGCGTAGTTTCTGCTGGCTGGCTGAGGGTTCTCCATAAATATTGCGTCAGCCGACCTGGCTTAGGGAGCTGGGTTGGCGGCGGTTGACTCTGTCTCTTCCGCGGCTCCTCTGGATCGTTGTTTGTGACTTCATTCAGCGGTCTGGAGGAGCTACCGCGGGAGGGGTCTGCGGGATGGAGGCGGGGATGGCAAGGTTTCCGTGGGGCTTTCTTTGGTGAGGCCGATGCCATGCCGTTATTTGAACGGAAGGAAACAAAGCGAACGAAGCTCTCTCATTGAAGCTCCAACCCATCCCGGAAGCCTCTGTTTCCTCTGCGGCCTTCTGTTCCAAATCCTTATCTCCCACAATTCATAAGTCCTGTAAGGACGTGACATCAAAGCCCAGGGTGCAGCGAAGCGTAACCCTGGGTCCAACCACCATAAGACCAAGAGCCCTGTAAGGGCGAGACATCCGAATGTGAGAGGCCAGGGGGCACGGGGGGTATGGTCAGAGCGTGTTGCCATTGTCTCGCCCTTTCAGGGCTTAGCTGAAATTGGGGCAGGACCCAGGGTTACGTTTCACTCCACCCTGGGCTTTGGTGTTTCGCCCTTACAGGGCTGATGGGCGGTATCAGAATAATTGAAGGTCCGAAAGCGCCCTTGAAAAATTCTCTCCGAAGCAGCCGCTAACGAGGTCAGGTGTTCTGAAACAGAGATAACGGAGCGCTCCCATGGGAAACTCCAACTCATCCCGCAGTTGTTTGTGCGTGGTTAAATTTGCCGAAAAAAGCGAAAGAAATCCGAAAAAAGCGGTAATGACTGGTGAGGCTGGATATTTTTTTCGTCTGTTTCCGTTTTTTTCGGCTATGGATTTGGTTGGAACTGGCTGGGGGTGTTGGGGGATGGCGGCTTCAAACCACCACTTCTTCCGGGCGGAAAAAATTATTCGTCCTGGCAGAAAAATAATCTTGCGATGCCTGACGTTTTCTGCTGGATTTCCTGCCATGTTGCGGAAAATGACGAGTCTCGCAGGGCGGGCCACTGTTGTGGCGGGGCTGGGTATTGGCGAGATCGGCGGGATGGGCTCGGCGGAGGAAACGGGGGGCTGGCGGTGGAAAAATGTGCGGTTTCCGGTTCGGGGACGGTTAGGTTTCTGGAAAATGACCCGGTGGGCGTGTGGGAAGGGTGAATTTGCCTGCCGTGGAGGCGAGCCGGAGTGTCCTGCTCGTGGATTCGGCAGCCGTAGGGGCGGGCCGGGGGTGGGGGACGGGAAATCCGCAGCGGTAGAGACGAACCGGAGGGTCGGGGGCGGCAGTTCGACTGACTTAGAGGCGGGCCGGAGTCTGGGGGTCGGCAAAACAATCGGCGTAGAGCGGAGGAGGAGTCTCCGGGTCCACTCGACGGCGGTTTTCCTGACGAATCGGAGACTGCTCCCTGTGAAATCGACCGCTGTGGAGGCGCACCGGAGTGGCCGGGCGGGCGAGGCGGCCTGCCGGCGGTGGGGACGGAATTTAACGGAGGGCGGCAAGCCATGAAAATTGCCCACTGGGACCAGGGGCTGCGGTTCGATGACCCTAACTTAAAATGGGGTGATCCATCAGTTTTGTTAGAAGCGGGGGATCCGGGCTTTGTGGCTCCGGAACCGCCCCCGACTCCCACCCCAAACCCAAAAACGAAAGGACGAAAGTATATGGCCTCAAACGCAACTCCCGATAACCTCAGCGAACTAATAGCAGCCGGAGAGGATCTCTGTGACGGACTGGTGAACGATGAGGTGGCGCTGAACATACTAACCAATACGTCCGTGAAGACGCGGGCGGATCTGGATGCCCTCATCGCTGCGCAAAATGCGCTGAAAGTGGCGGAGGGTCTGGAGCCCGTGGCCTATGCTGCCCTGCGCACGGCGGACAGCAACGGGAAGGGCTACATAGCCCGCAGTGTGAAGGTGCTCTCCATCGCGCTGGGGAATCTGTGGAGCGATCTCTGGCTGTCCACAGGATTGCCTGACAATGTGGTGGGCGTGCCGACGACGCAGGATAAACGCTTTGCCGCCGTGGGCGGACTGAAGGCTTATTTCACCAATAATGCAGCGAAGGAAGTGGCGCAGTTAAATGTGACCGCCGCCGTGGGGGATACCGTTTACACGGCCATCTCTAACGCTCGCACCGGTGTGTCCACGGCCCTGAAAAACACCAAGACGAAGCTCCTAGCACGAGATGCCGCCAAGGCGAAATTCCAGATGCGCTACCGGGCTACCATCGATGAACTAACCCCCATCCTGGGCAAGGATGATCCCCAGTGGTATGACTTCGGCCTGAACCGCCCGAACGATCCCGCGCAACCCGGCCAACCCGCCAATCTCCATGTCACGCCGCTGGGCAGTGGCCGCATGCTAGTCCAAATCGACGGGGCGCGGCGGGCGAATTCCTTCAACTACTACAAGCAGGTGGTGGGCGTGGACGCGGTGGCCGTGAAATTGCTGAACGATCCCGGCACGCAACAAACGTTCGAGAATCTGCCCGTGGGTGCCACCGTCATTTTCACGGTCACAGGCGTCAATGATGCTGGCGAGGGCTCGCCCAGTGATGGGGTGAGCGGGGTGGTGAGCTAGCGGTCAGGTAGGGGTGGCGCGCCTCCTTCCGTGGTTATTGCTGGGAGGCGCAGGGCAGCGGGACTATGCTCTCCTGGTCATTGCCCCAGGGAAACTACTCACGGCTTTGTTTAAGAACCGGCATGAGGCCTAAGTTAACTGTTGCTGCCATCACCAACGTTCCGGACCATATGCCAAGAACCGGACCGCAGATGGGACTGGCAACAGCGGGTGAAGCTAGCATCGCCTGAGGGCGCGTCAACTTTCTAGTGCTCGCGGTGGGCAGGCGGCGGGGTGCCGCCGCCTCCAGCAGACGCGAGGGCGCGTCGGCCACCATTGATGCGCCATTTTCCACTTGGTGCCAGCGAGTTTCGCGCTAAGGCTGCGGCTTGCATTCATCACTACCCATACCCGATCCCTTTCTTTGGCGACGTCGTTTCGTCCTGCTCATCTACAATAGCCTGCTGCCGCTGGCGTTGCTGTGGCTGCTGCCTAGTTCGCTGCTGAAGATGCGGAAA
>JANOAV010000158.1:0-22092 GCA_031411295.1 Verrucomicrobiales bacterium | reverse complement strand
CCCCCCCCCCCACCGGCACCCGGCATCTCCGGCACCCGCACCCGCCGCCTCTGGCACCCACTTATGGCGTATCCGCCCCCCGCACCCGCCCCCTGCGCGCCACGCCTACGCCGTATTCCAGCCGCACCCACACCTCAGTTGGAGTTCCGCCTTGAGGCGGTGCCACCCACCGAGCAACCCGCCACAAGCCAAGGCGCTTCCCATGATCCTCCGCCTCAAGGCAGGACTCCAGCGCAGGTTCCTGCCATGCAGGGGAGCCACTACCACTCCCTGCCCGCCCCCACTCTCGCCCGAGAATTTCCCGCTAGTAATCCTCCAGAAAGAACGGATAGTCCCCCACTCCGCCACCGACCTGCCACCATGACTCCCGTCCGCCGCCTTTCCCTCCACCTGCTAGCCACCCTGCTCCTGGCCCCAGCGCTCCAAGCTCAGGTGCCCAACACCCTACTCCATTCCATCCCGCCGCCGCTGACTGGATTGCAGGATGGTGCAGAGCTTGGTGCCAGTGTAGCAGTGGAGGGCGACTACACTGTCACTGGAGCACCCTTTGATGACGCTAGTGGCGGAGACTCCGGGGTGGTGAAGGTCTTCCATACGAGCACGGGGGCACTGCTCTTTGTCCTACCCAACCCCAACCCAGCGGGGAATGACCGCTTCGGCACTTCGGTGGCCATCTCTGGCACGCGGGTCGTTGTGGGGGCTCCCTTCGACGACGTGGGAGCGGACGATGCGGGAAGCGCTTATGTCTATGACCTCACCAGTGACACCCCCACGGTGCCCACCGTAACTCTGAACAACCCCAGTCCAGCTACGTTTGACCTCTTCGGCACGTCCGTGGCCATCTCCGGCACCCGCATCGTCGTCGGCGCTTACTTTAAGGATTCGGTGGCAGGCAACTCTGGAAGCGCCTATGGCTATGACCTGACCAGCGCCACGCCCCGGGTCCCCGTGGTCACGTGGAATAACCCCACCCCGGCACTGCAGGACAACTTCGGCTACGCTGTGGCCATCTCCGGCACGCGGGTCGTTGTGGGGGCTCACAATGACGATACCGGGGGTTACAATGACGGGATTGCCTATGTTTATGACTTTATGAGCGCCACGCCCGCAGTCCCGGTGGCCACGCTCAATAATCCCAGCCCGAGCTTCCAGGACAACTTCGGCTACTCCGTGGGGATCTCTGGCACGCGGGTCATCGTCGGGGCTTACAGAGACGACTCAGGAGAACTCGAGGCGGGAAGCGCCTATGTTTATGACCTGATTAGCGGCACCCCCACCGTTCCCATCGCCACGCTCAACAACCCCAGCCCGGGCTTCCAGGACAACTTCGGCTACTCTGTCGCCATCTCCGGCGCGCGGGTGGTCATCGGGGCTCGGTATGACGACACGGGAGCCGACGATGCCGGAAGTAGCTACGTGTATGACCTCAATAGCGCCACCCCCACTGTCCCGGTGGCCACCCTCCTCAACCCCAGCCCGATGGCGGGCGACCACTTCGGCAACTCCGTGGCCATCTCCGGCACGCGGGTCGTCATCGGGGCCAACGATGACGACACTGGAGCGGAGGATGCGGGTAGCGCCTATGTGTATGATCTCGCCACCTGGCATCCCACCATCCCGACGGCCACCCTGAACCACCCGGGCTTGGAGTTAGGTAACCTCTTCGGCTACGCTGTGGCCATCTCCGGCACGCGGGTCGTCGTCGGCGCTCTGGCAGACAACACCGGAGGGATCAACGCCGGAAGCGCTTATGTTTATGATCTGAGCGGTGCGACCCCGACGGTCCCCACGCTTACGCTGCATAACCCCACGCCAGCATTCCAGGACAACTTCGGCACTTCCGTGGCCATCTCCGGCACCTTAGTCGTCATCGGAGCACCGCGTGATGACGCTGGAGCGCAGGATGCGGGAAGCGCTTACATTTATGACCTGACCGGCGCCACCCCTTCCATCCCTAGCGCCACGCTCAACAACCCCGGCCTAGCAGCGAATGACTTGTTCGGCTCCTGCGTGGCCATTTCCGGCTCCCGTGTGGTGGTCGGGGCTCTGTATAACGACACGGGAGCAACCTACGCCGGAAGCGCCTATGTCTATGATCTGACTAGCAGCACGCCCACCATCCCCACCACCACGCTGAATAATCCCAGCCCGTCTGTAGATGAACACTTTGGCACCTCTGTGGCCATCTCCGGCACGCAGGTCGTCGTCGGCGCTCCGTATGATCACAACGGAGCGACGGGTTCCGGAAGTGCCTACGTTTATGATCTGACCAGCGCCACTCCCGCCGTGCCCACCGCCACACTGAATAACCCCAGCCTGGCAGCGTATGACGCCTTCGGCAACTCTGTGGCCATCTCTGGCACCCGCGTTGTCGTCGGGACTCCGTTTGACGACACGGGAGCGAAGGATGCGGGCAGCACTTACGTCTATGATCTGACCAGTGCCACCCCCACCGTGCCTGTGGTGACGCTCAACAACCCCAGTCCGGCAGCGAATGACCGGTTCGGCTGCTGCGTGGCCATCTCCGGCACGCGGGTCGTCGTCGGGGCTTACCAAGACGACGCGGGAGCCACCGACGCGGGCAGCGCCTATGTCTATGACCTGACCAGCGCCACGCCCACGATCCCTGTGACCACGCTCAATAAGTCCCACCCGGCAGCGAGTGACCAATTCGGCATCTCCGTGGCCATCTCCGACACTACCATTGCCATCGGCACACCGGGCGACGACACCCTGGGCTCCGAGAAAGGCTATGCCTACATTTACGGACCCAACCCGGACCTAGATGGCGATGGCCTACGCGATGCCTGGGAACTGAGCTACTGGCCGACGACCACTGGCCACAGCGCGTTGGATGACTTCGACCATGATGGCTACGTGGAGGTGCTGGAACTGGCCCTGGGCCTCGACCCCACCGTGCCGGATCCCGGCGGTTTGCCCCCGGTCACCAACGAAGGCGATTACCTCACCATGACCATCACCAAGCACGCCGGGGTCACCTACGAAGTCCAGAGCGCGGGCACTCTCCTCCCCGGCCAGCCCGATTCCTTCAGCCCCGCCACCACCACCATCCTCCTCAACAACGCCACCACCCTCAAAGTCCGGGACAACACCCTCATCGGCACCACCCCAACCCGTTTCCTGCGGGTCAAGGTGACCACCGCGCCCTAGCTGCACGGGCGATCCAGCGCCCTCCCGTCGCCCGGCAGAATTCACCACTGGTAATCCTCCAGAAAGCACGGATGATGCCCCACTTCGCCAACCCATGACTCCATGAAACGCCTCCGCCGCCTGACCCACCACCTGCTCGCCACCCTGCTGCTCACTCCGGCCCTCCAGGCGCAGGTGCCGGATACGCTACTTCATGCCATCCCCCCGCCACCCGTGGGGGTTCAGACAGGCGGGCACCTTGGTTACAGTGTAGCCGTGGAGGGCGATTATACCGTGACCGGAGTGCCCTTTGATGACACCGGCGGTCAAGACTCCGGTATGGTGAAGGTCTTCCATTCAGGAACCGGGGCGCTGCTCTTTGTCCTGCCCAACCCCAGCCCGGCGGTGGGTGACTGGTTCGGCATCTCGGTGGGCATCTCCGGCACCCGGGTCGTCGTCGGGGCTCGCTATGACGACACGGGAGCCACCGACGCGGGCAACGCCTATGTTTATGAGATCACCAGTGCCACCCCTACCGTTCCCGTCGTCACGCTGAATAATCCCAGCCCGGCAGCGGATGATCGCTTCGGCCACTCCGTGGCCATCTCCGGCACCAGAGTCGTCGTCGGGGCTCCGAATGATGACAGCGGAGCGACGGATGCGGGAAGAGGCTATGTTTATGAGCTGACTAGCGGCACTCCGAATGTCCCTCTCCTCACGCTCAACAACCCTAGCCCGGCGCTAGGTGACCACTTCGGCTCATCCGTGGCTATCGACGGCACCCGCGTCGTCGTCGGCGCTTGGTCATACGACACGGGAGCCTCCAACGCTGGAAGCGCCTACGTCTATGACCTCGCCAGCCCCACGCCTACTGTCCCCAACGCTACGCTCAACAACCCCCGCCCAGCAAAGTTTGACCAGTTCGGCCACTCGGTGGCCATCTCCGGCACGCAGGTCGTCGTCGGGGCACCGTGGGACGTCACGGGAGCGACCCATCCGGGAAGCGCTTTTGTCTATGACCTCACCAGCGCCACCCCCACGATACCTAGTGTCACGCTAAATAACCCCAGCCCAGCAGCAAATGGCTGGTTCGGCGGCTCGGTGGCTATCTCTGGCACCCGGGTCGTGGTTGGGGCGAAGTTTGACGCCACGGGAGCGACGGATACAGGCAGCGCCTACATCTATGACCTCACCAGCGCCACCCCGACTGTCCCTACGGCCACGCTCAATAACCCCAGCCCGGCATGGCGTGACAACTTCGGCAACTCCGTGTCCATCTTCGGCACGCGGGTCGTCGTCGGTGCTCCGTATGACGACACCGGAGCAAAGGATGCGGGCAGCGCCTATGTCTATAACCTCACTAGCGCCACCCCCACCGTTCCCTCCGCCACGCTGAATAGCCCGGGCTCGGCTGCTCTGCGGCCATCTCCGGCGGCATCATCGTCATCGGCACGCCCAACGACAACACCGTGATGTTGGATAAAGGCTATGCCTACATTTACGGACCGAAGCCCGCCGCCCAGCAACCGCCCCCGCCCAAGCCCGCGCATTGACCCCTCTTGACCGACGGAGCCACCCTGCCCGTCGCCCGGCAGAATTCCCTACTGGCAATCCTCCAGAAAGCACGGATGCTGCCCCACTCCGCCACCCCAGCCGCCATGAACCACCTCCGCCGCCTCTCCCGCCACTTCCTCCTCGCTATCTTGGTGCTGGCCCCGGCTCTCCAGGCGCAGGAGCCCAACACGCTGCTCCATTCCATTCCGCCACTGCATGTTGGTGTGCAAGGGCACGCGCAGCTTGGCTCCAGCGTGGCAGTGGAGGGTGATTATGCCGTCGCTGGGGCACCTAATGATGACACCGGCGGCACAGACTCAGGCGTGGTGAAGGTATTCCATTCAGGAACCGGGGCCTTGCTCTTTGTCCTCCCCAATCCCAGCCCGGCCATGGATGACAACTTCGGCTTCTCCGTGGCCATCTCAGGCACGAGGATCGTAGTCGGAGCTTGGCAAGATGACACGGGAGCGTCCAACGCTGGCAGCGCCTACGTTTATGACCTCACCAGCGCCACCCCCACCATTCCTGTGGCGACGCTCAACAACCCGAGTCCGGCAGCGAGTGACGACTTCGGCTACTCCGTGGCCATCTCCGGCACTAGGATCCTCGTCGGGGCTCCTTATGAGGACACCGGAGCACCAGAGGCAGGAAGCGCCTACGTTTATGACCTCAGCAGCGCCACCCCTACCGTCCCCACCGGCACACTCAACAAACCCAGCCCGGCAAAGTATGACCGATTCGGCTACTGCGTGGCCATCTCCGGCACGCGCCTCGTCGTCGGCGCTTTCGGAGACGACACCGGAGCGACCAACGCTGGAAGCGCCTATGTCTATGACCTCAGAAGCGCCACGCCCACCGTGCCAAAGGCCACACTCAATAACCCCAGTCCGGCAGCGACTGACTACTTCGGCTACTGCGTGGCCATCTCCGGCACGCGCGTCGTCGTTGGGGCTTTCGGAGACGACACCGGAGGGACCGATGCGGGCAGCGCCTACGTTTATGACCTGACCAGCGGCACGCCCACCGTCCCCTCTGCTACGCTCTATGCTCCCAGCCCGGCAAAGTATGAAAACTTCGGTAGTTCCGTGGCCATCTCCGGCACTCGCGTCGTGGTCGGGGCACCCCAAGATGACACGGGAGCGGAGGACACCGGAAGGGTCTATGTCTATGACCTGACCGGCACCTCCCCCAGATTCCCGGTCGCCACCCTGAATCATCCCAGTCCCGCAGCGGGTGACAAGTTCGGTTGGTCCGTGGCCCTCTCCGGCTCGCACGTCGTCGTCGGGGCTCCGTATGACGACACCGCAGCGGAGGATGCAGGAAGTGCCTATGCCTATAACCTCACCAGCGCCACCCCCGCCTTTCCCACGGCCACGCTGAACCACCCGGGCCCGGCGGCGTCTGACTACTTCGGCCACTCTGTGGCCATCTCCGGCGCGCGCGTCGTCGTCGGGGCTTTCTTTGACGACGTGGGAGCAACCAACGCGGGAAGCGCTTACATCTATGACCTCAGCAGTGCCACGCCCAGGGTCCCGGTGATCACCCTTCATAACCCCAGTCCAGCGGAGAATGACTTCTTCGGCTGCTCCGTGGCCATCTCCGGCACGCGGATCGTAGTGGGCGCTTGTCGGGACGACACCGGAGCTACCGATGCGGGAAGCGCCTACGTTTATGACCTCACGAGCGCGACCCCCACCGTCCCTGTGGCTACGCTCAATAAACCCAGTCCGGAGGAGAATGACTACTTCGGCAACTCCGTGGCCATCTCCGGCACGAGGGTCGTCGTCAGCGCTCCCAATGACGACAAGGGAGCAACCGATGCCGGAAGCGCCTATGTCTATGACCTGACCAGCGCCACCCCCACTGTCCCCACGGTCACGCTCAAGAAACCCAGCGCGAAAGCGAATGACTACTTCGGCTTCTCCGTCGCGATCTCCGATACGCGGGTCGTCGTCGGGGCTCCGAATGACGATACTGGAGCGACCGATGCGGGAAGTGCTTATGTCTATGACCTTACCAGTGCCACTCCATCCATCCCCACCATCACGTTGAATAACCCCAGCCCAGCGCAGGGTGACGACTTCGGTGCCTCTGTGGCCATCTCCGGCACGCGGGTCGTCGTCGGGGCTAACGGAGACGACACGGGAGTTATCAACGCCGGCAGCGCCTACGTTTATGACCTGACCAGTGCCACCCCCACTATCCCCACCGCCACGTTGAATAGCCCCAGCCCGGCAGAGGAGGATTGCTTCGGCAACTCAGTGGCCATGTCCGGCACCCGGGTCGTCGTTGGGGCTTACCAAGACGACACAGGAGCGCGGGATGCGGGCAGCGCGTATGTCTATGACCTAACCAGCGCCACCCCTACCGTCCCCGTGGCCACGCTCAATAAGTCTAGCCCGGCGGCGGATGACCAGTTCGGCTTCTCCGTGGCCCTCTCCGGCAGCACCATCGTCATCGGCACGCCCAACGACGACACCGTGATGCTGGATAAAGGCTACGCCTACATTTACGGCCCCAAGCCCGCCGCCCAGCAAGCACTGCCGCGCAAACCCGCGCATTGACCCCTCTTGACCGACGGAGCCACCCCACCCGCCGCCCCCGCGAATCCTGGAAGCCCCGCCCCCCACCGCCCGGCAGAATTCCCTACTGGCAATCCTCCAGAAAGAACGGATGATGCCCTACTCCGCCACTCCAGCCGGTGACGACTGCGCCCTAGCCTGCGCCAGGTAGCCGGATACGCAGAATTTCACGGCCTCTTCTTGCCCCAACGGGGATTGCTGGCAGTAAGGGGGAAATCATTTACCCAACTGTTCTCATGCTGCCACTTCGTCCTCTACTGATCCTGTCGTGTGTTCCCATTCTGACTTATAGCACATTTGCCGGCCTGCATCCTGCTGGCCAGGCACCCGCGCCTGAGCCCTCAGGTGCCGGTGGCAACTCAGCCGCCAAGCCACTCTGGAGCAGCCATGTGGTAACGACGGAGACGGTGGGGCACGCGGTGGATATCGATGTGGATCTCCGGGGAGCCACGAAACTTTATTTAGTGGTAACCGACAGCGGCAATGGCTTCACGGCCGATTGGTCGGACTGGATCGAGCCGAAACTCACGGGCGCGTTTGGCGAGAAGAAGCTGACGGACGTTCCCTGGGTGAATGCGAGCAGCCAGTGGGGGAAGGTGGAAATTAACAAGAACGCGCAAGGGCAGCCGATGATAGTAAACGGCCAGCCCGTGGCCAATGGGATCGGCACGCATGCGACTTCCATCATCGAATACGATGTGCCTGCTGGCACCATGCGCTTCAAGGCGAAGGGCGGCTTGGATAAAGGCGGCACGGATCAGGGAGCCACATCCGTGGTCTTTCAAGTTTGGACCACGGCCCCGGCCATCGCTGCTCCCAAGCCCGGTGGTGGAGCCAAGGAACCTGCGGAGGCGCTGGCAGCCTTGAATGTGGCGGATGGATTGGAGGTGGCCACCTTTGCCGCAGAACCATTACTGCTCAGCCCTAGCAGCATCGATATCGACTCCCGTGGCCGCGTCTGGGTGGCGGAAATTGTGAACTATCGTGGCCACAACGGAAAGCGCCCGGAGGGTGATCGCATCTTGATTCTGGAGGACACGAATGGCGATGGCGTGGCGGAGAAACAGACCGTCTTTTATCAAGGAAAGGATGTGGTTTCCCCGCACGGAGTTTGCGTGCTAGGGAATCAATGCATCGTTTCCGCAGGCGACAAAGTTCTGCGACTAACGGATACGGATGGTGATGACAAGGCGGACAAAACGGAAGTGCTCTTCACTGGCATCCAAGGCGCGCAGCACGACCACGGGATCCATGCCTTCCATTTTGGTCCCGACGGGAAATTGTATTTCAATTTCGGCAATGCCGGGCTGACCCTGAAGGACAAGGACGGCCAGCCGGTGAAGGACATGGCGGGAAACATCATCGCCCCGAATCGCACGCCCTATCAAGAAGGCTGCGTCTTCCGCTGCAATCCTGACCTGACGGAAATTGAAACGGTGGCGTGGAATTTCCGCAACAATTGGGAGTGCAACGTGGACTCCTTCGGCACTATCTGGCAGAGCGATAACGATGACGATGGCAACAAATCTGTGCGCATCAATTTCGTGATGGAATTCGGCAACTACGGCTACAAGGACGAACTAACAGGCAACGGTTGGCAGAAGGGCGATGCCAAGACCGAGGAGGAAGTGCAGGCCGCACACTGGCATCTGAATGATCCTGGCGTGATGCCGAACCTGCTGCAAACGGGCGCGGGCAGCCCTACGGGCATCTTGGTATATGAAGGATCGCTGCTGCCGCAAGAGTTCCAAGGTCAAGTGATTCACTGTGATGCGGGACCAAACATCGTGCGGAGTTATCCGGTCACGAAATCGGGTGGCGGCTACAAAGCCACAGTCACGGACATTTTACACGGCACGCGGGACAGTTGGTTCCGCCCCAGCGACGTCTGCGTGGCGCCTGATGGGAGCTTGTTTGTAGCGGATTGGTATGATCCCGGTGTCGGCGGTCATGGTATGGGTGATCTGGAGCGGGGGCGCATTTATCGTGTGGCTCCTGCTGTTGCGTTAGGGAAATATATGTCCAGCGCCAAGGACGCGAAGGCAGAAGCAGGTATCAAACAGTTACTCAGTCCGAACGAAGCCACGCGCTATCTTGGTTGGCAGGCGCTGAAGGCGCTTGGCGATGAAATTGCATCTGGACTCAAAAATGAATTCACCAGCAATCCAAACCCACGCCTCCGCGCGCGGGCTCTGTGGGCTTGGGGTAAATTAACCAGCCAGGGCGCGCAAGCCGTGGATGCTGCACTGGCTGACAAGGATGAAGACATTCGCGTAACTGGCCTGCGTCTGGCCCGTCAACTGAAGCTGGATTTGATTCCGCTGATTTCGAAAGTAGTCAAAGACCCCAGTGCCGCCGTGCGACGCGAGGCGTTGATTGGTTTGCGTTTCCTAACTTCGCCCGAAGCAGCCAAGCTCTGGGCGCAATTGGCTACACAGCATGATGGCGCGGATAAATGGTATCTGGCCGCATGCAGCAATGGCGCGAACTTGAACTGGGAAGCCTGCTTCAATGCTTACATGGATCTGGTGGGTGAGAAATGGAACACCGCCGGTGGGCGCGATCTCATTTGGATCAGTCGCGCCAAGAAGTCAGCGGATTACATCGCACAGATTCTCGGTGGAAGCTTGCCTGCTAGCGAGAAACTGCGTTTCGTGCGAGCCTTGGATTACCAACCCTCCGAGGAGCAACGTCAGCAAGCGCTGAAGAAATTCCTCTCTGGTGCTTCTGCCACCGATTCCGATGCCGCAGCGAGCAATCGATTGGTGATGGAAGTGATCAAGCATGTGAAGGACTTCGATTTCGCTTCAGCAGCAGCGCCCGTGAAGGCAGCGGTGGCTGGTTTCCTGAATGGGAATCGTGACAGCAAAGAATACTTTGCATTCCTGGAGCGCTTCAACGTGCCGGAAGAAAAGGCGCATCTGCTTGAAACCGGCTTGAACAAAGCTGGCACCGTGGAAGCTGCCACCGCCTTCAAAGCGTTGATCAAGATGGGGCAACTCGATGCCATCACCAGTGCCATTTTGGCTGTTCCGGAAAACAAGGTCAGCCCGCTCTTCGATACGCTTTCCCTTTCCCAGAGCAAGGAAGCCGCTGCTGTCATCCTGCATTGCATCAACGATCCCAAGGCCACTGCCGTCATGAAATCCGCTGCCATCAAAGCACTAGGGAAGAGCCGCAACGGGGAAAATCTTTTGTTGGAAGCCGTGAAGAAAAACGAACTCCCAGGCGATCTCAAACTAGCCGCAGGCGAAGTGCTGAACGCCTCCAGCGATGCGGGCATCAAGAAGGCCGCATCTGAATTGCTTCCGATGCCAACTGGTCAAAACAACACCCCACTGCCGCCCATTTCCAAACTCATCGCGCGCAAAGGCGATGTCACCAACGGCCATGCGGTCTATGCCAAGATCTGCATTGCTTGTCACAAAGTAAATGATGAAGGCATCGACTTCGGCCCTGCGCTGAGCGAGATCGGAAGCAAGTTACCGAAGGAGGCGCTCTATGCCTCGATCATTGATCCGAACGCGGCCATTAGTTTCGGCTTCGAAGGCTGGGAAGTGAAGACCAAGAAGGGCGACACTTACGTCGGCATGGTGGCTGGAGAAACAGACGCAGAGTTGTCCTTGAAGACGCCCGGCGGAGTCATCGTCAAGACGCCGAAGGGTGAAATTTCAGACCGCAAGAAATTACCCATCTCCCTCATGCCCCCTGGCCTACCCGCCACGATCAGCGAACAGGAGTTCGTGGACTTGGTGGAGTATCTCAGTGGCCTCAAGAAGAAGTGAGGATGGGATTACTTCACCGTAGTCCCGGGCTTCAGCCGAATGGCGCTTACTTAGGGCCCAAAACCTTGTAGTATCAGCATTGCCGAGGTTTGGCTAGCAGCTCAACCGACTTGGCCCCGCCACAAAGCTGCTCGCAAAGTAGCCGTCATCGCTCCGCGTGACGGCAGACGTTAGCGTGCGCATTCGAGTTCGGAGCCAGTCTCTGCCCAGCGCAGGACGGCGTCGGCATGAACGGCGCCTGGCAGGGACGCTGGCGTATGGTGATTCGTGGCGGTGGCGGGACAGGGAAATCGCGCTGGTCATCACGCGGAGCGATGATGACTACTTTAAGGGGCCGTAGCCCCGTGAATCAGACGCCTGAATCCGCCCCGGACCTGCCTGCGGGCTAAAGCCCCTGACTACTTAAAGTCACCCTACGGCACCACTTTTCCCGTCCGGAAGCGCTCCCAGAGTTTGGCGTCATAGAGGAACGGAATGTAAACGCCGCCGACCACACTGCGGGCCTGGAAACCAACCATTTTGGCGTCCTTCGTTTCATACCAATCCGTCATCGGGGAACGACTGGCGGAGACATTCAATGAATCCCACAACGGATTCACCAGAGCTTCGAAATCATCCCGCTTGCCTGTCAACGTAGCCGTCCAGACGAGCCAATCGCTCTTGGTGTAGGTCTTGCGACTATCCAGCGGCAGGCCGAATTTCTGCTGCACCTTGCGATAGTGGGCCATCTCCGTCGTGGCCACACTGGCTGGGAACAGATTCAGTCCCAGAATGCGATCCCACACCATGTTATATTTCATACTCCAGCTTCCGACTTGATCGAAGGCCAAACGATAATGGTCGCCATCCTGTGCCGCCCTCTGCCAATCGACTGCCATTTGCTTGGCGAGCGTGGACCACTTCTTCGCCTCCTCAGCCTTGCCGGCCTTCTCACATAAGGCTCCGAAGCTCCCCAGCGCCACGATGGTCTTCAGCGAAAGATTCGCATTGTGCGCCAAATGGCCCGCAAAGTCATCCGTGCAGAGTTGGTTATTCGGATCGAAACCCACCGTCTCCAAATACGCCGCCCAGCGCTCCAACAGCGGCCAGTAACGTTTGGCATAATCCAACTTTCCTTCGGCGTAGGTAATCGCAGCCAGGCACACCATCATGTTGCCGCACTCCTCCACCGGCATGCGCCCGCCGTCCGTGTCCTTTTCGCCCATGCCATAAACCTGACCGTTTGCTTTGGGATACGTCCCCAAGTCGTGTGGCGCGTAGTTGTAGGGCCATTTCCCGCCTAGGGCGTATTCACAAATGGGCGTGCACAGTCCCTTGAGCAATTCCGGTTGGAACAAGAGCATGATTGGCGCGGACGGATACGTCACATCCACCGTCGCAATGCAGCCGTTGCTGAAATTTTCCTTGGAGAAGAACCAGGGCTCGCCCGCCGGAGAGGCCACTAACTTGTGAGCCGACCACGCCTGACGGAAAGCCAGACTGGCAATCTGCGAATACTTCTCGCCTCCGATGGCGATCTGTTCTTTCTCCAATGCCGCATCATACGTGGCGCATTTCTCCGCCAGCGTTTCGCGTTCCGACCAGCTTTGGGCCAAGAGTTTCTCGATGGTCAGCCCACTGCGCTTCCACCAGGAAAGCAGGGGCTTATGCATCCATTCAATGCCCCCAGGGCCATCATCATAGGCCAGGAGAAACGTGGCGGACTTGGCCGTGGCATCCACTTTACCCAAGTCCTGGACACATGCCAGCAACGGCCACCGATCCTTGGCCGCACGCGGCATGGCGGTGTCGTCGGCCGTAGAAATCTTGCCAGACTTCGCGAACTCGCCACGGCAAATTTTATCGCCATTCATGGATACACTAGCCGATTCCGGCCCCGCCAACAGGAAACGTCCCCAGTCGATCCGGAGATTATCGCCCGCCTTCTTCAGCACCGCTTGTTCCTCGCTGGCAAACGCTGCCACCTTCAGCCCTGGCACGTCCACTTTGGCCCAGGTGACCTTTTGCTCCGCCTTATCCACCGCCGTTTCGGCCGAGGCATCGAAATACACCGAAACTTCGTGCGCCTTGCCATCCAGCGATTTCACCGTCGTCGTGACATACGTCACGGGACGCGCGAACGTTTCCAAATCATGCGGCAGCAACGGGGAAAGAAACGTCACCATCAACCCCACCCCACCGGAAGTAAATTCATAGACCGTGCGCGTCGGATGCACTGTGACACTTTTCTGTTCCACCGGCTCAGCCTCGGGCATCTGCCCCAGAAATCGCTGTGCCACCCCATCCACGCGGATCATCCCACCAAGCGCCTGGGTGGACCCGGTCCAGTGGCTGGGCCATTTGCTGTAGGCGGTATCCGCTTCACTCCAGATGCTAAAGTAAGGGTCATGCGTCACCAACGGGACCGCCGGAGGACGCAACGTTTCGGCACTAAGAATGCCGGCACCGGCCAGAGACAACAAGATGATTGGGGATTTGATCATGGCCGAGCCTCTACCTCGGACGCCCCCCAACGTCAATATTTCGCTACCCCAGCCGCAGAAATAGACCAGAAATCGCAGCCCCATGACTAAAAACCTCCTGCTATCGCCACCAAACTGGACGATTCCTGTAATTTCTCTAAAATCAGCCCGCACGAGCATGATGGACCACAGCAATTGACCAGCGAGTCCCCGCAGTGTGAGCCAGGATAGGGGCAAAATCCGCGGGTCTTGAACAGATGATAAACGGCTGGTTGGACATGGGGTCAACGTGCTCCGCCATATCGCCACCCCTCAGCACCGCTTGGCTGGAACGCCACTCTGAATCCCCGCCAATCATGACGCACAGCCGGGCGATCCGCTACGCGAATCGTCAGCGACGTTTCTTTCGGAGTGCCAGTGGCCCAATTTCCTCCGCGCATAATGTAATGGCCCTTGAAGCGCCCTGAATGACTGTCCGTCCATTCGTCCACGTTACCCGAGAGATGGTAAAATCCCAAAGCAGAAACCGGAACAGCCTCCACAGGGGCAACGCGGGGCCAAACGTCCCTCACCCCAGTGAGATCCCAAGGCTTCTCTAATTGGCCATCATCCAGTAATTCCGTCCCGGCAAGATTTACCAATTCAGGTGGTGGGGGCCACGTGGTTCCCCATGCCCAGACGTGGGCTGATTTCGGCCATGACTCTTGTCTCTCTTCGGGAGTTTCACCCGGCTCCACTGGCAGGCCCGCCGCAGCACTCCATTCCTCATCGGTCGGCAATCTATAAGCTTGATCTGCTCCAATCTTTCCAGCCTTACGCTCCACCCACGTCAGCCAGGTGCAAAAGGCCGCAGCATCAATCCAGCATCTGCCTGCCACTGGTTGATCGTCGGCAATTTCCCATCCCGGCTTCCGCCAGGTTGCGCCAAATTTTTTCCACTCTCGGTTGCGCAGAGAAATCATCGCTTCAGCGCCTTCGAAGTCAAAGTTGGATTCCTCAATCCACGGTGCTCCATCAACCAGTTCTTCGGCGTGTGTCTTGTAATCCTGAATCCGTGTTTCCCAAATGCACAACAACGTGGCCGATCTTGGTATCGGGCGGAATTTCATTCCCAAGCTATTTTCCATGGCGATGGGCGGCGGTCCACCACTAGGTGGTGTAAGCAGTGGCACCGCCACCCGTCCCGGCTTGATAAAGACCGCTCCCGGCAGCTTCATCGCCCGCAGATCCTCGGCGTTCATGCTCGGAGCCGCAGCCTCCAGCCGCCACTTCCATCCCAGCCAAACCGCAAATCCTAACGTCAGTAGCGCGGCACTACCAAGTAACCTTCGACGCCATTTCCTGCCCGCTCCTGCACCCACCTCCAGCTCAGTCATCATTTCCGGCATGCCGGCATATCGCTCTTTGGGGTCAAACTTCATCGCCTTAGAAATGACGTTATCAACCCGCGGAGCACAATCCTTTAGCCCCAACTTCGCCACCAGGGGCGATTCCCGGGTCGGCGGTTTACCCGTTAGCAAATGATAGAGCAAGACCCCCATACTGTAAATATCAGACCGGGCATCCGCCTCCCTGCCACCGTGAAGCAGCTCCGGAGCCGTGTAGTAAGTCGCCCCTTGGAGCGTGCCTAACGTGAGCGACCCTTCATCCAGATCATGCCTCCGCATCAGCCCGAAATCCCCCAGCTTCACCTCCCCATTCGGCCCCAGCAAAATATTACCAGGTTTGATATCGCGATGCACCATCCCAGCATCATGAACGGCGGCTAGGCCCGCTGCCGCCTGGTGGAAAATCCCCATCGCCTCGCCCACGGAAAGGCTCTCGGTCCGCAGCTTCGTTTGCAGATTTCCACCATCCATCCATTCCATCGCCAAAAAAAGCACCCCATCCTCCTCCCCATGATCCAACCACTGGACCACATTCGGGTGGTCTAGCATTTCCAGCGCGGCAGCCTCTCGGCGGAATCGCTCCCGGAAAACCGCGTCCCCACTCTGCTCTGCATTCATCACCTTCAGCGCCACCAGCAGACCATCACTCACCCTCCGGGCCCGATACACCGTCCCCATGCCACCGCGTCCTGCTCCCTCCAAAATTTCAAATTTCCCGAACGCCACCGCCCCTAACCGTTCTGCCGCCAACCGCTCCGCTGCCAGCACCCCGCCCTTCGACCAACAAGCCAAACACATCCCCGCCGGAGCCGCCATCCCCCGCACGAAGGCCCGCCCACAGGACGTGCAGTGAGTGGGTGGCAAGGAAGGGGGCGGAATTTCGTCGGGCATCCCCTTGTCTATGTAATTTGCCCTCCCTCCGCAGCAGGAAATTTTACATTTCTCGGGTAGGGCGGTGCCTCTGGCCCGCCGTGGTTGGCGTCCCGCCAACCACACAGGCCGTCTCGGCCACTGGGAGCGTCTCGCTCCGATGCTTGGCCCACCGTGCCGGATCAGGATGAGGGCCGAGACGGCCCGTGGGTTCCGCGGGACGCGAAACCCGGCGGGCCAGAGGCACCGCCCTACCCGCCGTTTCGGCGCTTAACCTGACTGCATCCAGCGCCATACCCCTCACTCACCCTCACTCACCCTCACTCACCCTCATACGCCCAAGCCCGCACCACGAAATTCATCTCATCCGCCAAATCCTCCGGACAGCACCAAAGCGTGCGTTGCACCTCCGCCTCCAGCAACTCCCGAAACCGCACCCCCAGCCTGCTGAGATCACTGCGTGCTCCATTATCTTTAGAGCCCAGTTGCTCCCCTAGCACCTTGGAAGGAATCTTATCCCCGGCATTTACCAGCGCTGGCAGGAGAATTCGCAACTCCGCCAGCTTCCCCTTTTCCTGCCATTCCTCCTCCAGAGCCATTACGACGCGGTTCAGGATACTCAGCGCCACCGCCACATCCCATTGGCGTATGGCCGGCCCCTCCACCGCTCCTACCTCGTCAGACAACTCCACCTGCACCGCGCGTCCGCCACGCTTCCAAGCCCGCGCCTTGCGATGCCTGTCCATCATAAAATGGCGCAACATTTCCCCCACATAATGCCGCAACCGCCCGCGCTCCACCCGATACCCCGCCAGCCGAGATCGCTCCGAACTCAATAACCAAAGCAGGAACGACTGCGCCACATCCACCGCCTCCTCGTGACTCCCCACCTTCGTTAGTTCACGCGACAGGAAATCCTCAATCGCCACCGCATACAAGTCCTTCGCCCGCGCCACATCCGTTTCCGGCCACACTACCCCCGACCCCTTACTTGAGGGGCTTGCGTGGGGTAATTCCTCATCCTGACCAGCGTCCGACATCATATTTGTATTCAAAGCCCCACGCATAACCAATCCCCCCCGACGCTAGCAACAAAAATCGACCACCACATGAGAGTTTCATAAAAATCACCCAGACAGTGCCAGCGTTCCCCTTACTGGGAGTGGCGCGACTCTGTCCGCCATTCTCCCCCCGCGCAGAACTCGAATCCTCACGCCCTGAATGGCTGACTCCAGTGCTGCCCATGGCGGACGGAGTCACGCCACTCCCAGTTCAGCATATCCCTTTATAAAAACTAAAAACAGCGTTCCCAAATTCCACCATCCTCCACCTCCACTACCTTGTGTTTTCTGTGTTCTTTGTGGCCAAATACGACCCAAAAACCGCCCGCCCTGAAAATTTCGTGAAAATAATTCCATTTTCCTGCTGCGGAATTTTCCCAATCCCGAATACAACCGTGAACCAATGCCGTCACGGCCACCCACCTCAGCCCACCTCAGCCCACCTCAGCCCACCTCAGCCCACCCATGCCTCCGAACCATCAAAAACACTAATCTCCACTAACGAAACACTAACAGAACCCTGCTCCAATGGGGATTAGTGTCCTGTTAGTGAAGATTGGTATTCCAAAATTCCCACTTACCCACTGAATCGCCCGCCATTTTCCGTCCCCTCTGCGTCCTCTCATTTCTCTGTGGTTAAATCCATCCCGCCCCCCTGTCCCGCCACCAATGCTTCCGTCCATCTCGACAATGCACACATTCCCAACCACCCGCCCTCCAGCCATCCCCCGTGCTCCAGCCATCCCCCGTGCTCCAGAAATCCCCAATCAGCTCTCCTCTGGACATCCCTCAAAAACTCAGCTATCGCTTATCATTCGGATTTCATCATTCATAACTCATACTTCATCATTTCCGCATGAATCTCCTTTCCTACCAGCGCACCGTCTTCGGCTTCCACGGATGTGACCGCCGTTTGGCCAATGACGTGCTCACGGGCAAGCTGAAACTCAGCGCCAGTATGAACACCTACGACTGGCTTGGCATGGGCATCTACTTTTGGGAGAACGGCCCCAGCCGCGCCCTCGAATGGGCTGTGCAGCAGTCGAAACGCAAAGGCTCCCACATCAAACAACCAGCCGTCCTCGGAGCCATCATCCAACTCAGTGGTTGCCTGGATTTGCTCGACATCCAATACACTCGCGAGCTTGCCGATGCTGCCGCCGATCTCGAAGGACTCCTCACGGCACAAGGCATACCATTGCCACAAAATCAGACGGTAGGTGTCCATGACTTCGACTGGTTGCGACGCGAGCGTGATAGCTTCGTTTTGAATTCAGTGATTCCCACGCTCGAAGAAGTGTCCGGCACGACGTATCATACGGTTCGTGGGGTCTTTCAAGAGGGGCAGCCCGCCTTCAGCGGGGCTGGCATCAAACTCAAATCGCACATCCAGATCGCCGTCCGCGACCCCAGCGCCATCATTGGTTATTTCAAACCAGAAGGCATGCTAACCTAAAAGCCCAAACGCCATCAAACACACCATGAAAACTAAACCCAAAGCAACCCCACTCAAAGGCCCCATCTCCACAAACGCCGACGATTTCCACCGCCACTACCGGGAATGGTGGACCAAAGTCAAAGCCATGACCAAAGCCGAGCAACGAAAAGTCCTCATCCGCATAGGTGCCCTCACCCCAGATGGCAAAGTCACCCGCTACCCCATGGACCACGTCCCACTAGGACCAAAAGAGTAACCTTCCGCTGTCTGCCTGAATGAAATTTAAATCCCGCGCCTTCGCCACATCCGTTTCCGGCCACATCGCCGCAGATCCCATCCCCTGACTTGGGGGACTGCGGGAAATAACCCAGGATTCTGACCAGCATCCGACTTCATTTTCATGGATCGGATCCTTAACGATTCAGCCCCTCTCGATCAACCAAAATCACCCACACCCCTGAAAATTTCGTGAAATAATTTCATTTCCCTGCTGCGGAATTTTCCCGATCCCGAATACAACAGTGAACCAATGTAGTCATGGCCAGCCCAATCGAAGCAGGACGATTGCCGCAGATGGATTCAGCAGGCAAACCCCAAGAAACCGTAACCGACGAAACCACACCCCAGAGAAACCAAAAAATCTATGGCCAACATCATCAGTAGCGAAACCCTGAACTGCAAATGCGGCAAATGCCCCACGTATGCCAAAATCATCCGCTGGGATTGCGGTTGTGTCCAAGTAGAAATTTACAACGACCGCAACCCCTGTTCCACCTGCACCAACTTCTCTGCCATGAGGAAACACTGCGGCCGCTCCGGCAGTCCTACCCAAGGCCATCGTTGATACCCCGATGACCGAGCCTATAAGCGGATTTAGCTGATTTTACTACAAAGAACCCAAAGAGCACGAAAAATGAGATCCTCCCCCACACGAATCCGTCAATTACCGCTGGCGTCCGGGGCTTCAGCTCGACAGGCATTCCGAGATACCGCCTCTTCCTCTTTGTGTTCTTTGTGTTCTCTGTGGTTAGACTAACGGCCCACCCTACGCCTGCCATCTGCTACCATCTGCTATGCCCTCGACACACGGCCAAATCCCGCATATTATCCACCCATGAGCACACTCCAACTCCTCACCGAAGACCTTAGCCATCAACCCGATGCCGTTGTGCGCGAGGTGTGGCACTATCTGAAATTCATCGAACTCCAGCAATCAGAATCAGGCACTTCCGCTGAGGCCATCCCTGCTTGGCCGGATTTTGAAACCCGGCTGCACACCATCTACAGCGGACGCACCGGAGCAGACAGCCAAGAAGCCCTCGACTTCCTCAGAGGGGACCGATTCTAATGCGTTATTTCGATTCCAGCGTCCTCGTCAAGCTCTACCACCTAGCGCTTAAATTAGGAGCCACGGAATTCTGCACCTTCGACCACCGCCAAGCCGCCCTCGCCAGCCTCGCAGGCTTAACCATTGTTTCGTGAACCAAGCCGTTTTTTCCTTCACCCATCAACCCATGCCCATGCTTCCACCCTCCCTCTCATCTCACGCAACACAGGCTAGAGGCACCATGCTCCAGAAATCCCCCGAGGACTGCCGCGTCACCTACGACCAAGGCAAAGGAACCGCCCGCAGCGGTGGCTCCAACACCATTTCGTTCTCCGGAAGCCACGGCAGTTGGACGGTCACCTACAATTTCACATCCTCAGACCACCAAATGAGCGGAGCCGGAAATCTTGAGGGAAAATACATCAACGTCCGCTTCGACAACAACCGCCCCGCCAGTCTGAAATCCTCACACGGCAGTGGATACTGCACGGTGCAGAATGCGGCACGGCATTGAGGAACCTCACTTCCTAGATAGCCATGCCCTACAAAACTCTGATTCGATCCTATTTCCAACTTATTTCCAGACAATCCCATACATGAAAACTCGTAAACTTTGGCCCCTTGTTGCCTCTTTATTGCTACTTGGTATTTTGGCGTTCTTACTTTTACCGCATTCCAAATATTGGAATGGGCAGGATGTCAGCACTAATTCAACAAAACTCACCGGACCTAGGGAGAAGAATGAAACCTCGTCGGTTACAAACAAAGCACTCCCAATCGCCCCAGTCCAGCAACCTGCCGCAGCCATTCTCGCCGGAAAGATCAGAAATCCTTACGTTTCACGTTCTGCCGAATACAAGCTCGATATCGCTGAAATCGACAGATGTATCCAAGCGCTGCGTGAGGGCGAATCACCAACGGTCACAATATCTTTATTTGAGCATGGAGCAAAGCGCTTACGACTCACTAAAGAGGATGCCTTAGGAGTAAATGTTGGAAACTATTCTGTATCCGGTAGCTTCGATGGTTATCCTGGCAGTATTGGTGTCTTGGCCAATTCAGGTGGCGCTATTGCCGCAGTGGCCATGATTCCCAATGTCGGGTATTTCCGTATCAGCATGGTAGCAGGAAAACTAACAGGGATGTTGGAAGAAGTAACGCAGGTAGGAGGGTGCGGAAACTGTGATATTAATTCGGCTTTGGTAGCTGGTTCGTTCCGCGTAGGCTTTCCAAGTGGATATTCTGTAATATCGAGTCCAAACGTCCAAACGCAGATGGGCCCTGATGTCCGAGTTGATTTGTGCGTTGGGGTCACACAAGACGCAATCAACATAGCCCAATCAACTGGAATCCAGACGGATTCTAGTTCGGGCCAAGGGACCACCAATAGTTACTCGTCTGAAGCAGCAGTAGCGGCCGCCATATCATATGCGAACGCAGTGCATCGGCAAAGCGGCTCACCTATCCGGTATCGACTTGTTTCAATACAATCACTCGCAAGTGTTTCAACTTCAGAATTGATTGCTCAAACTATTAAGATAATGGATAAAGCAGACCCCATTTATAGCGCATCTAGATTCGATTCATTGCATAGGGAGGCAGAGCATTCCGGGGCAGATTTCACGGTAGTCGTGCGTCACAATCTAAATGCTGCTGAAGTAAATTCTGGTATCGTCAGCTACGTGCCGAGGAGGCTATCCAACCTGAAGGAAAATTATGACAGTGCCAAGGCGCTGGTTTGTTGTTCTATTGAGGATTTGGAGATTAGCTTAACACACGAACTTGCGCATCTTAGCGGTTGCCTGCATAATCGTGCAACAGCCGGAACACCCGGAATCGGTGAGAGCATAATGACGCCGAATTGTTACGGATTTATTTCCCCGCTTATACTTGGTAAATATTACGCAACTGTGATGGCTTATGTTCCTAGAGGATTGATTAACGGCCCTAGATATTACCTCCCATATTTCTCAAACCCGCTTCTAACGTTGAGTAATGGGACTGACGCAATTAGTCTTGGTGGCACGCTAGCAGAGCCAACAAATAACGTGGAATGTCTAAAATACTCCACATCAGCCATTCGTGCCTACAGAGACGGCGGAACTGTCGATGATCCTAGCGTCATTGCTTTTCGTAAAATAGATCACTGGGCTCGAGTAGAATTGCAGAAATGCATCGACCTCGGCATCATGAACAATCAAAATCCGACGGATCGGGTTTGGATGAATGCCGAAACTCCAGTGACTCGTGGCGAAATGATTTCCCTCCTGAAATCTGCCGCTGAAAAGTCTAAGAGTTCCTATTTTTCAAGTTCACCATTTGTGCAACCACCTTCGTCTTAGAACCTGTCCGGTAATTTTGAAAAAGGGCCATAATGGGGTAGGGTAAGGAATGAGAAAAAGCTACCCGACAGATGTGAGTGACAAGGAATGGGCGTTACTGGAGCCACTATTTTGCCCACCAGGGGCGGCCCGC